>KL569399.1:0-1060 GCA_000715685.1 Streptomyces lilacinus
AGATGTGTATAAGAGACAGGCCTTGGGGTGTCCCGCCCCCGCGGCGTGTCAGGCACGGACCCCGCCCAGCTCCACGGCCGCGCACCGCCACCGCTGGTCCCGACCGTGCTCCAGCCGGAAGGCCAGCGCCTGCAGCCGGTCGCCGGAGGCGATCCGGGCGAACGCCTCGATCACCCCGGGCCGCGGCTGGAACTCGTCGCAGTGCCGGACGTACGGGGCGCCGCGCTCCGGCGGCCGGGGGCGCAGGGGCGCCCCGGGTGCCAGCTCGGCCAGCTGGTCGTAGGCCGGGGGCAGGGTGAAGCCGATCATCCAGTGCACCGGGCGCTGCCCGCTGAGGGTGAGCAGCAGCCGTTCCGCGAACCAGTAGCGCGGGTGCCGCAGCTCCCGGTCCCGGCGGCGGGCAGCCACCGTGGCGGCGGGGCGCCGCGAGTCCTTGCGGCGGGAATCCGTACGCCGCGGAGGCCCGCTTCCCGCACCCCCGCTCAGGGAGAGCGGACCGGAAGCCCGGTTCGGCAGTGGGCCGACCGGGTGGGTGGACGGCTGGCTGGACGCCTGCCGGTTCTGCTGGTTCCCGCACACGCGATTCCCCCGGGACGCCGGGCCCGGCTCCGAAACCGGGCGGTAGGTCTGGTCGACGGATCTTCTATCGCCGGCTTTCCGGCAGCGGCAAGGAGCCGCCGGGCCCTCGGCGAGGCCGGGCGCCGTTCACCTATCCGGGGGAGTGGCCCCGTACGGTCGGGGCGATGCGGGGGAGACCGCCCTCCGGCGGCCGGCCGCACGGCGGGGCACCGGCACTTCGAAGGGGGACTCGCGCCCGTATGCTGGCAGCACTATCCGTAAACCCTCAGGAATCAGGAAAGCGGCGGTCATGCGCGTCTACGTCCCCCTGACCCTCCTCGGTCTCGCCGAGGCGCACAAGGCGGGCCACCTGGGCCCGGCCCCGCTGGACGCCTACGCCGTCACTCCCGCGCTGCGCGAGTGGTACGTCTCCGACGACATCGAGGAGCTCGAGTACGCCGCGCTGAGCCGGGCCGCCCTGGGCTCTGTCTCTTATACACAT
>KL569399.1:1303-2164 GCA_000715685.1 Streptomyces lilacinus
GATCCAGGGGCGCCGCGCCGGCGCGTGGTCGTCGCCGTCGACGTGCCCGACGGCGGGGTGACCGTCGACCCGGAGCGCGGCCCGGACCACGAGGCCGTCGGCGGCGTGCGGCTTGCGGAGACCGTGCCGCTGACGAAGGCCGCCTCCGTGCACGTCGACTCCGACGACGCCGAGGGGGACGTGGCCGCCGCGGCCGCCGCGCTGGGCGCCGCGGACCGGGGCGACGAGGACGCGCGGTTCACGGTGGACGGCGTCGAGGACCACGAGCTGATGTGGTTCGGCGTGCAGGAGATCCCGAACCTGCTCTGAGTCCGAGGTCGGGGGGACGGCGGCCGCGTTGTCAGAGCCCGCGGGTACCGTTTCGAGGCATGGGGATGCACAGCATGCGCACGGACGCGCCGCACATCGTGTGGGACTGGAACGGCACGTTGTTCCACGACATCGACGCAGTAATGTCGGCGACGAACGCCGCCTTCGCCGAGATCGGCCTCGAGCCGATCACCCTCGCACGGTACCGCGAGCTGTACTGCGTGCCGATCCCGCGCTTCTACGAGCGGCTGATGGGCCGCCTGCCCACCCAGGCCGAGTGGGACCACATGGACGGCGTCTTCCACCGGTACTACCGGGACCATCACATACGCTGCGGCCTCGCCGACGGCGCGGAGTCGCTGCTGGCCCGTTGGCAGGACGACGGCGGCACCCAGTCGATCATGTCGATGTACGGACACGACGACCTGGTGCCGCTGGTGCGGGGCTTCGGCATCGAGCGCAGGTTCATCCGGGTGGACGGACGCACCGGCCCCTCCGGCGGCAGCAAGGCCGAGCACATGGCCCGCCACCTCGTCGGGCTCGAGGGTGTGG
>KL569399.1:2412-14681 GCA_000715685.1 Streptomyces lilacinus
GCCCGCCGCACCGTCGTCATCGGCGACGCCGTCGACGACGCGGTCGCCGCCGCGCACGTGGGCGCGCGGGCCGTGCTGTACACCGGCGGATCGCACAGCCGCGAGAGCCTGGCGGCGGCCGGGGTGCCGGTCGTGGACAGTCTGGCGGAGGCCGTTGCCGAGGCGGAACGTCTCGTCGGCTGACCCGCGCTGTCCACAGCGTCAAAGTTTGACGCCGGGATTTGTACAGAAGCGGCTCGTGACGTCAGCGGGGTAAAGAGCGATAGCCTTACCAGGTGATCAGCGCGATATCCGACGGGGGCGACGGCGCCCCTGTCCTGCCCCCGGGTCGCCACGGTGCCCGGGCAGTCGCCGATCCCCGGAACCGGCCGTTGGTGACGATGTTCGCGAAGTTCGCCGAGAACGGCCCGGTCACCCCTCATCCCGGCATACCGTCGAAGGCGACGGGACATCCCGTGTCGCGACGTGAAGCCATCACCACCTATGTCTCGCAACGGCGCGCGACAGGAGCCAGAGGACATGCAGACCAAGCTGGACGAAGCAAAGGCCGAGCTGCTCGAGCGGGCGGCCCGCGTCGCTGAAGGCAGCCCGGCGGGCGGAGCGCACCCGGCCGGTTCCCAGGGCGAGGGCGGACTCGACCAGGGGACCCTGACCGCCTACCTCCAGCGTTATTACCTGCACACCGCCCCCGAGGACCTCACCGGCCGCGACCCGGTCGACATCTACGGCGCGGCCCTCTCGCACTACCGCCTCGCCGAGACCCGTCCCCAGGGCACCGCCAACGTCCGGGTCCACACCCCGACGGTGGAGGAGAACGGCTGGACGTCCAGCCACTCCGTCGTCGAGGTCGTCACCGACGACATGCCCTTCCTGGTCGACTCGGTCACCAACGAGCTCTCCCGCCAGAACCGCGGCATCCACGTCGTCATCCACCCCCAGGTGGTCGTCCGCCGCGACGTGACCGGCCGCCTCCTGGAGGTCCTCGGCTCCGCCTGCGACGCGCACGGCGCCGGCAAGGACGCCGAGCTGCCGCACGACGCCCTCGTCGAGTCCTGGATCCACGTCGAGATCGACCGCGAGACCGACCGCGACGACCTCAAGCAGGTTGCCGCCGACCTGCTGCGCGTCCTGTCCGACGTCCGCGAGACCGTCGAGGACTGGGGCAAGATGCGCGACGCCGCGCTGCGCATCGCCGACGGGCTGGCGGACGAGCCGACGGCCGACGTCCCGCAGACCGAGATCGACGAGGCCCGCGAGCTGCTGCGCTGGCTGGCCGCCGACCACTTCACCTTCCTCGGCTACCGCGAGTACGACCTGACCAAGGTCGCCACCGACGGCGAGGAGGAGGACGTCCTCACGGCCGTTCCCGGCACCGGCCTCGGCATCCTGCGCTCCGACCCCGCCCAGACCGCCGACGGGCACCACGACGGCCACCACGCGCCGCTGTCCCGCCCCTCCTCGCCCTCCTTCAGCCGGCTCCCGGCGGACGCCCGCGCCAAGGCCCGCGAGCACAAGCTGCTCGTCCTCACCAAGGCCAACAGCCGCGCCACCGTGCACCGCCCGTCCTACCTCGACTACGTCGGCGTGAAGAAGTTCGACGCCGAGGGCAACGTGGTCGGCGAGCGCCGCTTCCTGGGCCTGTTCTCCTCGGCCGCCTACACCGAGTCCGTCCGCCGCGTCCCGGTCATCCGCCGCAAGGTGGCCAAGGTCCTCGACGACGCCGGCTTCAGCCCCGACAGCCACGACGGCCGCGACCTGCTCCAGATCCTGGAGACCTACCCGCGCGACGAGCTGTTCCAGACCCAGGCCGACCAGCTGCGGGCCATCGCCACCAGCGTGCTCTACCTGCAGGAGCGCCGTCGGCTGCGGCTGTACCTGCGCCGCGACGAGTACGGGCGCTACTACTCCGCCCTCGTCTACCTGCCGCGCGACCGGTACACGACCGGCGTCCGGCTGCGCCTGATCGACATCCTCAAGGAGGAGCTCGGCGGCACCAGCGTCGACTTCACCGCCTGGAACACCGAGTCGGTCCTCTCCCGGCTGCACTTCGTCGTCCGCGTCGAGCCCGGCTCCGTGCTGCCCGACCTCAGCGAGGCCGACGTCGACCGCATCGAGGCCCGCCTGGTCGAGGCCGCCCGCTCCTGGGCCGACGGCTTCGCCGAGACCCTCACCGCCGAGGTCGGCGAGGAGCGCGCCGCCGAGCTGCTGCGCCGCTACGGCCAGGCCTTCCCCGAGGGCTACAAGGCCGACCACAACCCCCGCAGCGCCGTCTCCGACCTCGGTCACCTGGAGAAGCTGACCGCCGCCGGCGGCGACCGCGACTTCGCGCTCAGCCTCTACGAGCCGGTGGGCGCGGCCCCCGGCGAGCGCCGCTTCAAGATCTACCGCGCCGGCGAGCCCGTCTCCCTCTCCGCGGTCCTGCCGGTGCTCCACCGCCTCGGCGTCGAGGTCGTCGACGAGCGTCCGTACGAGCTGCGCTGCGCGGACCGCACGACCGCCTGGGTCTACGACTTCGGGCTGCGGATGCCCGAGCGCATCGAGGGCGACGACGCGCGCAGCCGCTTCCAGGAGGCCTTCGCGGCCGTCTGGACCGGCGAGGCGGAGAACGACAACTTCAACATGCTCGTGCTGAAGGCCGGTCTCGACTGGCGTCAGGCGATGGTGCTGCGGGCCTACGCCAAGTACTTGCGGCAGGCCGGCTCCACCTTCAGCCAGGCGTACATGGAGGACACCCTCAGCAACAACGTCCACACCACCCGCCTCCTGGTCAACCTGTTCGAGGCCCGGATGTCGCCCGCGCTGCAGCGCGCCGGCACCGAGCTGATCGACGGGCTCGAGGAGGAGCTGGACGGCGCCCTCGACCAGGTCGCGAGCCTGGACGAGGACCGCATCCTGCGCTCCTTCCTCACGGTCATCAAGGCCACGCTGCGCACCAACCACTTCCAGCGCGACGCCTCCGGCGCCCCGCACCCCTACCTGTCGATCAAGCTCGACCCGCAGGCGATCCCGGACCTGCCGGCGCCGCGCCCGGCCTTCGAGATCTGGGTCTACTCCCCGCGCGTCGAGGGCGTGCACCTGCGCTTCGGCAAGGTCGCCCGCGGTGGTCTGCGCTGGTCGGACCGGCGCGAGGACTTCCGCACCGAGATCCTCGGCCTGGTCAAGGCGCAGATGGTGAAGAACACCGTCATCGTGCCCGTCGGCGCCAAGGGCGGCTTCGTCGGCAAGCGGCTCCCGGACCCGTCCGTCGACCGCGACGCCTGGCTGGCCGAGGGCATCGCCTCGTACAAGACCTTCATCTCCGGTCTGCTCGACATCACCGACAACATGGTCGGCGGCGAGGTCGTCCCGCCCAAGGACGTCGTGCGCCACGACGAGGACGACACCTACCTCGTCGTCGCCGCAGACAAGGGCACCGCGACCTTCTCGGACATCGCCAACCAGGTCGCCGAGTCCTACGGCTTCTGGCTGGGCGACGCCTTCGCCTCCGGCGGCTCGGCCGGCTACGACCACAAGGGCATGGGCATCACCGCCCGCGGCGCCTGGGAGTCCGTCAAGCGGCACTTCGGCGAGCTGGGCCACAACACCCAGACCCAGGACTTCACGGTCGTCGGCGTCGGCGACATGTCCGGTGACGTCTTCGGCAACGGCATGCTGCTCTCCGAGCACATCCGCCTGGTCGCCGCCTTCGACCACCGGCACATCTTCCTCGACCCGAACCCGGACGCGGCCGTCTCCTACGCCGAGCGCCGCCGCCTGTTCGAGCTGCCGCGTTCCTCCTGGGCCGACTACGACACCTCGCTGCTCTCCGCGGGCGGCGGCGTCCACCCCCGTACGGCCAAGTCGATCCCGATCAACGCCCACGTGCGCGAGGCCCTCGGCATCGAGCCGGGCATCACCAAGATGACGCCCGCCGAGCTGATGAAGGCCATCCTCAGCTCCCCCGTGGACCTCCTGTGGAACGGCGGCATCGGCACGTACGTCAAGGCGTCCACCGAGTCGCACGCGGACGTCGGCGACAAGGCCAACGACGCCATTCGTGTCAACGGCGAGGACCTGCGGGTCAAGGTCGTCGGCGAGGGCGGCAACCTGGGCCTCACCCAGCTCGGCCGCATCGAGTTCGCCCTGTCCGGCGGGCCCGACTCCACCGGTGGCCGCGTCAACACCGACGCCATCGACAACAGCGCCGGCGTGGACACCTCCGACCACGAGGTGAACATCAAGATCCTGCTCAACGGTCTGGTCGTCGAGGGCGACATGACCGTCAAGCAGCGCAACAAGCTCCTGGCGGAGATGACCGACGAGGTCGGCGAGCTCGTCCTGCGCAACAACTACGCGCAGAACGTGGCCCTGGCCAACGGTGTGGCCCAGGCGCCCAGCCTGCTCCACGCCCACCAGCGGATCATGCGCCGCCTCAGCCGCGACGGTCACCTCGACCGGGCCCTTGAGTTCCTGCCCACCGACCGGCAGATCCGTGAGCGGCTGTCCGCCGGCCGCGGGCTGACCCAGCCCGAGCTGGCCGTCCTCCTCGCCTACATCAAGATCACCACGGCTGAGGAGCTGCTCGCCACCGAGCTGCCCGACGACCCGTACCTGCAGCGCCTGCTGTACGCCTACTTCCCGAACGCGCTGCGCACGTCGTTCGGCGAGCAGATCGACAGCCACGCCCTGCGTCGCGAGATCGTCACGACCGTCCTGGTCAACGACACGGTCAACTCCGGCGGCTCGACCTTCCTGCACCGCCTGCGGGAGGAGACCGGCGCCTCGCTGGAGGAGATCGTCCGGGCGCAGACCGCGGCCCGCGAGATCTTCGCCCTGAACGAGGTCTGGGACGCCGTCGAGGCGCTCGACAACGTGGTGGCGGCCGACGTCCAGACCCGGATCCGGCTGCACTCCCGCCGACTGGTCGAGCGCGGCACGCGCTGGCTGCTCAACAACCGGCCGCAGCCGCTGCAGCTGGCGGACACCATCGACTTCTTCCGCGACGCGGTCGACTCGGTCTGGACCGAGCTGCCCAAGCTGCTGCGCGGCGCCGACATGGAGTGGTGGCAGTCCATCCACGACGAGCTGGTCGCCGCCGAGGTGCCCGACGAGCTGGCGGTGAAGGTCGCGGGCTTCTCGTCCGTCTTCCCGGCGCTCGACATCGTCGCCACCGCCGACCGCACGGGCAAGGAGCCGCTGGACGTGGCCGAGGTCTACTACGACCTGGCCGACCGGCTGCACATCACCCAGCTGATGGACCGGATCATCGAGCTGCCGCGGGCCGACCGCTGGCAGTCCATGGCCCGCGCCTCCATCCGTGAGGACCTCTACGCCGCCCACGCGGCGCTCACCGCCGAGGTCCTCTCCGCGGGCAACGGCGCCTCCACCCCGGAGCAGCGCTTCCTGGAGTGGGAGGAGCGCAACGCCGCGATCCTCACCCGCGCCCGCACCACGCTGGACGAGATCCGGGGCTCCGACGCCTTCGACCTGGCCAACCTCTCGGTGGCCATGAGGACGATGCGTACGCTGCTGCGTTCGCACACCTGATCGGCGACCGCCGCACCCGCATGAAAGGGGCGGCTCCGGGGAAAACCCCCGGAGCCGCCCCTTTCGTACTGCAAAGAGAGATGGATGTCGGTCGTTCGACGGCTTGTGTCCACCCGGCCGGCGTACCGGGAAGCGGCCGTCGCGGCGGCCGTCCAGCTGTCCGTGGCCGCCCTCGGCTTCACGGTCCTGCTGGTGGTCAACCATCACCTCGGCCACGGCGTGCGCTGGCTGCTGTACCGCTGGGACAGTGGTCACTACCTGCACGTCGCCGAGCGCGGCTACCCGAGCGCGCTCCTCTACCGGCCCGACGGGACGCCCGAGTACAACCGGCTCGCCTTCTTCCCGCTCGTCCCCGCCCTGATCCGGGGCGTCCACCTGGTCAGCGGCCTGCCCCACGCCTATGCCGGGGTGCTGGTGTCGTGGTGCGCCGCGGCGGTGGCGGCGGTCGGCGTGTACGCGCTCGTACGGTCGCTGGGCGGCCGGCCGGGCGCCGGCTACGCCTGCGTGGCGCTGTGGGCCTGCTGCCCGTACGCCTTCGCGCTGTGGGTGCCGTACTCCGAGGCCGTCTTCAGCGCGTTCCTGGTGTGGGCCCTGGTGGCGCTGGTGCGGGAGCGCTGGCTCGCGGCCGGAGTGCTGTGCGCCTTCGCCGGCACCGTACGGCCCACGGCGACGGTGCTGATCGCGGCGCTGCTGGCGGCCGCCGGATGGGCGGCGCTGCGCCGGCGCGACGGCTGGCGGCCGTGGGCGGCGCTGGCCGTCGCGCCCCTGGGGCTGCTGGTCAGCTGGCTCTTCCTGGGCAGTCGGGTGGGCCGCTGGGACGGCTGGTTCGAGGCGGAGCGGGCCTGGGGGCAGTCCTTCGACTTCGGCGTGGGCACGCTGGGGGTGCTGCGCCGCATCCTGCTCTACCGCGACCTGGGGGCCGCCGGTGACGTGCGGCAGGTGGGCGTGCTCGCCGTGGTGCTGCTGACGGCCGCCGGGGTGCTGGCCCTGGCGCTGGACCGGCGGGTGCCGTGGCCGTTGGTCGTGGTGGTGGCCGGGGCGTGGCTGCTGATGGTGGGGACGCCCGGGTCACCGTTCTCCAAGCCACGTTTCATGCTGCCTTTCCTGCCGGTTCTGCTGCTGTTGGTGGCGCGGCCGCTCGGGCGTGTTCCGCTGGGGGTGCGGGTGTGTCTCTACGGTGGAGGTGCGGTGGTCTCGGGTTGGTACGCGGCCGGGTTGCTCGTGCTGTTCGACGGGTCGCCGTGACGCGAGCCGTGCCGCCCACCGTGGCCGGGCAGGGCTCTGAAGACCCACGCACGGTAGGACCAGAAGCGGAACAGCGTGGCCGTGCCGATGCCCAGGAACTTGAAGAGGTTGCCCAGGAGCGGCCCGCCCCAGCCGAAGCCGTAGGTGGCCACGTAGAGCACACCGTTCTCGATCACCAGGCCGACGACGCTGAAGACCGCGAAGAGCGCGACCTCCTTGCTGCGGTGGCTCTTGTCGCGGTCCCGGTAGGTGAAGTAGCGCAGGCCCAGGTAGTTGAACGCGATGGCGACGGTGGTCGCGATCACGCTGCAGCGCACCACCGGCAGCCCGGTGGCACCTCGGCACACGTTGAAGACGCCCAGGTTGACGAAGATCCCCAGGCCGCCCACCGTGCCGAACTTCGCGAACTCCCGACCGAGCGCCAGCAGGCGCTTCGGGCCGGTCGCACGCTTCCCCCTGGATTGCGTCGGCTGCGTCGGTCGCAAGGGCCTCTCCAGATACGGTCGCCACGCGTAGCGGACATCTCACGTAGACAACCGATTGTAGTGTAAATTGCCGCAAAAACTGACGCAGTGCGACGGTGCGACCACAATGGGCGAGGAACTGGCATGACAGAGGCGGTACTGCTCGTCGGCGGCAAGGGGACCCGACTCCAGCCGCTCACCATCAACACGCCCAAACCCATGGTCCCGGCCGCCGGGGTGCCCTTCCTCGCCCATCAGCTGGCCCGGGCCAAGGCGGCCGGCGTCGACCACGTCGTCCTGGCCACCTCCTATCTGGCCGAGGTCTTCGAGCCCTACTTCGGCGACGGCTCCGCGCACGGACTGCGGCTGACGTACGTCCATGAGGAGGAACCGCTCGGCACCGGCGGGGCCATCCGGCACGCCGCCCGGGCCCTGGACGCCGGCGCCTCCGACCCCGTCCTCGTCTTCAACGGCGACATCCTCACCGGCCTCGACATCAGGGCCCTGCTGCTGCGCCACGAGCGGGCCCAGGCCGATGTCACCCTGCACCTCACCCGGGTGGCGGACCCCCGCGCCTTCGGCCTCGTCCCCACCGACGCCGACGGCCGGGTCCTCGCCTTCACCGAGAAGCCGCGCCACCCGCACGAGATCGTCACCGACCAGATCAACGCCGGTGCCTACGTCTTCCGGCGCGAGGTCATCGACGCCATTCCCGCAGGCCGCCCGGTCTCCGTGGAACGCGAGACCTTCCCCGGGCTGCTCGCCGCCGAGGCGCTGCTGCACGGGGTGGTCGACTCCTCGTACTGGCTCGACCTGGGCCGGCCCGCGTCCTTCGTCCAGGCCTCCGCCGACCTGGTGCGCGGCATCGTCCACTCCCCGGCGGTCCCCGGCGAGCCCGGCGAGTACCTCGTGCTGCCCGGGGCCCGCGTCGACGCCGGGGCCCGGCTCGGCGGCGGCACGGTCGTGGGCGCCGGGGCGCACATCGCGGCGGGGGCCGAGGTGGAGGGCTCCGTCGTCCTGGACGGCGCCCGCGTCGAGGCCGGCGCGCGGGTGCGGGCCTCCATGGTCGGCGCGGGTGCCCGGGTGGGCCCGCGGACCGTGCTCGACGGCGCGGTGATCGGCGACCGCTCCGAGATCGGCGCGGACAACGAGCTGTGCGAGGGCGCCCGCGTCTGGTGCGGCACCGCGATCCCGGACGCCGCCATCCGCTTCTCCGCGGTGTGATCGTATGGAAGCCGATCGTGTGTTTGAAACCCAACCGCCTGCAAACTGTCTGCCCGAGGACTTGCCCATGAGCGCTCCGCGAACCCCCACCACCGCGACACCGCTCCCTGCCGAATGGGGCCGCACCCCGCTGACCGTGGTGATGCCCACCTACAACGAGGCGCAGAACCTGCCCACCATGGCCGAGGCACTCATGGCCCTGCCGCTGGAAGGGCTGCGCCTGCTGGTTGTCGACGACAACAGCCCCGACGGCACCGGGACCGTCGCCGAGCAACTGGCCGAGAAGTACAACGAGCCCGGTCGCACCCGCATGGGCGTGCTGCACCGCACCACCAAGGACGGCCTCGGCCGCGCCTACGCGGCCGGCATGGAACGGGCGGTCGACGAGGGCGCCGCCTACGTCCTGCAGATGGACGCCGACGGCAGCCACCCCACCGACAAGGTCGCCGAGATGCTCGGCGTCGCCCTCGCCACCGGCGCGGACGTCGTCGTGGGCAGCCGGTACGTGCCCGGCGGCACCCTCTCCGACGCCTGGAAGACCCACCGCAAGCTGCTCTCCCGCTGGGCCAACGCCTACGCCAGCGGCATCCTCGGCACCCGCGTCCGCGACATCACCGGCGGCTTCAACCTGTGGAGCGCGGACGCGCTGCGCGCCATCGGCCTCGGCAGCGTCGACAGCGCCGGCTACAGCTTCCAGGTCGAGACCAAATACCGCGCGCTGCGGGCCGGCTTCACCGTCATGGAGGTGCCGATCCACTTCGAGGACCGCACCGCCGGGGAGTCGAAGATGGACCTGGCCGTGCAGCTCGAATCCGTCGCCATGCCCTGGAGGCTGCGCTCCAGAGCGCTCAGGTCGGCGGCCGCGCCCGGCAAGCGCCTCCACTGACCCTGCCGTGCCGGCCATCGCCCCCAGGGCCCGCCCGGCGTACCGGGCGGTCGCCGTCGCCGCCCTGCTGCTGGCCGTCCTGTTGCTGCTGATGGTGGTGCGGCTGCCGTGGTCCGGCGATCTGGGGATGCACGGCGCGGTGCTCGAACGGCTGCGCACGGATCTGCTCCATCCCGGTAATCCCCTGGTCGACGAGGACACCGACAGCCCCTACTACTCGCCGTGGGCGGTCGCGCTGGCGCTCGTCGCGAAGGCGACCGGCTGGGGCACCTTCGGGGTCCTGCGACTGGCCGGACTGGCCGGTCTGGTGGCGCTGGGCACGGGGATCGGTGTATAAGAGACAGCTGCTGTACGGGGTGGGGCTCTTCGCCTGGAGCGGGGTGCCGGGCCTGACGTCGCTGTGCCTGACGCTGTCGTACCCCAGCACCCTCGCCCTGGGCCTCGCCCTGCACCTGTGGGCGCTGCTGCGGTGGGCGCTGACGGGTGGTTGGGGGCTGGCGTGGTTCCTGGGGCTCGGGGTGCTGCTGGCGTCGGTGCTGCTGATCCATCAGTTCACGGGCGCCGTGGCGGCGCTGGGGGCGGTGGCGGTGGTGCTGGGAGCGCGCCCGTGGCCGGACCGGGGCATGTCGGCGCGGTTGGCGGCCGGGGGACTGCTGGCCCTGGTGCTGCCGCTGTGCTGGCCGTACTACTCCTTCCTCGCGCTGCTCGGCGGCGGGCTGGACGCGATCCACCGACCGCTCTACGGCCGGCTCGCGGAGAAGTTCTGCCTGGTGACGGTGGGCGTGGTGGCCCTGGGTGCGCGGTGGTGGCGGGACCGCCGCGACCCCCTGGTGCTCCTGTTCGCGCTGGGGCTCGCGGTGTTCGTGGCGGGCGGGCTGAGCGGGCACTGGGCGTGGGGGCGGGTGCTGCCCGCCGTGCTGCTCCCGGCGCAGATCGCGCTCGCCGTGGAGGTCGCGGAGGCGCTGGAGGGCGCCGGATCGCCACGGGCGTCCGGGCCGGCCTGGCCGGCCCGGCTGCGGTGGGCCCTGCCCGGCGCGGCCGCGGTGGCCCTGGCGGTCGGGGCGTGGGCGCAGGCGGGCGTGCTGTCGTACGTGCTGCGCCCGGACGCCGTTCCGCCGGGTCTGCGGCAGGCGCGGGCCGTCGCCCTGTGGCCGGGCTTCGGCTGGGCGGCCGCGAAGGTGCCCAAGGGGGCGACGGTGATGACGGACGACTACTACGCCCTGCGGACGCTCCCCGCCTACGGTCCGTACACCGTCGCCCCCGCCTACCCCGATCTCTTCCTCCCCGACGAGGAGCGGCGCCGGGACGCCACGCGGCGCTACTTCGCTCCCGCCGCTTCCCGGGCCGAGCGGCTCGGCATCCTCAAGGAGTACGGCGTTCGATGGGTGCTGCAGAAGAAGGGCGGGCCGGGGCTGGCCCCGGACGACCCCTGGCTCAGGAAGGCGGCCGAGGGGCCGCGCGGGCTGGCGCTGCTGGAGGTCGTCGGCCGATGAGTTCGACGGAGGTCCGGCCGCCCCCCGCCGACGTCGCCGCCCGCTGGCTGCGCGCCCGCGCGTCGTGGCCGGCGCTGACGGCGGCGGTGCTGGTGTACACCCTGAGCTCGGTGCGGGCGTACGCGAAGGACCGCACGGGCATCGACAACGAGGTCGTGGTGCGGGCCGCGCGGACGCTGATGGAGGGCGGCTCGCCCTACGCCGACAAGCGGTTCCTCTACCTGCCGGGCGCGGTCTTCGCGGCGGTGCCGCAGACGTTCTTCTCCGAGCGGGTGCTCTTCTACGCCGTGCCGGTGGTGACGGGCGCGCTGGTGGCGGTGGGGGCGGTGCTCGCGCTGTGGATCTTCGACGTGCGGGTGGACAGCCGGCTGGCGGTGGCCCTGGCATTCGGGATCGCACTGTTCCTGCCCTTCCACAGCCTGGTCTTCCTCGGCAACTGGACGGCGGCGTCGGTGGTGGCGTTCCCGGCGGCGCTGCTGCTGGCGCGGCACGGGAAGTGGACCTCGGCGGGCGCGGTGGTCGGGGCGGCGGTGGCGATGAAGCCGATGCTGGTGCCGGTGTTGCTGGTGTTCGTCCTGGCGCGACGGTGGCGGGCGCTCGCCTGGGCGGTGGTCATCCCGGCCGCGGTGTCCCTGGTGGCGGCGTCGGCGATGCCGCGACCGGTGCTGTTCTTCACCCGGACGCTGCCCTTCCTGCTGCACGGCCAGGACGCCTACGCGCGGCCGTACGACGCGTCGTGGTCGACGGTGCTGCCCCGGCTGGGGGTGCCGCACGCGGTGGCGCTCGCGCTCGCGGCGGCGGGCGCGCTGACGGTGCTGTACTTCGCGTGGCTGCGGTGGCGGTGCGGGGGAGAGGCGGGGCTGCGGCTCGTGGAGTGCGCCTCGCTGCTGATGCTGGCCGCGTTCGTGGTCTCGCGCCCGTCGTTCCTCAACTACGCGCTGGTCGTGGTGCCCTCGCTGGCGGTCTCGGCGGTGGTGCGGGGCGCGGCGGCGCGGTCGGTGTGGTTCTGGATGCCGCTGGTGCCGCAGTTGGGCGGGGTGCCGTGGCCGGGGCTGGACACGGCGCAGCGCCACGCGTTCCGGGACATCGTGATGTTCGGCGGGCTGGCGGCGGTGCTGGCGCTGGCGGCTCGGCGGAGGGCGCGGACATCAGGGGTTGTCACGGAGAGTAGTGATAGTTACTCTCTGTGTAGGGGTGTTGAGGCCCGTCCCGATGCCGAAGCGAGGTGACCCATGTCCGCTGCCGCCGTGAGCGTCGTCGTCATCGTCTACAACGACGCGCGAAGACTGCCGCGTGCCGTGCGCTCGGTCCTCGGGCAGTCGCTGCGAGACCTCGAGGTCCTCGTCGTGGACGACTGCTCCACGGACGACACCCCGCGCGTCGCCCGCGCCCTGGCCGCCGCCGACCCGCGCGTGCGCCTGCTGCGGCTGG
>KL569399.1:14943-19257 GCA_000715685.1 Streptomyces lilacinus
CTGCGGCTGCCCGCCAACAGCGGGGGCTGCGGCGCGCCGCGCAACGCCGGCATCGACGCCGCCCGCGCGCCCTTCGTGATGTTCCTCGACAGCGACGACGAACTGCCCTACCACTCCTGCAAGTCGCTGCTGCTGACCGCCGAGCGGACCGGCGCCGACTTCGTCACCGGCGAGGTCACCCGCCTCTTCGAGGAGACCGGCACCACGGGCCTGTGGTACCCCGAGCTCTTCACGGACACCCGCCTGGTCAACGGCCTGCGGGAGGCGCCCGAATACTTCCTGGACCACCTCTCCACCAACAAGCTCTACCGCGCCGACTTCATCGAGCGGCACGGCCTGCGCTTCCCCGAGGACCTGCACTACGAGGACCAGCTGTTCTC
The DNA here is from genome assembly GCA_000715685.1 of Streptomyces lilacinus. GTDB lineage: Bacteria > Actinomycetota > Actinomycetes > Streptomycetales > Streptomycetaceae > Streptomyces > Streptomyces lilacinus. The sequence goes on from KL569399.1 coordinate 15,324, forward strand.
CGCCCAGGCCTTCACCCTGGCCCGCGCCTTCGCGGTCGTTCCCTGGCCCGTCTACACCTGGCGACTCGCCGACGACCCCGCCGCGGGACCGTCCATTTCCTCCAGCCGGCACAAGATCCAGAACGTCGTGGACCGCGTCGCGGTGGCCCGCCTCGTCGACGACTTCCTGGAGACCACGGGCAACGCCGACCTCAGGCCCGCCAAGGACGCCAAGTTCCTCCGGCACGACCTCCGCCTCTACCTCGGCGACCTGCCCTTCCGTGACCACCGCTGGACCGAGGAGTTCGCCGCCGCGGTCACGCCCTACCTCGAGGGCATCGCGACGGAGGCGTTCGACGCTCTGCCGCGCGAACAGCAGCTCTGCCAGTACCTGCTGCGGGCGGGACGGCTCGCCGAGGCCGCCGAGTGCGCCCGCACCCTTGACCGGCCGCGACTCGCCCCCCGCCATGTCGTCCGGGACGCGGACGGGCGCACGTACTGGGGACGGACGCCGCCCGAGGACGCACGGGCCGCCGACGCCCTGGACATCAGCGCCTGGCGGCTGGACGACCAGCCCTTCGCCACCGGCCCCCTGCGCCACGAGGTGACGCTCCTCGAGCCGGCCGGACCGCTCCTGCGGATCACGCTGCGCACCTACGACCCCGCAGGGCTCCTGGCCGGACCCGAAGCCGTCACCGCGGAGCTGCGCGTGGCGACGACGGAGGAGGCACTGGCCGTGCCCTTCTCCCACGCGCCCGCCGACGACGGCGCCCAGGTCCGCACCGCCGCCCTCGAGCTCGATCTGCGCCGGGTGCCCCTCGGCCCCAAGGGATTCCACGGGCGGCGGCATCCCGTCGTCGTCCTCGAACGGCTGGGCCTCACCCGCACCGACCCCCTGCTGATGCCCGCGGAAGCGCCGGCGCTGCGGGCGCGCGTCGGCCGCCACACCGTGCGGGCGGCATGCGAGGGGCACGGCGCGGGACGCCTGGAGCTGCGCTGGGAGCGCGCCGGCGCCCTCGGCCGCGCCGAGACCGCGGCACCCCGCCTGGCCCCCCTGCACCGGGGCGCGCACCGACTGACCCGCCGCGTGACCGGGCCCCGCGCCAAGGCCCTCGCCTACCACGAACTGCAGAAACTGCCCATCGACGACGAGCTCGTCGTCTTCGAGGCCCTGGAGGGCCGCGGCTACGCCGACAGCCCCCGCTACATCCACGAGGAGCTGCGCCGACGAGGACTCCCCCTGCGCGCCGTCTGGTCCCACTCCGGCAGCCGCTCCTCCTACCCCGAGGACGTGGAGCTGATCAGACGCGGCGGCTGGGAGTACGTCCGTACGGTCGCCCGGGCCCGCTACTGGGTCGACACGCACGGCTTCCCGGTGCTCTTCACCAAACGACCGGGCACCCGCTATCTGCAGACCTGGCACGGCCAGGCCTTCAAACACATGGGCTTCGACATCCCCGAGCTACGGCTGGCGAGCCCCGACCGACAGCGGGAGCACCGCGCGATGGTGGCCCGCTGGGACGCCCTGATCTCCCCCAGCCCCGAGTTCGAGCGGACGTTCGTACGTGCCAACGGGTACACCGGCGAGCTCCTGCGCACCGGCCTGCCCCGCAACGACGCCCTCGTCCGCTGGAACGACCCGGCCCAGCGCGACCGGGCCGCGGACACTCGCGAGCGGCTGCAGATCCCGGACGGTCGCAAGGTCCTGCTCTACGCCCCCACCTTCCGGGACGGGGCCCGGGGCAGCGGCGACTCGGTCCGGGTGGACCTCGCCGAGCTGGTGGGCGCCCCCGGCCGGCTGGGCGAGGAATGGACGATCGTGGTCCGCCCGCACTACTACGACCGCTTCACCGTGCCCCGCGAGCTCGGCCACGCGGTGCGCGACGGCCGCGAGTTCACCGACCTCAACGACCTGATGCTCGCCTCCGACGCGCTGCTCACGGACTACTCGTCGGTGATGTTCGACTACGCCAACCTCGGACGCCCCATCCTCCTCTACGCCGACGACTACGAGGAATACCGGTCCGCCTCCCGCGGCGCGTACTACGACCTGGCGGCCATCGCCCCGGGGCCGATGCTGCGCACGACCGGCGAACTGGCCGCCGCGCTGCGGGACCTGACGGAGGTGCGCGAGCGGTGGGCGGAGGCGTACGCCCGGTTCCAGGCGAGGTTCAACCCCTACGAGACCGGCCGGTCGAGCAAGGCCGTGGTCGACCTGTTCTTCGAAAGGGGGCCGCGGTGAAGGCGACGGCGCGGCGGCACCTCTTCCTGGTCGGCATCGACGTCGACTCGATGGGCGGATCCCAGCGGGTGCTGCACACCCTGGCCCAGGGCTTCGCCGAACGCGGCCACGACGTCGAGCTGATCGGCATCCGACCCAGCCCCGAGCCCCACACCTTCCACGCCGACCCCGGCTACCGGCACACCACGCTCTACCGCGCGCCCTCGTCGCCCGCGTGGCAGGCCGGCTCCCTCGCCGAGCGCCTGAGCCCGGCCCGGCTGCGCCGGGCCCGCGCCGAGCGGGCCGAGCGGCACAGGGCCCGCAGGCTGCTGGCCCGACGCTTCGCGGCGGTGCCGGGGGACCGCCCGGGCTATGCGGTCATCGGCTCGCCGTGGGCGGCCGTGTGGCTGGACTCCGTCGACCGGCCCCCACGGGTGAGAGCCATCGGGCAGTACCACGAGTCCTTCCTCCAGGCGCGCGCCACCGTCAACCTCCAGCTGATCCTGCGGCACTACCCGTCGCTCGAGAAGGCGCTGTTCCTCAGCGAGTCGGACGCGGCGGAGTTCCGGCGCCGGCGGCTGCCGAACGCGGCGGTGATGCCCAACCCCCTGCCCTTCCGACCGCTCGACCCGGCGCCGCTGGACACCCGGCGTGTCGGCGCCGTGGGGCGCCTCGAGCCGGTCAAGCGACTGGACAGGCTGCTCGACGCCTTCGCGGCGGCCGCCTCGGCCCACCCCGACTGGGAGCTGCACTTCCTCGGTGACGGTCCGCTGGAGCCGGAGCTGCGGGCCCGGGCGGTGCGGCTCGGCATCGCCGACCGGGTGCGCTTCCGCGGCAGCGTCCGCGACATGGCCGCCGCCTACCGCGAGCTGTCCGTGGTGGCCCTCACCAGCGAGCGCGAGGGCCGTCCGATGGCGCTCGCGGAGGCCTCGGCCGCCGGGGTGCCCTGTGTGAGCTTCGACCTGTCGGGCGGCGTGCGCGAGCTGGTCGAGCACGGCCGGACGGGCACGCTCGTGCCGCACGGGGACACCGAGGCGTTCGCGGCGGCGCTGACGGAGCTGATGGCGGACGGCCCGCTGCGCGAGCGCTACGGGAGGGCGGCGCGCGAGCACGTCGCGCCGCTGGCGCTGCCGGCGGTGCTGGACCGCTGGGAGGCGTTGTTCGAGGAGATCGATCGCTGACCGGTCACAGGCAAGTGGCCGGCACAAGGGGGGATCGTGTTGGTGAAGAGGATCGACGTGGTGCCGCTAGGAGGCGCGGGGACGGCGCGTCCGCGCCCGTGCCCGGCGCAGTCGGCTCAGCAGGAGCTTGCGCGTCCTGCGCAGGGCGATGCCGAGCGCGCACCGCACACCGGGCGCGGCTGGGCCAGCAGCATGCCGTACCGCGAGCCCCACAGGAGCAGCGGGCGCGGCCGCGTGCCGACGGCTCGCACGGCGGTGCGCAGGGTGCCGCCGTGGACGCAGTGGATGCGGACCCGGATGTCCCAGGCCTGCGGTGCCCGGTGCGCACGGCCGGCCAGGGTGGCCAGGCCGAGGGAGAGGGCGGCGGTCCAGGCGGAGTCGTCGGGCGTCAGCGGCACCGCGTGCTCGAGGACCGTGGTGCCGTCGCGCAGGCGCAGCTCCACGTCGACGGTGTGCGGGCCGGCCGCGGCGAGGCGGCCGTGGAGATCGTGCACGAGCAGGCGGAGCTCGGCACGGCAGCCCGCCCCGGGCCGCAGGGTCGCGTCGACGGTGA
>KL569399.1:19570-21655 GCA_000715685.1 Streptomyces lilacinus
GGCAGCAGCCGGGCGGGGCGGGCGGCGAGCTGCGCCAGACGGTCCAGGTCGCGCGGGGTGGCGGAGGCGAGCACGACGCGGGCGATCCAGCGGGCCGGGGCGCGGGCGGCGCGCAGGTCGGTCTCGTCGCAGGCGGCGAGGCAGGCGCGGGTCCCCCGCCACCAGGCGCGGCGGTGGGCCGGGCCGTGGCCCGGCAGTTCCCGGACGTACATGCGCAGGTCGTGGTCGAGGAATTTCACCCGGGCGGCGTGGGCCAGTGGCTTGCTGCCGGCGTCGAGGTAGATCTCCACGCCCTTCTGGTGGGCGAGGACCCGGGCCTGCCAGTTGGCGACGCCCTCGCGGTCGAGGGAGATCGACGTCCGGGCGGCATCGCGGCGCACGTGCCAGATGTAGACGGTGTCCGGCACCACCGCCACGCGCGGCCGCGCGGCCAGGACGCGGGCGCTGAAGACGAAGTCCTCGTAGGGGAAGCGGCCGTCGGGGAAGGCGATGTCGTGCCCGGTGAGGAAGGCGCGCGCGTAGAGCTTGTTGACGCAGAGGGTGTCGCGCAGCAGCGCCGGGTGGTCCTCGGGGGAGTCGTGCACGGCCGCCCGTTGGTAGAGGGCCCGCTGCCAGGGCGTGTCCCGGCCCCGGGGGAGCTCGCGCCGTACGCACAGCCCCGCCGTGACGGGCGTGTCGTGCTCCAGCGCGGCGCGCAGCAGCGCGCTCACCGCGCCCTCGGGAAGCACGTCGTCGCTGTCGAGGAACATCACATAGGGCGCGGTGGCGGCCCGGACGCCGTCGTTGCGGGGGGTGCCGCAGCCACCGCTGTTGACGGTGCGACGGATGACGCGAAGGCGTGGTTCGTGTGCCGCGAGGCGTTCGAGGAGCGGGCCGGTGCGGTCGGTGGAGGCGTCGTCCACGGCGACGACCTCGGCGACGACCGGGCCCTGACGGAGGGCGGAGTGCACCGCGTGGGCGATGTGTGCGGCGTCGTCGTAGCCGATGACGATCACGCTGACCCGCGCCGCGGGGATTCCGCTCCCGTTCACTGCCATGGAACACAGTCTTATCCAATAAGTATGGCCAATCGGGGCATTCTGGGGCGGCGTGTGGCAGGCCCGAGCGGGGAGGGACGGAGATGGGACGAACGGCGGTGTTGACGGAGCCGAGGGGCGCGCCGGGAACGGTGCCCGACGGCGGGGCAGGCTCGCGGAGACGGCCCTTCGCGGTGCTCGTGGCGGTGGTCGTGCCCGCCGCCGTGATGCTCGCCCTCGGCCTGTGGGGGCTGGAGCGCGGCACGATGTGGCGCGACGAGGGGGCCACCTTCCAGGTGGCGCGCCGTTCCCTGCCCGACATCTGGCGCCTGCTGGGCGGCGTCGACGCCGTCCACGGGCTGTACTACCTGCTGATGCACCCTCTCCTGGCGCTCCGCGCCGACGAGGTGATGCTCCGGCTGCCGTCCGTGGTGGCGGCCGCGGTCACCGCGGGGCTCGTCGGCGCGATCGGCTGTCGGCTCGCCCGCCCCCGGGTGGGCCTGTGGGCCGGACTGTTGTACGCCATCACCCCCTTCGTGAGCCACTACGCCCAGGAGGGCCGGTCGTACGCGCTGGTGGCGGCCGGCGCCGCGCTCGCGACCTGGCTGCTCCTCGAGGCCGTCGAGCGCGGTTCGTACGGGCGCTGGGCCGGCTACGGGGTGGTGGTGGCGGTGACGGCGCTGTTGCACGAGTTCGCGATCCTGCTCCTCGCGGCGCACGGCCTGACGCTCCTGCTCTCCCGCGTGCCGGGGCGGGTGTGGCGCGGCTGGGGGTGCGCGGCCCTGGCCGCGGGTCTGGCGCTCGCGCCGCTGGCGGTGCTGTCCCGAAGCCAGAGCGAGCAGGTGTCGTGGCTGCGCAAGCCCGGGTACGAGCAGCTGAAGGCCCTCTTCTACGCGTTCGCGGGCCCCCGTGAGCTGGTCGTGGGCGTCGTCCTCCTCCTGGTGGCGCTCGCCCTGTGCCGCCCGCTGCCCCGCACCGGCCCGCTCGGGCTGACCGCGCTCGCGGTGCCGCTGGCCGTCGTGCCTCCGGTGCTGCTGTACGCGGCGTCCCAGTGGCAGCCGCTCTTCTT
>KL569399.1:21927-23930 GCA_000715685.1 Streptomyces lilacinus
GGGGCTCCTGCCGTGGCGGCGGCTCGTCGCGGTGGTGGGAGTCGCGGCGGTGGCGGGGGCCTTCTGGGCACAGCTGTCCCTCCACGAGCGCGAGCGGTTGCCCTCGAGCCGCGGTGACGAGCTCGCCCGGGTCGCCTCCGTCGTCGGCGAGGTGGCGCGACCGGGCGACCAGGTGTTGTTCCTCCCGCTCTACGAGCGCCGGATATCCCTGGCGTACCCACGGGAGTTCGCCGGGTTGCGCGACCTCACCCTCGAGCGGTCGCCGGCCGCCTCCGGAACCCTCTTCGGGCAGGAGACAGGCACGCGGACGCTGAGGGAGCGGCTGGGCCGGCTCTCCGCGCGGGACCGGGTGTGGGTGGTGTGGGACACGACGACGGTCGGCACGCCGTGGTTCCGGGCACAGCGCGTCGAGTCCGCGAAGACGCGGGAGCTCGACGCGCTGTGCCGGGAGGAGTCCACGGTCTATGTGCACGGCGGCGCGGTGTCGCTCCACCGATGCGGCTGACCCCGTCCGGTGTCGCTGACCAGCAGGCCGGTTGGCCCGTCCGAAATCGCCGGCCTCATGCGACCGCCCGTCACTTGACCGCGCCCGCCATCACCCCGCTCACGAACTGCCGCTGGAAGGCGAAGAAGACCGCCAGCGGAACGACCATCGAAAGGAAGGCGCCCGACGCGAGGATGTCCACGTTGTCGCCGAACTGTCGGACCTGCTGCTGCAGGGCCACCGTGATCGGGGGGTTGCCGCTGTCGGCGAAGATCAGTGCCACCAGCATGTCGTTCCACACCCACAGGAACTGGAAGATGCCGAGCGAGGCGATCGCCGGCCCGCCCAGCGGCAGCACCACCCGGGTGAACAGGCGCAGTTCGCCCGCGCCGTCCAGGCGTGCCGCCTCCAGCAGCTCGCGCGGGATCTCCGCGAAGAAGTTCCGCAGCAGGAACACCGCGAAGGGCAGCCCGAAGGCCGTGTGGAAGAGCACGACCCCCGGGGTGGTCTCGAAGATGCCCAGCGTGTTGAAGAGCTCGGCCACCGGAATGAGGGCGACCTGCACCGGCACCACGAGGAGGCCCACGACGACCATGAACCACCAGTCCCGGCCGGGGAAGTCCAGCCAGGCGAAGGCGTAGCCGGCGAGGGCGCCGATCAGGATCACCAGCACCGTCGCCGGGACGGTGATCAGGGCGGTGGTCAGGAGGGAGTGCATGACCTTGTCGTTGTCGAAGAGCGTGCGATAGCTCTCCGTCGTCAGCTGGGCCGGGTGGGCGAAGACCTGCCACCAGCCCGACACCGCGATGTCGGACTTGTCGCGCAGGGAGGAGAGGAGCAGGCCCACGGTCGGCATCAGCCAGAACAGCCCGACCAGGACGAGGAAGACACGTGTCGCGCCGCCGCCGAGGCGGGCGGCGACGCGGGCGGGGAACGACTGCTCGGCCCGCACGACCGAGTCGGCCGCCGAGCCCGCCGCGGCCACACCGTCAGCCGACGACATTCCCGGCGGCTTTCCCGACGACTTCGCGGTGCTGGTCATCGCCGCTCCTCCCTCTCCCTCCGGATCCGGCGGAGGTTCGTGACCATCACCGGTGTGACGAGCAGCAGCAGGAGGACCGCGATGGCGCTGCCCACGCCCTGGTTGACGTTGGTGCCGAAGGAGGACTGGTAGAGCTGCAGGGCGAGGACGTTGGCGTTGTCGAGGCTGGAGCCGGGGGCGATGATGTAGACCAGGTCGAAGATCTTCAACACGTTGATCATCAGGGTGACGACCACGACCGCGAGCACCGGTGCGAGCAGGGGCACGGTCACCCGGCGGAAGACCTGCCACTCGTTCGCGCCGTCGACCCGGGCCGCCTCCAGCAGTTCGCGCGGCACACCAGCCAGGCCGGCCGCGATGAGGACCATCGCGAAGCCCGCCCACATCCAGATGTACGCGCCGATGATGGAGGGCGTCACCAGGGCCGGGCCCAGCCAGTCGACGCCGTTGTACGCGGCCGCGAAGTTCGTGGCGGGG
>KL569399.1:24211-24933 GCA_000715685.1 Streptomyces lilacinus
GGGGAGCCGCAGCCGGGCGCCGTCGGCGGCGGCCGGCAGGGTGAAGGTGCCGTCGGGTTCCGTGGTGGCCGAGGCGACGGTCCTGCCGTCCTTCACCGCCTCCACCCGGATTCCCGCCAGCGCCTTCTCACCCGCGTCGATCGTGCCCGCCGTGCCGCCGCCGCCCCGGTTGAAGTCCATCCACACCGTGCCGGTGACCTTCCCGGCGACGTCGCGGGCCGGGATCGCCTCCCTCGCGCCGCGCACGTCCTCGGGCTTCACGGCGACCAGCGGCAGCGCCGCCGCCGCGCCCGCCCGCACCGTGGACTTCGTCGTGAACGCGCCGCCCCCGCTCGCCGCGAGGTCCGCGTTCGGCCGGGGCCGTGCCCCCGGGTAGGGCGCGGGCGCGGCGAAGGTGTCGTGGATGCCGACCCAGACCGCGTTCGCGACGCCGCGCTCGGGGTTCTGCTCGTACACCAGCCGGAAGATGATGCCCGCGGCGAGCATCGAGATCGCCATCGGCATGAAGACGACCAGTTTGAACGCCGTGCCCCAGCGGACTCGTTCGGTGAGCACCGCGAAGATCAGGCCGAGGGCGGTGGCGAGGGCCGGGGCGACGACGACCCAGACGACGTTGTTCTTCAGGGCCGTCCGGATCCGTTCGTCGGTGAAGACCTCCTGGTAGTTGTCGGCGCCGACGAAGCCGTTGCCGGAGGCGTCGAAGAAGCTGCGGTAGACGGAGT
>KL569399.1:25193-28635 GCA_000715685.1 Streptomyces lilacinus
CGGAGTAGCCGATGGGATAGACGACGAGGGCGCCCAGCAGCGCCAGCGCGGGCAGCAGGAAGCAGGCCGCCACCCAGGGCCGGGTGCCGAGCACGCCTCCGCGCCGTCCCGGCCCCCGGCCCGGCGCGGGGCCCGCGCCGGGCGTCGGTGGCGGGGGCGCCGGTGGGGGAGCGGTGGCCGTGGTCACGGTGCCGCTCCCGTCAGCTCGTGAACGCCTTGGCCGCGTCGGACTCCAGCCGTTGCTGGGTGCCCTCCACGTCCGTCGGGTTCCGCAGGAAGTCCTGCAGCTGCTTCCACTCGCCCTGCCCGGGCTTGCCGCCGAACGCCGCCGGAGCCTGGTCGGACATGTCGAAGCGGAAGTCGTCGCCCGCCGCGACCAGCGCCTTGGCGATGGAGCGCTGCACGTCGTCGGGGTAGACCGCGAGGTCGAGGCGCTTGTTGGCCGAGACGAAGCCGCCCTCCTTCGCCCAGATCCCGGCGGCGTCCGAGGAGGCGAGGAAGGTCAGCAGCGCCTGCGCCGCCTGCCCGTCCTTGAGGGCGACGCCGACGTCCCCGCCGGTCACCACCGGCGAGCGACTGCCCACCGCCGGGAAGGGGAACACCTTCGCGTCCGTACCGATCTTCGCCTTGGCGCCGGTGATGGTGGCGGCCGCGAAGTCGCCCTCGAAGACCATGGCGGCCTTCGCCTTCTCGCCGCCGGTGAAGGTCTGGCTGACCGACGTGGGGAACTGCGTCTGCAGCGCGCCGTCGTTGCCGCCCGCCAGCAGCTCCTTCTTGCCGAAGAGCTGGCCGAGCGTGGTCAGCGCCTCCTTGACGGACGCGTCCGTCCACTTGATCTTGTGCTGGGCCAGCTGGTCGTACTTCTCCCGGCCGGCGTGGGAGAGGTAGACGTTCTCGAACCAGTCGGTGAGCGTCCAGCCGTCCGCGCCGCCCACCGACACCGGGGAGACGCCGTAGTCGGCGACGGCCTGCGCGGTGCGCAGGAAGTCCGCCCACGTCGCCGGTGCCTTGACGCCCGCCGCCGCGAAGACCTTGGTGTTGTACCAGACGAGGGATTTGTTCGTGGCCTTGAAGTACACGCCGTACTGTTTGCCCTCGGAGGAGCCCAGATCCTGCCAGCCCTTGGCAAAGTTCTTCTTCAACTCCGTCGAGGCCTCGGGGCCGAGCGGCTTGAGCCAGCCCTTCTTCGCGAATTCCCGCAGCACGCCGGGCTGTTGCAGCATGGCCACGTCCGGCGGGTCGCCGCCCGCCACCTTCGAGCCGATGAAGGCGGACATGTCGTCGCCGCTGGGCACGAAGGAGACCTCCGCGCCGGTCCGCTTGGCGAACTCGTCCAGCACCTTGGTGAAGCTCTTCTGCTCCGCGCCCGTCCAGACAGCGGTGACCTTCAGCTTCTGGCCGTTGAGCTTGGGGAGTTGAACGGTGTGGGTGATGACGTCGGACGTGCCGGGCGCGGGCTTGCCGCTGTTCCCGCCGTCCTTTCCGTCGCTGTCCTTTCCGCTGTCGCCGCAGCCCGCGGCGGTCAGGGCCAGCGCCCCCGTCACGGCCAGCGCGAGGGCGGCACGTGCCGCGCGCGTTCTGCGTATGCCGCGCGCGTCCGGCTTCGTGCGTGCTTCCGGATTCCCGTGTGCCGCGTGGAGCGATGTGCGTCGTGCCGTGCGCATGGCCGTACCTCCCGTGCCCGGTCCCCGCGGGCGGCCCCACGTCCGTCGTCGTGGCACGACAGGGCCGCACTCCCGTGCGACAGTCCTACGCCCGGTAATGGACCGCCGCAATACCGTCTCCGGTGTCAACCCACTGATCGTGACCCGCCTGTGACGCACCGACAGCAGCCACGCCCCATGCGCCACCCGGCGGCTCCCCACGCACCACGCGACGCCTCCCCGCTCGCCGGGTGAACCGCCCCGCGCCCCTGCGGCCGCCTACAGCAGCGGAGGCGCCGCCTCCGCCCCCGCCGACTGCGCGGCGCGCTGCAGGGCGCTGGCCAGCAGGGCCAGGTCCGTCGGGCCGTTGCCCAGCTCGCGCACCGGGCGGCGGGCGGGCGGGTCGCCCATGCGCTCCCAGTCCAGCGGGACGACGGTCGGCCGGAGCGTCGCCGTCCGCGGGATGCGGCCGGTGACGCGGCCCGCCTGGAACGGGGTGGCCGCGTCGTCGTCCGGGCGCCGCAACCGGCCGCGTCCCGGGGCGGGTTCGCCGGCTCCCGGGCCGCCGTCCGTGCCCGTGGCGTCGGCCGACGGGGGCGCGATCTCCAGCGTCGCGCGCAGCGCCGCGCGCTCGACCGCCGCCGTGTCGGCCGTACGCTCCGGGCGGCCGGACGCGGCGATCAGGTGGACCCCCAGCCGTTCGCCGTCCCGGGCCACGGCCTCCAGGGCCCGGACGACCGAACCGGCCGCCGGCCGGCCCGTACTGCCCAGCGCCGGCGCCACCAGGGCGTCGAAGTCGTCGACGAGGACGACGAGTCGCGGCAGGGCCGTCTCCGCCGTCCGGCTCGGACCGCCGCGCTGCGTACGGAGCTTGAGCGTGCCGCTCGGCGCCGACTCGAGGTCGCCCGTGGCGGACTCCGTCGGGCGGCGCGGACCGACGACGCCGCCCGACGCCGGCGCGGGGTGCCGGTCGTGCCAGCCGGTGAAGTCCAGCGTGCCCAGCAGTTCGGCGCGGCGCTTGAGCTCCGAGCCGAGCGCCTGGGCGAACTCCCGCATCCGTACGGGGTCCGCGGCCGCGAGGTAGGTCGACACGTGCGGCAGGTCCGTGCAGACGCGCAGGCCCTCGCCGCGCTCGGCGGCGGCGCCGTCGACCAGGACCAGCGAGAGCCGGTCGGGCCGGTCGGCGGCCGCGAGCGACGCGGCGAGCGAGCGCAGCAGCTCGGTCTTGCCGCTGCCGGGCCCGCCCTCCACCAACAGATGCGGCCCGTCCGCGGCGAGGTCCACGGTCAGCGGGCCGTGCGGCCCGGCGCCCAGCACCGCCACGGCCCGCCCGCCCGGACGCGCCCCGCGATCGGTGGCCGCCGCCCAACGGGCGGTCAGCGAGGCGGGCGTGGCCCGCGCCAGGCCCAGCTCGTCCAGCAGCCGGGCCGTGCGGGGCAGCGCCACCGCGACGCGGGCGCCGTGCGCTCCGGCGCCGGCCGCGTCGGCCACGCGCAGGGGCGCGAGGGCCCGGGCGAAGCGCTCGGCCCAGGGCGCGGACACGGCGTCGAGCGCCGCGACGACCGCGTTGCCGGCGCCGCCGCCCGGGTGGGCGTGACCGCGCGCGGCGGTCGGCGGACGGTGGATGACCTGCACCACCGTGGCCACGTCGCCGCTCAGCAGCGCGACCGCGCCGCAGTGCGCGAAGGCCGGCGAGACCGTCTCGGCCGTCGCGAGCGTGGTGGCCACGGGGGACGACGGCGTCGTCGCCGGGGCCTCCGCCAGGCAGAGGAGGTGGATGCTGTCTCTTATACACATCT
>KL569399.1:28918-29465 GCA_000715685.1 Streptomyces lilacinus
CCGCCACGGCCTCCGCGGAGGCCGTCGCCCAGCCGGGGCCGAGCGCGCCGTCGTCCAGGCGGCGCACCAGCTCGGCCGTACGGGCCTCCGCCTGCTCCCTGTCGTGGGCGAGCAGCAGCCGGCAGTCCTGCCCGTGCGCCGGCCGCAGGTGCTGTCTCTTATACACATGATGTGTATAAGAGACAGACACTCCAGCGCGCCCGGCGCGTGCAGCGCGGTCAGCTGGGCGAGGACGGAACGGGCGAGGCCGGACAGCCGCTCCCGGGGCCCGGCCAGGCCCAGCGAACCCGCCTGGAGCAGCCCCACGGTCACCGGCACGGCCGGCAGCGAACCGCCGGCGCCGGGCTCGTACCGGTCGGCCGTGCCCAGCCGCACCGTCAGCAGGTCCGGGTGGTCGGGGTCGCGCTCCCACAGCCGGGGGCCCGGGCCGAGCGCGGTGAGCAGGACCGCCGCGGGGTCGGGCCACCGGTCGCGCAGCGCGGCGGCGGTGGCGAGGGCGCGGTCGGCCGCGGTGCCCTCGTCGGGGGCGCCGCCCTCGCCGCCGTCC
>KL569399.1:29749-30244 GCA_000715685.1 Streptomyces lilacinus
GGCCAGCGCGGCGCTGCCGAGCGCGGTCTGGGTGGCGTGGGTGCCGCCCGCCGGCTCTTCGTGCGCGGCGAGGTTCGCGTACCCGGCGGTGTGACTCATGCCCCCGGCATCGGGACCGCTGCCGGAATCCGTGCCGGGGCCGTGGCCGCCGACGGTGCCGGTGTGCCACACGGGCCGCCCGGCGCCGGGCGCGGCGTCCGCGCCGCGGGCCCACGACGGGGTACCGGCGCTGCTGTCGGCCTCCGCCGACCTCGGGCCGGGAACGCCCGCGCCCGCGGCTTGCGCCCAGGGGCCGTCCGCGCGGTACGAGGTGGCTGTGCCGGTGCCCGGCGTCGCGGTGGGGGCAGCCGCGTCTGCCGGCATCCAGGCACCGCCGTCGCTCGCGGAGCCCCAGGAGTCACTGCCACCGTGGCCGGCGGCATCCGCCCCCCGGGCCCAGGCGCCGCCCTCGCGGTCCGGCGCTCCCGCGCTCGTACCCCTGTCTCTTATACACAT
>KL569399.1:30512-31324 GCA_000715685.1 Streptomyces lilacinus
TGTGTATAAGAGACAGGCCCACGACGTCCCGCCCTCGCGGCCCGGGCCTCCTGCGCCCGTACCCCATGCCGGGGACGAACCGTCGCCGCGGCGGCCGGCGGTGTCCTCCTCGCGCGCCCAGGCGTCGCCCGCTCGGCCCGAGGTCTCCGCGCTCGTGCCCCGTGCCGGGGACCAGCCGCCACCGTGGCCGCCGGCACCCGTGCCGCCCTCGCGGCCCGCGGCTCCCGCGCCCGTTGCCGGAACGGCGCCCGCGCCGCCCCCGTGCTCCGGGGCCGCCGAGCCCCTCCCCGCACCGGCGGCAACCGCACCCGCCGCACCAGGCCCCGCAAGCCGGCCGCCGCCCCCGACAAAACCGCCCCCGGCGGGACCGCCCTCAGCAGGGCCTTCGCCCTGCCGGACCGGCACGCGCAGGTGGCCCTCGCCGTCCGGGGTGGCCGGGAGCGCCGGCGGAGGGGCGGCGTGGAGGCTGAGGGTGGATTCGCCGATGCGGAGGAGGGCTCCTGCGGGCAGGGGGACGGGAGTGGTGTCGATCGGGTCGCCCTCGAGCGTGGTGCCGTTGGTCGAGCCGAGGTCGTGCAGGGTGACGCGGCCGTCGTCGGCCAGGGTCACCGCGCAATGGAGGCGGGAGACGTCGGGATCGTCGAGGGGGATGTCCGCCGAGCTCGAGCGGCCGACGCGGACCTCGCCGCCGTGCAGGAGGTGGACGCCGCCCGCGTCGGGACCGGAGACGACGTGCAGGCGGGCGTCGGCCTGGCCGATGAGGGGGGCGCGCTCGGACTCGGCGGGGGCGCCCAGCGAGAGCACCGCGCCGT
>KL569399.1:31545-33693 GCA_000715685.1 Streptomyces lilacinus
ACCCAGCGCGCAGCGCTGCGGGTCGAGCCGCTCGGGACCGGCGTGGACGACGACGGCACCGCTGCCGAGGTCCGAGCCGGCCGCGGCCACCGCCGCGGCGAGGCCGCTGGTCACGGCGGCGAGGGCGGTTCCCGCGGGGGCGGTCACGAGCACATCGCAGGCGCACGTGGTGTGGCCGCTGAGCGGCCCGAGGACGGTCAGCCGGATCTGCATCGCCGTCAACGGTCCCTTCCTGCCCGGGGTGCGCGGCGGGCGGCCAGGGCCCTCCCCACCTCGCACGGGCGCGTCGGCACGTACAGGTCACCACGTCGCCCGGGGGTTCCCGCTCCCTCCCCGCAGCATCCGTGCTGGCAAGCATCCTCGCACCTGCCCGCGGCGACTCGCCCGGCGAGAGTCGATTCGTGATCTTGAACGACCGTCCGCGGCCGACAAAGCTTCGCCTCGCGCTCGACCGGCGGCTGATTTCTTCGCTGGATTGCCTGATCTCGCCCCTTTTCTTGCCCTTATTGAGGGGACCGACGGGGAGCGGCACCTCTCGCGGCAACCATCCGCTCCCGGCCCGCGTCTTTCCCTCGAGCCCCACCGGATTCGTCCGACGGACGGTCCGCGGCACGGCACTACAGTGGGGCGGAAGGCGAGAGCTGGGACCCCAAGCTCGGACTCGGATCACGACGATCGCGACGATCACGACCAGGGAGCGCAAACGTGCGGCCGGTAGGCAGCAAATACCTGCTCGAGGAGCCGCCAGCGGGAGGCGGCCGGGGCCGAGGCGGCCGTGGCCGGCCAGCCCGGCGAGACCGTCGCGATCAAGGTCCTCAAGGAGGAGCTGGCCAACGACGCGGACGTCGTGATGCGCTTCCTGCGCGAGCGCTCCGTCCTGCTGCGCCTGACGCACCCCAACATCGTCCGCACCCGCGACCTCGTCGTCGAGGGCGATCTGCTGGCGCTCGTCATGGACCTCGTCGAGGGCCCCGACCTGCACCGCTACCTCCGCGAGAACGGCCCCTTCACGCCCGTCGCCGCCGCCCTGCTCACCGCGCAGATCGCCGACGCCCTCGCCGCGAGCCACGCCGACGGCATCGTCCACCGCGACCTCAAGCCCGCCAACGTGCTGCTCAAGCAGGACGGCGCCGGGATGCACCCGATGCTCACCGACTTCGGCATCGCGCGCCTCGCGGACTCCCCGGGCCTGACCCGCACCCACGAGTTCGTCGGCACCCCCGCCTACGTCGCCCCCGAGTCCGCCGAGGGCCGCCCGCAGACCTCCGCCGTCGACGTCTACGGCGCCGGCATCCTGCTGTACGAGCTGGTCACCGGCCGTCCGCCGTTCGCGGGCGCCACCGCGCTCGAGGTGCTCCACCAGCACCTCAGCGCGGAGCCGCGCCGCCCCACGACCGTGCCCGAGCCGCTGTGGACCGTCATAGAGCGCTGCCTGCGCAAGCGGCCCGAGGAGCGCCCGAGCGCCGAGAACCTGGCCCGCGCCCTGCGCGTCGTCGCGGCCGGCATCGGCGTGCACGCCTCCCCGGCGGAGGCCGAGGCCGCCCTCGGCGTCGCCGCGCTGCTCGGCCCCGACCCGGAGCCCACCGAGGTGCCGGGCACCGGCGCCGGCACGGCGGCCGGCGACGCCGATGCCACGCAGGTGCTGCCGACGAACGGCGGCGCCCCGGGCGCGTACGACCCCAACGCCGCGACCAGCGTCCTGCCCAGCACCGGGCCCGGCGGGCACGCCGACCCCACCCAGGTCCTCCCCGCGGGCTCCGGGCCGAACGGCGGCTCGGACCCCACGCGCGTCATGCCGCCCGTCCCGCCGGGCGCCCCCGCCGGTCAGCAGCAGGACCGGCCCGACAGCCCGCACCCCTGGCAGACCCAGATGCGCGCGGCCCGCGACCGCAACGACCAGACGCAGGTGCAGTACCTCGACCCGAGCGAGGACCCGCTGCGCCGCCGCCCCACCCGCCGCCCGGCCCCCCAGCCGCCGCAGCAGCAGTACGGGAACCAGCCGTACGGGAATCAGCAGTACGGGAACCAGAACCAGCCGTACGGGAATCAGCAGCACGGAAACCAGCAGTACGGGCAGCAGTACGGCGCCGGACAGCGCGGCCGGCAGGCGTACGCCCCCCAGGGGCACCAGGCGCCGCAGCCGCAGCC
>KL569400.1:0-700 GCA_000715685.1 Streptomyces lilacinus
CGGGGGCGGCCGGCGGGGCCGCCGCGAGCGGGGCGGCGAGGTCGCGGGCCTGGTGCAGCAGCGTCGGGTCGCCCTGGGCGCGCCACAGCCGCAGCAGCCGCTCGGCCTGGGCGAGCGGGCCGCTCTCGACGGTCACCGGCTGGTACCAGCGGACGACGCGGGCGGGCACCTCGGCGAAGAGCTCGGGTTCCGTCGCCTCCCGGGGGTCCGGCTCGTCCCGCTCGACGGGGGCGGGGGCCTCGGCCCAGCCCTCGGGCTCGCCGGAGAGCCGGGCGGCGGCCCGGGCGGGGAAGTTGCGGGCGCCCTTGCCGAAGTGCCGCTCGACGTAGTCGGAGCAGTGCTTGAGCACCAGGGCCGCCGCACTGCGGTCGAGGGAGCGCAGCAGCATCTCCCGTACTCCGTCGGCGAATTCGTACCACTGGCCCTCGTCCGTCTCCGCGCCCGCGCCGGTCTCCGTGTCCGGCAGGCGCCACAACAGGCCGCTCAGGAGTACCTCGGCGAGCTCCATGGGCCCGGTGTCGGGCAGCATCGCCCGCTGCACCAGCTGCATGACCGGCAGCGTCAGCGGGACGGCCGCGAGGTGGACGGCGAGGCGCAGGGCGCCGGGCGAGGCGCAGGCGCGGAAGGCCCGCAGCAGGTCGTCGGCGCTCGGCGCGCCTCGGGAGTCGGTCCGGTCGGGCCCCGTGCGGGCGTTGACGGG
>KL569400.1:1011-8965 GCA_000715685.1 Streptomyces lilacinus
GGTCCGGACAGCCGCCGGGCCCAGGCGCCGAGCGCGTCGCGGGTGGGCAGCAGGACCGGTACGGGCAGGGCGCCGGGGCCCGGGTCCGGGCCGAAGCCGTCGGGGGCGAAGCCCAGCCTGCCGCCGGCGCAGGGGTCGCGGGTGAGCAGCCCGGCGGAGGCGGGCAGCGCGGTGCGCGG
This sequence comes from Streptomyces lilacinus, assembly GCA_000715685.1. Lineage (GTDB taxonomy): Bacteria > Actinomycetota > Actinomycetes > Streptomycetales > Streptomycetaceae > Streptomyces > Streptomyces lilacinus. Next base: position 1,191 of record KL569400.1, read on the forward strand.
CCACAGGCGGGGCGGCAGGGGCTGGACGACGGCCAGCGGCGCGGTCGAGGCCCAGTGGTGCAGCAGCCGCTGCGCCCGTCCCTCCTGCCACAGCGGGCCCACGCAGTCGCTGATGACCAGCGTGAGCCGGCGCCCGGTGGGGTCGCGGAACTGGTCGGCGGGGCGCGGTGGGAGGTGGTGCGCTCCCCCGGGCGGCCCGGGTCGGGCCAGCGTGCCGATGAGGGGCGTGCCGTCCGCGCCCCGGTGCAGGTAGCGCACCTGGACGTCGCGGAAGACGCCCAACTGGGCGCAGGTCTGGCGCAGTTCCTCCAGCATCCGCTCCCAGACCACCATCGACGCGGAGGTGTCCATCAGCAACTGCATGGACACCGCGCGCCGTTCGCCGGGGCGGCGCACGGGGTTCACGACGCCGGTGCGGGCGGCGGTCTCGGCGGTGGCGTTCTCGTCGAGCGGGCCGGGGGTGGGCGCGGCCAGGGTGCGGTAGCCGCGCAGGGGGCGCAGCGCGCGCTGCAGGTCGAGGAGGCCGGGCAGGGACGACGCCATGGGAACGCGTATCGGAAAGGTGTCGCCGCTCGCGCCGCCGGGCGTGCCGCCGTGGACGTAGACGGACACCGGTGCGGAGCGCTCCGCGCGCCGGGCGGCGGGCGGGCCGCCGGGGGCGCGGGACGCGCCGGCCTGCGGGGTGCCGGGGGCCCGGTGCGGGGCCGGCGGGGCGTCAGGGTGCTCGTGGTCGTCCGGGCGGGGGGCGCGATCCCTGCCGGCACCGGTGCTGTCGTGGCTGTCGTCGCCGCCGTCCGGAGGGTCGATCCAGCGGGCCAGCCACAGCGCGTCGGCGAGCTCCTCGGCCGTGAGGTCCAGGGGCGCGGCCCGCAGCCGGGCGACCAGCTGACCGAGCGGGCGACCCGGGGGTGCCGTCATCTCCCGCTCACCTCCGTCCTTCGTCACCTCGGGCGGTCCAGGGGCCGCATGAGCATGTCGGCGAGCCGGTCGCGCGTGACGCGCTCGGTCCGCGGGGCGTGCTGGGTGAGGAAGAGGGCGTTGAGCAGCTGGTCGGCGGCGATGACCTCGCCCGGCTCCCGGTCCAGGAAGCGCTGGATGAGCTCGTCGCCGTCGGTCACCGCGTCGTCGCCCAGGTGGGCTCTGACCATGGCGGTCAGCTGCTCCTCGCCCGGCGGCTCCAGCTCGAGCTGGATGCAGCGGCGCAGCAGGGCGGCGGGGAAGTCCCGCTCACCGTTGGAGGTGAGCACGATGAGGGGGAACGTCGTGCAGCGCACCCGGCCGTGGCGGATCACGGCCCGCTCCCCGTCGTCGGTGAGCACCTCGACCTCCGGCTCGAGGTCGGCGACCCGCTCGAGCTCCGGCAGCAGGAACTCGCCTTCCTCCAGTACGTTCAACAGGTCGTTGGGCAGGTCGAGATCGCCCTTGTCCAGCTCGTCGACGAGCAGCACCCGCGGCTGGGAGCCGGGCAGCAGGGCCGTGCCGAGGGGGCCGAGGCGGACGTACGCGCCGATGGAGCGGCGCTCCCGCCCCGCGTCGGGGGCGTGGTCGGCCGCCGCCGCCCGTTCGAGCTGGACGTCCTGCAGGCGGGCTATGGCGTCGTAGCGGTAGAGGCCGTCGCCCAGGGTGGTGCGGCTGACGACGGGCCAACGCAGCACGCGGCCCAGGCCCAGCTCGTGGGCGACGGCGTGGGCGAGCGTGGACTTGCCGGTGCCGGGCGTGCCGGTCACCAGCAGCGGGCGGCGCAGGTAGAGGGCGGCGTTGACGGCCTCCACCTCCTCGGGGCGCGGGTGGTGGTTCTCCACCAGCCTGCGCAGCACGCCGAGCCGGCGGGCCGCGCTCGGGTCGGCGCCCGCTCCGGTGTCCGGGCCGGCGGAGGCGAAGTCCCGCCAGGGCGGGGGCGGCGGCAACCGCCGGACACCGTCGTGCGGCAGGCCGGCTCCGCGATAGATGCGCCAATCGTTCACCCTGCGCTCCTCGTAGCTGGTGGTGACTGTGTGGCCTGCGGAACGTCCATGCCGTGCCCCGAACTACCGCCCCTCCGACCGACGTTACCGGTTGCCGAACGGCGCTGCCGAGCTCTCTCACCCTCCCCTGTCACGCGCTTGACGCGGCATTACGGCGCTGTTCCGGGGCGGACGCCGGGGGCGTACAACGGCGTGTCCGTCGGGGGTGGATGCACGGGTGAGTCGTAGAGCAGGGCGATCGAGCGCGCCCACTCCGCCTCGGGGTCGGGGAGGTCGGGGTCGCCGCAGCGGATGCGCAGGCTGCGGATGCGCCGGTGCAGCCCCTCGGCGGAGCCGGCCTCGCCCACGAGCCGGGAGACGTGGCGGTGGAATTCGGCGCAATCCGTATGGCCCTTGGCGCATCTGCGCCAGATCACCACCGCGTGCCCGGCGGCCAGCGCCGCCTCCATCGCGGTGGCGCCCGCGCCGGCCGCCACCTCGCCGCAGTAGACCGGCACGCTGCGGTGGTCGGCGTCGGACAGCCGCCCGTACGTCGCGTGCCCGCTCTCCCGGCCCGGGCCGTCGTGCCCCTTCAGCGGCACCTCGCGCCGCAGCGGCACGGCGGTGAGCGGGCCCTGCCGCGCACCGGCCCAGCGCCGGTGCCACTCGGGGATCGCCGGGTGGTCGCGGCGCCGCCGGTCCCGTACGACGACCACGCGGCGCTGTCCCAGCGGCATGGTGTGGGGGTCGATGCCGCCGCCGTCGGCGCCGGGCGGGGACAGCCGCCAGGAGTCCAGCGGCTCGTCGAACAACTCGCGCGGGAGCATCACGTGCAGCTCGGCCAGGTGCTCGCCGACGTCCCCCTGGCGCAGGGCGGCGGCGACGGGCTCGCGCAGCGCCTCGCGCAGCCGGGCGCGCGGCACGCCCTCCTCGTCGCACCGCAGCGGGGTGACCACGCCGTCCTCCAGCAGCAGTTTGACGCGCCAGGGGTAGCGGTCGCCGTACAGGAGGGGGTCTATCTCCACGAGCACGTCGGCCCGCGCCCCCGTCTCCGGCACGCCGGGCTCCACGTCCCGGGGCTCGGCCTTGCGCAGCTGGACCGGGCCCGGCGGGGCGGGCGCCGGCGGGGTGCCGGGGGCGGCCGAACCGCCGTGCAGGATCTGGTGGATCTCCTCCCGTATGACGTCGGTCAGCGGCTCGGCCTGGGTGGTGAGCCAGGAGCTGAGCTCGCGCAGCGGCGCCTCGTCGCGCTCGTCGCGGCGCTGGCTGACGGCCGCGGCGACGCGGGCCGCGTAGAGCAGGACTGCCTCGAGCTCCAGGTCGGAGCCGCCGGGGGCGGCTGTGGTGGGTCCCCGGCGCACGTCGTACAGCAGGCCCACGCCCTCCCGCCAGGTGCGCGGGTCGTGCTCGACGCCCGGCTGGTACGGCTCCTGGATCACCCGGCGCTTGACCGCCTCGACCAGCGCCATCACCTCCCCCGGCGTACCGGGCGGCGTCAGCTCGACGAGCCGGGCGAAGAGGTGGGTGCGCAGGACGGGTGTGAAGCCGCCCGCCGGCGCGGGCACCGCGGCCCGGAGCGCCTGCTGCACCCCGGTCCAGCTGTTGCCGGTGCCGACGGTGCGGTAGCGCCCGAAGTGGTGGAGGTCGTGGGCGCGGACGACCGAGTGCAGCAGGTCGCGGCCGGGGCGGTCGTCCGCGGCGCGGCGCAGCGCGGTGATCGGCACGGCCAGGCCGGCGGTGTCCCTGCCGCGGCCCTTGCTGACCCCGATGACCGCGCCCCGGCCGGTGTCCACGACGGGCCCGCCGGAGCAGCCGGCCACCGGGATCTCGCCGCGCAGCAGCATGGCGGCGCCGTCGCTGCCGTCCCCGCCGTTCGCGGTGCCCAGGCCGAAGCGCAGGGCCAGGTCGCCGGTCTCCAGCGACCAGCCGTGCAGGCTGATGGGGGCCGGCACGATCGCCGAACGGTCGCTGAGCCAGAGGCACTCGGCGTCCTCCGCGCCCGCCACCTCCACCAGCGCGAGGTCCGGCAGCGGCCAGGGGCGGGCCGCCGGCGCCGCCCGGTCGGGCGCGGGCGGGGCCGGGGGCGGCAGGACGAGGGCCACGCGGCCCTCGGTCGTGCGCTCCCGCCAGTCGGTGATGTCGACGGCCGTCGTTCCCGTGAGCACGTCAGCGCCCCCGCTCCCCACGACATGGGCACAGGTCAGGACCCAGCCGGGGGCGATGAAGAAACCACTGCCCCAGAACCGGGCGCCGCTGCGGTCATACCCGCCACCGGGGGCGGAAATGCGGACGACGGCGCGGCGAACGGTGCCCTCGAGCGCGCTCAAGCGCCGTCCCCGGAGGCGGGATCGGGCGCGGGCTCGGTTTCGGGGCGGGCCGGATCGGTTTCGGCGCGCTCCGTCCAGCGCAGCGACACCTTGATCGACGCCTTGCCGCTGCCGTCGGCCAGGAGGCTGACGACCTTGCCCGACTGCGCGGACAGCTCGATGCCGAACTCCACGCCGACCTCGTGCGGCCGGGCCGCGGCGAGGCCCGTGCGGAGCGAGCCGACCACCCCGCGGACGACGTCGGACAGGCCGCCGGCGAGCTCCGCCACGTGGCGGACGGCGCCGAACGCGCTCGAGTCCTCGTACGCGCTCCCCGTGCCATCCGGAGCTATGACTCCTGCCCCGTACAACTCCTGCGCCTCGGTGACCCGGGCCCAGACGACCGTGCCGTCGTCGAGCCGCACCTGAGTGATCCCGCCCGTCACGCGCCACCCCCGTTACCACGGATGAGCCAGCAGGCTAGTCCTCCGGCCCGTACCGACGCGAGAGGTCGTGGCCAAGGGCGTCGGTGGTCTGCCTATCCTGGGCTCACCATCGTCATTGTTCCCATCCCTCCCATCCTTTCCACGGAGAGCACGTTGTACTTCACCGACCGCGGCATCGAAGAGCTGGAGAACCGGCGCGGCGACGAGGAGGTCTCCCTCGGCTGGGTCGCGGAGCGCCTCCGGGAGTTCGTCGACCTCAACCCGGACTTCGAGGTTCCGGTGGAGCGGCTCGCGACGTGGCTCGCGCGGCTGGACGACGAGGACGACGAGTAGGCGGTACCCCCGTCACCTCGCGCGCGAGCGCCACGCGTCGTACGTCAACGTGAGCGCGCCGTCCGCGAGGAGCAGCGCCCCCACGAGCCGCCGGCCGCGGGGGCGCGCGCCGCTCCGGGCGGCGCTCGCCAGCAGCGCCGCGCCCACCGCGATCTCCGCCGCGCCGAGGGCTCGCGCCCTCGGCCCGCGCACCCACTGTCCGAGCCGGCCGCGCTCCGAGACCTCGAGCCCCTCGCGTATCGCCGCCCGCCAGCCCGGCCACTCCACGGCCTCCGCCGCGGCCGCCCCGCCCGCGGCCGCGCGCAGCTCCGGCGCAGCGGTGCCCGGCGCCAGCCCCGGCGGCAGCTGCAACCCGGCCCGCGCCAGCACCGCGATCAGCCCCAGCACCCGCGCGGACGCGTCCGCGTCGGAGTCCGGCTCCGTGAGCCGGTCGAACGCCTCGGCGTCCAGCACCGGGTCCAGCCCGAGCCGCGCGCGCAGCGCCGTCATCGCGCCCTCCTCGCCGAGCGGGGAGCCGTCGGCCAGCCAGGTGTAGCCGACCGTCCTGCGGAAGCCCGCCGCCACGACGAAGCCGGCACCCTCCTCGTCCCACCACAGCCCCACGGCCGGCCACGACTCGCCGACGGTCAGGGAGTGGGCCCACTCCGCCGTGATCGCGGCCGGGTTCTCGGCGCCCTGCGCACCCCGCATGTCCGGCACCAGCACGCTCCACTCCTCCCCCGCCGGGGCGAGGAGCAGCGGTTCGCGCAGGAGTCGCGCGGACGGACGGACGCGGTCGGGCTCGGCCCGGCAGAGCAGCAGTACCCCCGCCGCCCGGCTGTGCTCGTGATCAGTAGCGGACATGCGTCAACGCTATGTCACTTCGGGGGCGCTTGACTTCCCGGAACCGCGATATATCGTGTTTACGCGAGACGCGATATGGTTCGCGATATCGCGCGAGAGATGAGGAGGCCCGGAATGCCGGACCAGTCCGAGTGGTCGCTCTCCGAACCGCGGAAGATCGGCTTCGCCGAGCCCGTCACGTCGCTGAACGTGCGCATCGTCGGCGGTGCCGTGAACGTCGTCGGCACCGACGGCGGGCCCCCGGCCCTGGAGCTGTCGCACCTCGACGGCCCGCCGCTCGTCGTCACCCACAAGGAGGGTGTCCTCACCGTCGCCTACGAGGACCTCCCCTGGAAGAACTTCCTCAAGTGGATCGAGCACAAGGCCTGGAGGCGCAGCGCCACGATCACGCTGACCGTTCCGACGGCCACGCGCGTCGAGGTCGGCGTCGTCGGCGCGAGCGCCGTCGTCTCGGGCATCACGGGCGCCACGGACGTGCGCGGCGTGACGGGCGACGCCACGCTCGTCGGGGTGACCGGGGCCGTCCGCGCGGAGACCGTCTCCGGGCGGCTGGAGGCCCAGGCGCTCGGCGGCGCGCTGGCCTTCAAGTCCGTGTCCGGCAGCCTCACGCTCATCGAGAGCACGGCCGAGGAGATCCGCGCCGAGTCCGTCAGCGGCGCCATGACCGTCGACCTGGCCGCGGCCGGGCGGAACCCCTCGCTCACCCTCACCACCGTCTCCGGGGAGGTGGCCGTCCGGCTGCCCCAGCCGGTCGACGCGAAGATCGACGCGAACACGACCAGCGGGACGGTCTCCTGCGCCTTCGACGACCTGCGCGTCAGCGGCCAGTGGGGCGCCAAGCGCATCACCGGCACGCTCGGGGACGGCGGGGGCCGGCTCAAGGTCACCACCGTCTCGGGCGGCGTCGCGCTGCTGCGCCGGCCGCCGGCGGACGAGACCCACGCGGGTGCCCCCGCTCAGGGAAAGGTGCTGTGATGGCCCCCGTCTTCGCCCACGGCCGGCTGCGGCTGTACCTCCTCAAGCTCCTCGACGAGGCACCGCGCCACGGCTACGAGGTCATCCGCCTGCTGGAGGAGCGCTTCGAGGGGCTGTACGCGCCCTCCGCCGGCACGGTCTACCCGCGCCTCGCCAAGCTCGAGGCGGAGGGGTTGGTCACCCACGCCACGGAGGGCGGCCGCAAGGTCTACTCCATCACCGACGCCGGACGCGCCGAACTCGCCGACCGACGGGGGGAGCTGGCCGACCTCGAGCTCGAGATCCGCGACTCCGTCGCCGCGCTCGCCGAGGACATCCGGCAGGACGTGCGCGGCGCGGCGGGCGACCTGCGGCGGGAGATGAAGGAGGCCGCGGCGGCGGCCCGTGCGCAGGCGACGCCGCCGTCGGAGTCGTCGGCCGGCGACTACTTCGCCAGGGCGAAGGAGGAGTGGAAGGAACAGGCCCGCCGGGCGAAGGAGGAGAGCCGCCGCGCCCGCCAGGACGCCCAGAACGCGCGCCGCCAGGCACGGCAGGCGCAGGAGTACGCGCGGCAGGAGGTGCGACGCATCACGGAGCGGGTACGGCACGGCGACTGGCCGTCGGAGATCGTGGAGGGCGTGAGCGCGCTGGCCCAGGAACTGGGAGCACTGGCCGGCTCGGGGCCCAACACCTCCGTCCGCGACCTGGAACGCCTCCTGGACCACTTCCGCGACGAGGTACGCGACGCCGCACGGGACCGCGGGGTGACGGACGATCAGCTTGCGGCGGTACGCGGCCACTTGAAGGAGGCGGCGGAACGAATCGGCGGGGTACTGCGGGGCTGAGCCCCGTGGGCTGCGGTTCCGGGTAATCGGGTGGGTGGGCGAATCCCGCGCCGAAGGCGCGGGAAACCCCACCGGCGGTCAGCCGGACCTGTCTCTTATACACAT
>KL569400.1:9245-11034 GCA_000715685.1 Streptomyces lilacinus
GACGGTGGTGTCCGCCCTCGCCGGCCCGGCCACCACCACCCGCCACCCCCGCGGCGCGGGCGGCACCGCGATCTCCGTCACGCCCCCCACCCGCGCCGCATAGGCGAGCCGGTACGACCGCGCGTCCCCGGACGCGTACCGCACCGCACCCGCGACCGCCGTCGCGAACGGCCGTGCCGTCCGCTCCTTGTTCGGCCGGTACCGGCCGTCCCGGTCGAGCGCGCAGTACGTCTCCCCGTAGCACCACTGCCACCCGGCCCACCCGGACGCGTACCGCCCGAGCGACGCCATCGCGTCCTCGTAGAAGCGCCCCATGTTCGGCAGCGAACTGTCCAGCGGCCCCCACTCGCCGACCACGATCGGCACGCGGTACTCCTGGGGGTAGCGGACGATCGCCGCCTCGTACGCCGTCAGCCACCCGGACGCCGGGTCGTAGTCGCGGCCCGCCTCCATCGCGGCGTTGTAGAAGTGGGGGGCGTAAACGACCTTCGGGTCGTGGATACGACCCAGTCCCGTCGGCTTGCCCTCGCCGGCCGCGGGGGTCGGCTCGACGAAGAGCCAGTGCCGTCGGTCGACGCTCCGAACGGCCTCGGCCAGGCGGTTGTACATGGGCGTGATCTGGGTGGCCTCGATGCGGCGGGCCGCCGTGAAGAGGTCCTCGCCGGGGCGCATCCGCCCCATCGGCTCGTTGATCAAGTCGTAGCCGAAGAGGGCCGGATGGTCGGCGAACCGTTCGGCCAGGACCCGCCACATGCGGGCCTGCGCGCGGCGCAGGTCCGCGTCCTCGTAGAGGTGCTCGAAGGCGGCCTGCACCGCCGGCTCGAAGTACTCCGCGAACCAGTCGTCGGGGTGCGTCCGGTAGGGCAGGCCGTCCGTGCGCGTGGCCCACGCGGGGATGCCGCGGTGCTCGCCGAAGGCCGGGCCGTAGATGTCCTGGTGGGCGTCGAGGACGACGCGGATGCCGTGGCGGTGCGCCCAGTCGAGGATCCGTTCGATCTTGCGCAGGTAGCGTGCGCTGTAGTGGCCGGGGGTGGGTTCGAGGTCGTCCCAGAAGACCGCGAGGCGCGCGAAGTCGAAGCCGTGGTCGGCGAGGTCGCGGATCGATCGCTCGGTGATGTCCTCGAGGGCGCGGTCGCCGCGGTGTTCCTTGTCGGCGAGGTTCCAACCGCGCAGCTCGAGGACGCGGCCGGACTCGTCGGTGAGGCGGGGTACGCCGCCGTGGGGGGTACGGGCCTGGGCCGTGGTGGGTGCGAGCAGGGCCAGGACAGCGGTTACGGCGAGGAACGCCGCCGTGCGCAAGCGTCTCTTCGGCATCCGTTGTTCATACCGTCAGCACCACCTTGCCGAACAGGTCGCCGCTGGACATCTTTTCGAAGCCTTCGCGGGCGCGGTCGAGGGGCAGGACGGAGTCGATCAGCGGGCGGACGCCCTTGGCCGTGCAGAAGTGGAGGAGGCCCTGGAGCTCCTCCTTGGTGCCCATCGTGGAGCCCACGACCTTGAGCTCGAGGAAGAAGATGCGGTTGAGCTCGGCGGCCGGCGGGTTGGGGCCGCTGGTGGCGCCGGAGATCACGAGGGTGCCGCCCGGTCGGAGGGACTTCACCGAGTGGGACCAGGTGGCGGCGCCGACCGTTTCGATGACGGCGTCGACGCGGTGCGGTAGGCGGGCGCCGGGCTCGTACGCCGCCTCGGCGCCGAGCTCGACGGCGCGCTCGCGCTTGGCCGCGTCGCGGCTGGTCGCGAAGACGCGCAGGCCGGCCGCGGCGCCCAGCACGATGGCGGCGGTGGCCAC
>KL569400.1:11259-12074 GCA_000715685.1 Streptomyces lilacinus
TGGCCACGCCGCCGCCGGCGCCTGGACGAGGACGCTCTGGCCGGGGCGGACGTCGGCGTTGGTGAAGAGCATGCGGTACGCGGTCAGCCAGGCGGTGGGCAGGCAGGCCGCCTCCTCGAAGGAGAGCTCCTTCGGCTTGGGCAGGACGTTCCAGGCGGGGACGGCGACGCGCTCGGCGAAGGTGCCCTGGTAGCGCTCGGTGAGGATGGAGCGGGGCTCGGTGGGGCCCACGCCGTGGCCGGTCTGGCCGATGACCGAGTGGACCACGACCTCGTTGCCGTCCTCGTCGAGGCCGGCGGCGTCGCAGCCGAGGATCATCGGCAGGGACTCCTGGCCGAGCCCGACGCCGCGCAGCGACCACAGGTCGTGGTGGTTGAGCGAGGCGGCCTTGACGGTGACGGTCGTCCAGCCGGGCCGTACCTCGGGCTCGGGGCGCTCCCCCAGCTCGAGTCCGTTCAGCGGCTGGTCACGGTCGATGCGTGCGGCATAGGCGGCGAACATGATCCGAACCTAGACCCGGCGGCGCCGGTCGGGGAACCACGCGGCGGTGTGACACGCGCCGCGTGGCTGCCCGTGTGGTGCCCGTACGGGCACCGGGGGCCGGACCGCGCGGCGGCGGTCCGGCCCCCGGGCGCGTCAGCGCCGGGCCACGCCCTCGGCGCGGGCCGCCGCGGCGACGGCGGCGGTGGCGGCGCGGGTGTCCCCGCCAACGACGCGATGGCGGACGCCCTCCGCCGCGCCGGCCTCCTGGGCGGCGGCCCGAAGGGGCGCCGCTAGGGGATGTAGCCCCGGTCCCGCCCTTTCGCCGTTTCTCG
>KL569400.1:12189-24454 GCA_000715685.1 Streptomyces lilacinus
CCGCCGCGGCGACGGCGGCGGTGACCGCCGGGGCGACGCGCGGGTCGAACGGCGAGGGGATCACGCACTCCGCGCTCAGCTCGTCCGCGACCACCGCGGCCAGCGCCTCGGCCGCCGCGAGCTTCATGCCCTCGGTGATGCGCGACGCCCGCACCTGCAGGGCGCCGGCGAAGATGCCGGGGAAGGCGAGGACGTTGTTGATCTGGTTGGGGAAGTCGCTGCGACCGGTGGCGACCACGGCCGCGTACTTGTGGGCGACGTCCGGGTGGATCTCCGGGTTCGGGTTGGCCATCGCGAAGATCAGCGCGTTCTTCGCCATCTTCGCGACCGCGGACTCCGGGACCGTGCCGCCGGAGACACCGATGAAGACGTCCGCGCCGTCGAGGGCCGCCTCCAACGGGCCGGCGAGTCCGGCCTTGTTCGTGAACGACGCGAGCTCGCGCTTGACGTCCGTGAGGTCGTCGCGGTCGCGCGAGACGATGCCCTTGCGGTCGCACACCGCGACGTCGCCGATGCCCGCCTCCACCAGGATCCTGGCGATCGCGACGCCGGCCGCGCCGGCACCGGAGATCACGGCGCGCAGCTCGCCGAGCGTACGGCCGGTCAGGCGCGCGGCGTTGCGCAGCGCGGCGAGGGTGACGACGGCGGTGCCGTGCTGGTCGTCGTGGAAGACGGGGATGTCCACGCGCTCCTGGAGCCTGCGCTCGATCTCGAAGCAGCGCGGCGCGGAGATGTCCTCCAGGTTGATGCCGCCGAAGGAGGGCGCGAGGCGGGCGACGGTGTCGACGAGTTCGTCGACGTCCCGGCAGTCGAGCGCGATCGGCACCGCGTCCACGCCGCCGAACTGCTTGAAGAGGATCGCCTTGCCCTCCATCACGGGCAGCGACGCCTCCGGCCCGATGTCTCCCAGTCCGAGCACCGCGCTGCCGTCCGTGACCACCGCGACGACCTGGGACTTCCAGGTGTACTCGTGGACCAGCTCGGGCTGTTCGGCGATGGCGCTGCACACCTTGGCGACGCCCGGCGTGTAGGCGAGGGACAGGTCGTCCCTGTCGCGCACGGGGACGGTCGCCTGGACCGCCATCTTGCCGCCACGGTGCAGCGCGAAGGCCGGATCGAAGAACTCCTGCTGAGCCCCTTCGTCCGAACCGCTGTCGCTGCGAGGATTCACGATCTCCGCTGACACTGTTCTTGACCCCTTTGTCGATTGCCGTCGAGGGTAGCCGCCCCAGGGAGTGCGGGGCGGGTCGGGCACGTGTCCGCGACCCGGCCGGCGGAGGTCCACCGGTCGGCGGGGCGTACGGACGAACCGGGCGCGCCGCACATTTGCGCGCCCTGAGCCCCATGTGAGGGGTGTAACTGGTCTTTCTACCGGAAGAGCACTACGGCCGACGAGTGAGTTCCGGCTGTGTGTGACACGACTCCCGCGCGCGATCACCCCCGAAGCGTGTCAACTGGATCCGGACGCGCCGAGGAGTCCACAGAGTGAGACAGAACGGGCGTGATCTGGGTCTCGCCCCCAGAAGGCGTTCAGAGGACGTACAGCCACCCAAAGGGTGTGAACCGGCCGGTAACGAATGGGGATCACCCGTTATCCGATTTTGACATCGCTGGCCCCCCGAATGGGGCAGTCCGGATGGCAAGATGCGCAGACCGCCCGAGGTCGCGGCCCACGAAGAAGTGTGCTGCGGCAACGAGCCGTGTTTCGCGTGATTGCCGAGTTACCCGTCGGATACCCCCTCGACCGCAGGAGGAACGAGCAATGACCGCAAGCACCACCCCCCGCCCGGCTGCCGCCAGGAGTCGTTTGGCCGCCGTCGGCGCGATCGCGGTCGCCGGCACCCTGCTGCTGACCGGTTGTGGCGACCAGCGTGACAAAACGACGACCGGCAACGGCGCCGGCCAGACCGCCGCAGGCTCCCAGGCCCCCCTCTTCGGCAAGCTGCCGAAGAGGATCCAGGACGCCAAGGTCATCAAGGTGGGCTCCGACATCGCCTACCCGCCCGTCGAGTTCAAGAAGGACGGCAAGGTCGTCGGCATCGACCCCGACATCGCCGCCGCCCTGGGCAAGGAACTCGGGGTGAAGGTGGAGTTCAACAACGGCACCTTCGACGCCCTGCTGACCGGACTGCGATCCAAGCGTTACGACATCGCGATGTCCGCGATGACGGACACCAAGGATCGACAGGAAGGCGTCGACCCCAAGACCAAGAAGAAGGTCGCGGAGGGCGTCGATTTCGTCGACTACTTCAACGCCGGCGTCTCCCTCTACACGAAGAAGGGCGACACCAAGGGCATCACCGGCTGGGACGACCTGTGCGGCAAGAAGATCGCCGTGCAGCGCGGCACGGTCTCGGACGACCTGGCCAAGGCCCAGTCCGAGAAGTGCGAGAAGGCCGAGAAGGACGCGATCAGCATTGAGGCCTTCGACACCGACCTCGAGGCGCAGACCCGCCTGAAGGCCGGCGGCGTCGAGGCCGTGTCCAGCGACTTCCCGGTCGCCGCGTACGCGGTGAAGACCTCCGGCGGCGGCAACGACTTCGAGCCGGTCGGCGAGCAGGTGGAGGCCGCGCCGTACGGCATCGCGGTCTCGAAGGAGAACACCCAGCTGCGGGACGCCCTCAAGGAGGCGCTCGAGGCGATCATCAAGAACGGTGCGTACGAGAAGGTCGTCAAGACCTGGGGCGTCGAGGACGGCGCCATCAAGGAAGCCAAGATCAACGGCGGTTCCTGACCGGGCCGGTCAGCCCCTCCCCGCTCTCTTGCCCTCGTACGGAACTGCTGAAAGGCACCACCCGTGACTTCTTCCCCCGATTCCCCCACCCCCGACAAGCCGGACAAGGCCGCTGCCGCCGCCGGTGCCGACAAGGCCGGCGAGCCCGGCAAGACCGCCGCCGACAAGGCCGGCAAGGCCGAGGAGCCCTCGAAGGCTCCGGAGGCTGCGGCCGAGGCTGAGGCCGCAACCGAAGCGAAGTCGGAGACCGAGCCCGAGGCCGAGGCGAAGCCCGAGGCAGCGGAAGCCGCGCAGGGCGACGGCGCCGAGAAGGCGGCCGACGCCGACAAGGGCGACGGCGCGGCCGAGCCCGAGAAGGCCGACGCCGACAAGGCCGAGAAGGTCGAGCTCGAGAAGACCGAGTCCGCGGAGGCCGGGGCCTCCGAGCCCGCCGACAAGGCGAAGGCCGAGGCCGACGACAAGGCCGCCGACGCCTCCTCCGCCGACCCGGCGGACCCCGCGGACCCCGCCGACCCGGCCGACGGTGACGACGCCTCCGCCAAGGGCGACAAGGCCGACCCCGCCCCCGCCGGCCCGTCCGGCAAGGGCGGCAAGGACAGCGACGGCAAGGACACCGCCAAGGCCGGCGCCACCGCCACCGCCACCCTGCCCGAGGCGATCAAGGCGATCCCCGTCCGGCACTACGGCCGCTGGGTCTCCGCCGTCCTGGTCCTGGCCCTGCTCGCGCTGCTGGTCAACGCGTTCGCCACCGCGAACGTCCACTACAGCGCCATTCCGGACTACCTCTTCGACTCCACGGTCCTCTCGGGCCTGGGCAAGACGATCCTGATCTCGGTGCTCGCCATGGTGCTGGGCCTGGTGCTCGGCATCCTGCTGGCGGTCATGCGGCTGTCGAAGAACCCGGTGACGTCATCCGTCTCCTGGCTCTACATCTGGTTCTTCCGGGGAACCCCGGTCTACGTCCAGCTGCTGCTGTGGTTCAACCTCGCGCTGATCTTCCCGTACATCAACCTCGGCCCGATCTACCGGGACGAGATGAGCGACTTCATGACCCCCTTCATGGCCGCGCTGCTCGGTCTGGGTCTGAACGAGGCCGCGTACATGTCGGAGATCGTCCGGGCCGGCATCCAGTCCGTCGACGAGGGCCAGACCGAGGCCGCCCACGCGCTCGGCATGAGCCAGGGCAGGACGCTGCGCCGGATCGTGCTGCCGCAGGCGATGCGCGTGATCGTGCCGCCGACCGGCAACGAGTTCATCAACATGCTCAAGACCTCGTCGCTGGCGGCGAGCGCCGCCCAGTACCTCGAGCTGCTGCGCTCCACCTCCGACATCGGTCAGACCACCGGTGCCACGGTGGAGATGCTCTTCCTCGCCGCGACCTGGTACCTCATCCTCACCAGCGTCTTCAGCGTCGGGCAGTTCTACCTGGAGCGGCGTTACGCCCGGGGATCGCTGCGCACCCTGCCGCTCACCCCGTGGCAGAAGGTCAAGAAGAACCTGGCCTCCTTCAGCAACCGTCCCTCCGGAGGTGTCACCGCATGAACGCCATGGTGAAGGCCGAGGGCGTCCACAAGTCCTACGGCGCCGTGCAGGTCCTCAAGGGCATCGACCTCGAGGTCGCCCCGCGCGAGGTGTTCTGCCTCATCGGCCCCTCCGGTTCCGGCAAGTCCACCTTCCTGCGGTGCATCAACCACCTCGAGCAGGTCAACGCCGGCCGGCTGTACGTCGACGGGCAGCTGGTGGGCTACCGCCAGCAGGGCAACAAGCTGTACGAGCTCAAGGACAGCGAGGTCGCCCGCAACCGCCGGGACATCGGCATGGTGTTCCAGCGCTTCAACCTCTTCCCGCACATGACCGCGCTCGCCAACGTGATGGAGGCGCCGGTCCAGGTGAAGGGCGAGAGCAAGGCGGTGGCCCGGGAGCGGGCGAAGAAGCTGCTCGACCGCGTCGGCCTCGGCGACAAGGCCGAGAACTACCCCTCCCAGCTCTCCGGCGGCCAGCAGCAGCGGGTCGCGATCGCGCGGGCGCTGGCGATGGAGCCGAAGCTCATGCTCTTCGACGAGCCGACCTCGGCGCTGGACCCCGAGCTGGTGGGCGACGTCCTCGACGTCATGCGGGGCCTCGCGGAGGACGGCATGACGATGATCGTGGTCACCCACGAGATGGGCTTCGCCCGCGAGGTCGGCGACTCCGTGGTCTTCATGGACAACGGCGTCGTCGTCGAGTCGGGCAACCCGCGGGACGTGCTGACGAACCCGCGGCACGAGCGGACGAAGTCCTTCCTGTCGAAGGTGCTCTGACGACCGAGGGGCGGTCTCCCGAGGGGCGGTACGGGTGGTGGGCCCGTACCGCCCCTCGGGCATGCTCCGCGCGGGGGCATGTCGGGACGAGCGAGATGTAATACCCTCGAAGCAGGACCAGTCATTACTGATCGGCCTCAGCGACCCCGGACCGCCTCCGTAAGGACTACAAGTGGAACTGGCCCATTACTCGGACTTCGCCGTGCGGCTGGTCAACACCGAGCAGCCCGCGCGGGGCGTGGACACGCTCACCTCGATGGAGGCGGTGCGCGCCCTCTTCGGCGGCGCCGCCCAGGCCGCCCGGCGGCTGACCGACGGCGACCTGACCCGGCTGCGCAGCGTCCGGGGTCGGCTGCGCGCGGTCTTCGAGGCGGCGGCCGAGGGCGAGGAGGTGCGGGCGGTCGATCTGCTGAACGCGCTGCTGATGGACTTCCCCGTGAGCCCGCAGATCTCCGGCCACGAGTACCGGGACGAGGACGGGCGCCCCAAGTGGCACATGCACATCGCCGACCACGCGGCGAACGCGGGCGCCTCGTACACGGCCACGGCCTGCATGGGCCTCGCGATGCACCTGACCGAGTACGGCGTCGAGCGCCTCGGCATCTGTCAGGCCGCGCCCTGCCGCAACGCCTACCTCGACACCTCGACCAACCGTTCCCGCCGCTACTGCTCCGACCGCTGCGCGACCCGCGCCAACGTCGCGGCCTACCGCGCCCGCAAGCGCCGGGAGAGCGAGCGCTCGGAGGAGCGCGCGGACGACCTCACGGGGCGTACGGCCGCGGCCGCCCACGACAGCAGCGTCCCGGGCGTGCGCTGACCCGCCCCCGGGGGCCGGCGCAGCCGGACCCAGGCCCGGGCCACCACGAGCTCGTCCGGCACGGTGCCGAACTCCCGGCTGTCGTTCTCCACCAGCGGGTTGTCGCCCATCACCCACCAGCCGCCCTCGCGCCGCTCCACCGCGCGCTTGACGATCAGCAGGTCCTGGCGGAACGGGTGGCGCATCACCACCACGTCACCCGGACGAACGACCGCCCCGTACCGGACGACCAGCTGGTCGCCGGGGTTGAGGGTCGGCACCATCGAGGGGTTGTAGACCTCGGCCAGCCCGATCCGCAGCAGTCCCCGGTGCTCGCGGTCCAGCTCGTGTCCGCGCTCGTCCAGCTGCTCCTGCATCACGGCACCTCCGCGTCCGTTCCTCCGCCGATCCCAGACTGACATCGGACTTTTGTCCTCAGCGCTCCGGGGCACCCGAGAAAAGCCTTCCCGCACCGAGTAATCTCGCACCTGAGAAGACGATCACGAGGAAGGACAGCACATGCTTTCCCGCCTGTTCGCCCCCAAGGTGAAGGTCAGCGCGCACTGCGACCTGCCCTGCGGTGTGTACGACCCGGCCCAGGCCCGCATCGAGGCGGAGTCGGTCAAGGCCGTCCAGGAGAAGTACCTGGCCAACGAGGACCCCCACTTCCGCGCTCGCGCCACGGTCATCAAGGAGCAGCGCGCCGAGCTGGCCAAGCACCACGTCTCCGTGCTGTGGAGCGACTACTTCAAGCCCCCGCACTTCGAGAAGTACCCCCAGCTGCACCAGCTGGTCAACGACACGCTCAAGGCGCTGAGCACGGCCAAGGCGTCGACGGACCCGAAGACCGGCGAGAAGGCCCTCGAGCTGATCGCCGAGATCGACCGCATCTTCTGGGAGACGAAGAAGGCCTGAGCCGTCTTCGCCCCGCGCAAAGGGCCCGGCCACCGTACGGTGGCCGGGCCCTTTGCGGTCGTTCGGAGCCACGGCTCACGGCCGTGACGTGCCCGCGGACTGCTTGGGGCCGGCGCCCTTGCGGTGGCCGAGCGGGACGTACCAGGTGCCGTCCTCGCGTTCGAGCGAGAGGCCCTCGCGCTGCTCCCGGCCCGCGCCGTCCTTCGCGCGGACGACGACGTCCGCGAAGTCCGGGCCGAACTCGTGACCGACCGCCATGTCGACGATCTTCAGGCCGCGGCCGCCGCGCTTCTCGACGAGGGCGCGGGCGTCCTCGCGCGTCCCCTCGTAGCCGGGCCGGCCGAGGCCGGCGAGGGCGTCGGGGTCGCGGGCGTTGAGGGCGTCGACGTAGGCGGTGGCGGTCTCCTTCTCCGTCCGGCCCCGCTCCGGGGAGTCGCTGCCGCAGCCGGCCAGGGCGAGCAGCAGGGCGGCTGCCGTGGCGATCCCGGCGGCGTGGCGCGTGCGGTGCGTTCCCATGCGAACCCCATTCCTTCTCGGCCAACTTCCCCAGACGTAAAGAAAGTTACGCCTGGTGGTCAGAGAGGTTCTGCACCCTGTCACTTCAGGTCCCTGACAAACGTCATGCCGAGCCCCGGACGGTCTGCACTGCCGCCGCGCCGGCCCGAGCTGTGATCTTGGAGGCACCCCGAAACGACGTGGAACAACACGGAGGCCCCTCCCATGCAGACGGTCACGACGCCCCCTGCGGCCGACAGCACCTCATCCGGCCGGCAGCGCCGGGCACTGCTGCGGAGCCTGTCGCCGCTGGTGGTGGACGCCCTCGTCCCCCTGGGCGCGTACTACGTCCTGACCGACGGCTTCGGCATGGCCACCCTGCCCGCCCTCGCCTGGAGCAGCCTCCTGCCCGCCGGTCGTACGGTGTGGTCCCTCGTCAGGGAGCGTCGCCTCAACGCCTTCGCGGCGCTGGTCCTGGCGGTCAACGCCGTGGGGTTCGTGCTGAGCACGGTGACCGGTGACGTCCGTCTGATGCTGGCCAAGGAGAGCGCCGGGAGCGGGGTGGTGGGCGCGGCCGTGCTCGTATCCGTCCTCGCCGGCCGGCCCCTGATGACCGTGGCGCTCAAGCCCTGGGTCACCAAGGGCGCCCCGGAGCGCACCGCCGCCTGGGAGCGGCTCTCCCTCCGGTCGGCGCGTTTCCGCCGTGCCGAGCTCACCTTCTCGGCGGTCTGGGGCACGGCCCTGCTGGCCGAGGCGGTGGCGCGGGTGGTCGGCGTCTACACCCTGCCGGCGGAGACGATGGTGTGGCTGGGCAACGTCGTCCTGGGCGTGGCGATCGTGCTCGCGCTCTTCGTGGCGGGCGCGTTGGCGGTGGACCCGATGGAGAAGATGGTGGAGGCCGACTGCCGGGAAGGATCCGCAAGCGTCCGACAGCGTTAACCCGCCGGTAAGTTCCGCGGTGCCCGCCGGCCATCGGCGGTCGTGAACATGCCAGGCATGACCGAGATGATCAAGGTCCGCCGCGCCGCGGCGACCGTCGTGGCCGTCACCGCCCTGACCGCGCCGATCGCGACCGCCGGCACCGCCGCGGCCGCCGTCCCGGCCCCGGCCGTCGCCGCGCACACCTCCGGCCCCGCCGGCCTCAAGGGCGTCGACTACGACACCTGGCAGCGCGACGTCCGCGCCGTCACCGACCGGGCGAAGGCCTACGTCACCGAGCGCACCGCCGGCGGCCGGGGCGGCAAGCAGGCCGTCGTCCTCGACATCGACAACAGCTCGCTGGAGACGGACTTCCACTGGACGACCTTCCCCACCCCGGCGATCAAGCCCGTCCTCGAGCTGACCCGCTACGCGAACGAGCGCGGCGTGGCGATCTTCTTCGTCACCGCCCGCCCCGGCGTCCTGGACTCGGTCACGGAGTGGAACCTGCGCAAGGTCGGCTACCCCGTCAGCGGCCTGTACGTGCGCCACCTCCCGGACCTCTTCCAGGAGGTGAGCACGTACAAGACCGCCAAGCGGGCGGAGATCGAGGCGAACGGCTACACGATCGTCGCCAACATCGGGAACCACACCACCGACCTGGTCGGCGGGCACGCCGAGCGGACCTTCAAGCTGCCGGACTACGACGGCAAGCTGTCCTGACGGTCGCGCTAGCCCCGCTGCCGTGCCCTGCGGCGGTCGAACCAGGCGATGCCCAGCGCCGCCAGCACGATCTGGACGACCCAGACGAGCCAGGTGATGCCCTTGGTGTCGTAGAGACCGAGCGGATGGGAGATCAGGGCGCCCACGAAGGCCGCCGCGATGCCGATGAGGACGGTGGCCACCGGCCCGATGTGCTGGCGGCCCGGCACGGCCAGCCGGCCCAGGACGCCGATGAAGGCGCCGATCACGATCGCGCTGACAATTCCTGAGATTTCCATGCCCTCCCCCTTGCGACCGATTCCTGTCGGTACACCCTGCCCACCGCGCGCCGGGGGCATGTCCGAACGCCCGCCGGTCCCCGGTGCCTAGACTGGGGCCCGCCTGGGCACAGGGACGCCCCGGGGATGGGAGAGCGACAGTGACGGCAGGGGTCGGGAGCTTCGGGAACGTCGGGGGTGCCGACAGCTCCCTGGACGACGCCCGCGACCCGTCGGCCGACGTCCTGGCCGAGGCGGCCGCCGCCTTCGGGCTGCTCGCCTCCTCCGCCAGACTGCACCTGATGTGGGCGCTGGCCCAGGGCGAGAGCGACGTCAGCGGGCTGGCCGAGCGGGTCGGCGGCGCGCTGCCCGCCATCAGCCAGCACCTGGCCAAGCTGAAGCTCGCGGGCCTCGTGCGCTCCCGCCGCGAGGGGCGCCGTGTGGTGTACCTCGTCGACGACCCCGACGTCGTGACCATCGTCCGGCTGATGGTCGGCCAGCTCGCCGACCGCCGGGCCGGCGCCGGCACCGCGGCCGGCTGGCCCGGACGCCTCCGTGGCCTGGGCGCCTGAGGCCCGTACGGCCCCCGGCCGGGGCGCCGGCACCGCGCTGGAGGTGCTGCGCGCCCTGGAGAGCGGGCCGCGCGGCCTGACCGAGGCGGAGGCGGAGGCCCGCCTCGTACGCCACGGCGAGAACGTCTTCCCCGGCCGCCGCCCCGCCTCCTGGCCGCGCCGCTGCGCCCGCGGCCTGCGCGACCCCTTCACCGCCGTCCTCCTCGGCCTCGGCGTCGTCTCGGCGACGACGACCTCCTGGGGCACGGCCTGCGTGATCGCCGTGCTGGTCACGGTCAGCTGCGTCCTGCGGGCCACGGGCGAACACCGCGCCGACCGCTCGGCGGCCGCGCTGCGCGACCTCGTCGCGACCACGGCCACCGTGCGCCGCCGCGCGGGCGCCGGCGCGCCCACGACCACCCGCGAGCTGCCCGTCGACCAGCTCGTCCCCGGCGACGTGGTGCTCCTCGCCCCCGGCGACCTGGTCCCCGCCGACCTGCGCCTGCTGCGCGCGACGGGCCTGACGGTGCACGAGGCCGCGCTCACGGGCGAGTCCGCGCCGGTGACCAAGTCCGCCGCCGAGTCCGTCGCCGATTCCGTCGCCGGGGACACCGCGACCGCGGGGCCGGACCGGTCCTCCCTCTGCTTCCAGGGCTCCGACGTCGTCTCCGGCACGGGCACCGGCGTCGTCGTCGCCACCGGGGGCGACACCCTGCTCTCCGGCACCCTCACCGGCCCCGCGCCCCACGACCGCCTCCCCAGCCTCCCCAGTCCCTTCGACCGCTCGGTCAACGGCATCACCTGGGCCCTCGTCCGCTTCATGCTGCTCACCGCGCCGCTCGTGCTGATCACCTGCGCGCTGCTGGGCGGCCACGGGCTGGAGACCCTGCCGTTCGCCGTGGCGGTGGCCGTGGGGCTGACGCCCGAGATGCTGCCGGTGATCGTGACGGTCGCGCTCGCGCGCGGCGCGGCGCTCCTCGCGCGCGGCGGCGAGGTCGTCGTCCGCCGACTGCCCGCCCTCCACGACCTCGGCGCGGTGGACGTGCTGTGCGTGGACAAGACCGGCACCCTCACCGAGGACCGGCCGGTCGTGGCGCTCTCCGTCGACGGGGACGGCCGCGACGACCCCGACGTCCTGCGCTGGGCCGCCGTCAATGCCCTGTGGACGCTCCACCTCGCCGAGCTGCCCGTGCCCGACGCGCTGGACGAGGCGATCCTCGACGCCGCGGGCGATGCGGACGATGCGGAGTACGAGGGGGTGGACGCCCTCCCCTGCGGGCCCGGCCGCCAGCTGTCCACCGCCGTCGTACGCCGCGGCGGCGACCCCCGCTTCGCCCTCGCCGCCGCCCACGTCCTCGTCGTCAAGGGCGCCCCCGAGGACGTACTGGACCGCTGCGCCCTCGCCCCCGACGACCGGGCCCGGCTCGCCCGGCGCGCGGCGGCGCTGGCCGACGACGGGCTGAGGGTCCTCGCCGTCGCCCGCGCGGAGCGGCCCGCGCGGGAACGGCCCCTGACCGAGGCGGACGAGCGGGACCTGGCCTTCACCGGCTTCGTCGCCCTGAGCGACGCACCCGCGCCGACCGCGGCCGCGGCCCTCGCCGGCCTCGCCCGGCACGGCGTGCGCGTCACGGTCCTCACCGGCGACCACCCCGGCACCGCCGCCCGCGTCTGCCGCGAACTCGGCCTCGAACCGGGCAGCCCGGTCACCGGCGACCGGATCGACGCCCTCGACGACGCCGCCCTGGCCCGGCTGTGCGCCGACACCACCGTCTTCGCCCGCTGCACCCCCGCCCACAAGGCCCGCGTCGTGGGCGCGCTGCGCGCCGCCGGGCACACCACGGGCTTCCTCGGCGACGGGGTCAACGACCTGGCCGCGCTGCGCGCCGGCGACGTCGGGGTGTGCCCGCGCGACGGCGTCGACGTGGCCCGGGAGGCGGCGGACGTCGTCCTGGCCTCGAAGGACCTGACCGCGCTCGACCGCGCGATCGTCGCCGGCCGGCGCAGCACCGCGAACATCGGCGCGTACCTGCGGATCACGCTGTCGTCGAATTTCGGCAACGTGATCGCGATGCTGGTGGCCGGGCCGATGCTGGCCTTCCTGCCGATGCTGCCGGCGCAGGTCCTCGTCCAGAACCTCTTCTTCGACGCGGCCCAGCTCGCGCTCGCCTTCGACCGCCCGGACCGCCGCGCCGAGACCCGCCCGGCGGTCCTGCGCCCCCGGGCCCTCCTCCGCTTCGTCGCCGGCTTCGGCCTCCTCAACGCGGCGGCCGACCTCGCGACGTTCGCGGTACTGGGGAGGGAGGGGGCGGAGGCCACGTTTCACGCGGGCTGGTTCACGGAGAATCTGCTGACGCAGGCGCTGGTGATTTTGCTGCTGCGGTCGGGGCGGGCGCCGGGGCCGATCCTCGGCGCGGTGGCGGGGCTGGCCGTGGTGGGCCTGGTGCTGCCGGTGTCGCCGGTGGGGGCGATGTTGGGGATGGCGCCGCTGACGCCGGTTTATTACGGGCTGGTGGGGGTGGTGCTGGGGCTGTACGGGTGCGGCTTGGCGGTGGCCCGGCGGGGGGTTTCCCCTAACC
>KL569401.1:0-3640 GCA_000715685.1 Streptomyces lilacinus
TGTGTATAAGAGACAGGGCATCGACGGCCCCCGTCACGGCTCGCTCCCCGCCAAGGGGCCTGGCAAGGTCGTCGTTCACAGCGTGCTCCAGTCCTGGTCCGGGTAGCGGTGCACGGGCGCCGACACGTCGTCGAGCGCCTGGCAGATCTCGTCCGGAAGCGTAAGGGTCTCCACTGACAATGCCGCCCTGAGCTGCTGCGCCGTGCGGGCGCCGACGATGGGGGCGGTGACGCCGGGGCGGTCGCGGACCCAGGCCAGGGCGATCTGGAGGCAGGTCGTGGCGAGGCCGTCCGCCGCCGTCTGGACGGCGTCGACGACGCGGCGGGCGCTCTCGTCGAGGTAGGGGGCGACGAAGGGGGCCAGGTGCTCCGAGGCGCCCCGGGAGTCGGCCGGGGTCGAGTGGCGGTACTTGCCGGTCAGCACGCCGCGGCCCAGCGGCGAGGAGGGCAGGACGCCGATGCCCAGGTCCAGCGCGGCCGGCAGCACCTCGCGCTCGATGCCGCGCTGCAGCAGGGAGTACTCCATCTGCGTGCAGGCCAGCCGGGTCCGCCGGCCCGGCTCCGCGAGCTGCCAGGTCGCGGCCTTGGCGAGCTGCCAGCCGCAGAAGTTGGAGACGCCCGCGTAGCGGGCCCGGCCGCTGCTGACGGCGATGTCGACGGCCTGCAGCGTCTCCTCGACGGGGGTGCCGGGGTCGAAGGCGTGTATCTGCCACACGTCGACGTGGTCCGTGCCGAGCCGGTCCAGGGAGGCGTCGAGCGCGGCGAGGAGGTGGCCGCGCGAGCAGTCGACCCGTCGGCCGGGGTCGAGGACGCTGCCGGCCTTGGTGGCGATGACGAGGTCCCGGCGCGGGACGAGGTCCTCGAGGAGCCGGCCGAGGAGGTATTCGGCGCCGCCGTCGGCGTAGACGTCGGCGGTGTCGACGAGGGTGCCGCCCGCCTCCCAGAAGGTCTTGAGCTGCTCGGCCGCGTCGTGCTCCCCGGTGTCCCGGCCCCACGTGAGGGTGCCGAGCCCGAGCCGGGACACCCGCAGGCCCGTACGGCCGAGATGCCTGTGTTCCATGAGCGCTGAGGGTACTGGCCGCGCCGCACCCCGTCGTCCAGCCACCACCGCACCCGGACGGCCGACCGGTGACGTATCCCGGTCCGCGCGCTAGAGTCCCGGAAACAACGACGTTACTGACGAGTAAGAGGTGCTCCATGGGCCGGATGAAGCTCGGAATCAACCTCGGCTACTGGGGAGCCGGGATGGACGCGGACAACCTCGCGGTCGCCCGCGAGGCCGACCGGCTGGGGTACGCGGTGTGCTGGGCCGCCGAGGCGTACGGCTCGGACGCGGCCACCGTGCTGTCCTGGGTCGCGGCCCAGACCGAGCGCATCGACGTCGGCTCGGCGATCTTCCAGATCCCGGCCCGCACGCCCACCATGACGGCGATGACCGCCGCCACCCTCGACTCGCTCTCCGGCGGCCGCTTCCGCCTGGGCCTCGGCGTCTCCGGCCCGCAGGTCTCCGAGGGCTGGTACGGCGTGAAGTTCGACAAGCCGCTCGCCCGCACCCGCGAGTACGTCGAGATCATCCGCAAGGCCATGTCCCGCGAGCGCGTCGCCCACGAGGGCGAGCACTGGACGCTCCCGCTGCCCGGCGGCCCCGGCAAGCCCCTCAAGCTCACCGTGCACCCCGTGCGCGAGCACATCCCGCTGTACATCGCCGCCATCGGCCCGAAGAACCTCGAGCAGACCGGCGAGATCGCCGACGGCGCCCTCCTCGTCTTCTTCGCCCCCGAGCACGCCGAGGAGACCACCCTGGGCGCGCTGCGCGCCGGCCGGGAGAAGGCGGGCGAGACCCTCGAGGGCTTCGACATCGTCCCGACCGTCCCCATGGCCGTGGGCGACGACATCGACGCCCTCGCCAACCTCTTCCGCCCCTACACCGCCCTCTACGTGGGCGGCATGGGCAGCGCCAAGCAGAACTTCTACAACAAGCTGGCCCAGCGCATGGGCTACGAGAAGGAAGCCGCCGAGATCCAGGAGAAGTACCTCTCCGGCGACAAGAAGGGCGCCGCCGCGGCCGTGCCCCGGCAGCTGATCGACTCCACCGCCCTGCTGGGCCCGGTGGAGCGCATCGCCGACCGCATGCAGGCGTACGCGGACGCCGGCGCCACCACCCTCTCCCTGGCCCCGGCCGGCTTCACGCTGGACGAGCGGATCGCCGCCCTGCGCACCGGCGTCGAGGCCCTGGAGCGCGCCGGCCTGGCCTAAAGCCCGGCGGCGGATGAGCCGAAGGGAATTCTGCGGCCGTGGTGGGGGCTCGGGGGTTGTCTCCCCGCCACGGCCGACACCGAGCACAACGCCCCCCGGCCCGTCCTGGTTACGCGCCGGGGAGAGCGGAATTTCCCCCGCGAATTCCTCCGTTCGGCCGAGCGTGCGCCGCCCCTGATTGCCGCCCTTCGCCACCGGCACTTGACTGAGGGCCGACGGAGGTGACGGCCATGCCGACGGCCAGGAGTCTGTTCCAGGAAATCCTCGACGACGACGAGGCGTACCGACTCTTCTGTTCCATCGCCGCCGGCGGCGAGGCGCAGGGCGGCTGGGAGAACGGCCGGATCGCCGCCCTGGTGCCGGAGAGCCAGCGGGCCCTAGCCCCCAAGATCGCCCGGCACGGCGCGGACGAGGACAAGCACGGCCGCATCTTCACCGCGCTGCTGCACAAGCGCGGGCTGACCCCGGTCGACGTACCGCCCGAGACCGACTACACCATGATCCTCGAGCGCCGGGGCATCGGCCTGCCCCACACGAAGCTGCGCGGCGAGGAGCGGCTGACCGAGCACGACATCATCACCTACCTCGCGCACAGCCGGGTCACCGAGCAGCGGGCCGCCGCCCAGATGGACATGCTCGTCAAGTACTTCGGCGACCACCCCGAGGTCGGCCGGGCCGTCCACATGATCTGCGCCGACGAGACCAACCACCTCGCCTACTGCCACGAGGAACTGCTGCGCCTGGCCGCCGCCGGCCACGGCCGGACGATCCAGGGCCTGCTGCGGGAGAGCGCGCTCGCCGAGATCGCCGTCTATCGGGACGTCGGCCTCGCCGTCATGGGCCACATGGGCCGCATCCTGCGCTGGCCGCGGGCCAAGTCGGCCGCGCTGGCCGCCGGCATCCGCGGCGTGTACGCCTACGAGCGGCTCGGCGGCTGGCGGCGGATGGTCACCCTCCGGATGCCGGAGCGCCGTAACGCCCTGGGCGGCCCGCCGTCACCGGAACCCGAGTACGCCTGAGGCGCGGCGCCCTCACAGCCAGCCGCGGCGCTTGAACATCCGGTACAGCCACACGACCAGCCCCGCCATCACCCCCACCACCAGCGGGTAGCCCCACGGCTCGCGCAGCTCCGGCATGTGGGAGAAGTTCATCCCGTACACCCCGGCGATCATCGTCGGGACGGCCGCCATGGCCGCCCACGCCGAGATCTTGCGCATGTCGTCGTTCTGCTGCACGCCCATCTGTGCCAGGTGCGCGGAGAGGATGTCCGACAGCAGCCGGTCGAGGCCCTCGATCGACTCGTTCGCCCGGGTGAGGTGGTCGCTGACGTCGCGGAAGAAGGGCCACGACTTCTCGTCGACGAACGGCAGCCGCGTCCCGGACAG
>KL569401.1:3879-4842 GCA_000715685.1 Streptomyces lilacinus
CCGGCCAGCCGTGCCATCGGCTCGACGAGCGGGAGCGTCGCCCGGCGGAACTCCACGACCTGGCGCTTGAAGGAGTAGATGCGCGACGCGGTGTGCCGCACGTCCTCGCCCAGCGGCGCGAAGACCTCCGCCTCGAGCTCGTCCAGGTCCGCGTGGAGCAGGACCGCCACGTCGGTGTAGTGGTCCACGACCGCGTCGCTCACGGCGTACAGCACCGCCGTCGGCCCGTGCCGCAATATGTCCGGATCCCGCTCCAGCCGTTTGCGCACCTCCGCCAGCGGGCTGCCCTCGCCGTGCCGGACGCTCACCACGAAGCAGTTGCCCACGAAGAGCATCAGCTCGTCCGTGGTGACGACGTCCCGCTCGTCGTCGTAGACCACGGGCTTGAGGACCATGAACAGCGAGTCGTCGTAGACCTCCAGCTTGGGCCGCTGGTGCGCGTTGAGCGCGTCCTCCACCGCCAGCGGGTGCAGGCCGAACTCCTGGGTGACGAGGTCGAACTCCTCCTGGGTGGGCTCGTACAGCCCGATCCACACGAAGGACTCCCCCTCGGCGCGCGCCGCCTCGAGCGCGTCGGAGAGCTCCGTCGGGGTCTCGGTGCGATGCCCGTGCCGGTAGATGGCGCAGTCCACGATCATGCAAGGAATCCTTCCGCCCAGCCGCCCGGCGTACACCCACCGGACGCCGGACGGCCGTCGTAGGCTGGCGGTCATGCCCACGCTGATCCTGGTCCGGCACGGCCGGTCGACCGCCAACACCGGGGGAGTGCTCGCCGGATGGACCCCCGGCGTGTCCCTGGACGAGCGCGGCGCCGCCCAGGCCGCCGCCCTCCCGGCCCGGCTGGCCGGCGTCCCCCTCGCCGCCGCCGTCACCAGCCCCCTGGAGCGCTGCCGCGAGACCCTCGCGCCCCTGCTCGCCGCCCGCCCGGAGCTGCCGCTCCACACCGAGGAGCGGATCGGCGAG
>KL569401.1:5070-8608 GCA_000715685.1 Streptomyces lilacinus
ATGCCACTACGGCGACTGGTCCGGCCGCAAGCTCGCCGAGCTGGCCGACGAGCCGCTGTGGGAGGTCGTCCAGCGGCACCCCGCCGCCGCGGCCTTCCCCGGCGGCGAGTCCGTGCGCGCCATGCAGGCCCGCGCCGTGGACGCCGTACGGGAGTGGAACGCCCGCGTCGAGGCCGAGCACGGCGAGAGCGCCGTCTACCTGATGTGCACCCACGGCGACCTGATCAAGTCGATCGTGGCCGACGCCCTGGGCCTGCACCTCGACCACTTCCAGCGGATCGCCGTCGACCCCTGCTCCGTCACCGCCGTCCGCTACACCCGGCTGCGCCCCTACCTGCTGCGCCTCGGCGACACCGGCGACCTCGCCGGGCTCGTCCCCCGCGAGGACGCCCCCGGGGCCGGCGGCAGCCCGGACGCGGCCGTGGGGGGCGGTGCGGGGGCACCGTGATCGTCGGGCGCAGTAGGGTGGTGACGCGGGACCGCCGGGTCGCCACCCGCCGGCGCGCCCGACCCCCGCACCCGGAACAGACACTTCCGCCACCGAACCCAATGGAGCAGGACGTTGTCCCGTCAGGTGTTCCTCTATGACCCGCCGGACCGCTTCGTCGCCGGCACGGTCGGGCTGCCGGGCCGCCGCACTTTCTTCCTCCAGGCCAGCGCGGCCGGCCGGGTCACCAGCGTGGCGCTGGAGAAGGCCCAGGTCGAGGCGCTCGCCGAGCGGATCGACGAGCTGCTGGACGAGGTCGTCCGGCGCACCGGCGGCAACGCCCCGGTGCCGGCCGTGGCCCCCGTCGAGCTGGCCGACACCGCGCCCCTGGACACCCCCGTCGAGGAGGAGTTCCGCGTCGGCACCATGGCCCTGGCCTGGGACGCCGAGGGTCAGCGCATGGTGGTCGAGGCCCAGGCCCTCGTCGAGCTGGAGGCCGACACCGACGAGGACCTCGCGGCGGCCGAGGAGCGGCTGCTGCAGGACGAGCTGAACGGCCCGCCGATGCTCCGGGTCCGGCTCACCGGCACCATGGCCCGGTCCTTCGCCAAGCGCGCCCTGGAAGTCGTCAACGCCGGCCGGCCCCCCTGCCCGCTGTGCAGCCTGCCGCTCGACCCGGAGGGACACGTATGTCCGCGCCAGAACGGATACCGCCGCGGAGCGTGACCCCGCAGGAACTGCTGGCCAAGGGCGAGCTGACGGTCCGTGGCCGGGTGCGCGAGGCGTCCAACGCGGTGCTCTACTGCACCGTCGAGTACGAGGGCGTCACCGCCGCCTGCGTCTACAAGCCGGTCGCCGGCGAGCGACCCCTGTGGGACTTCCCCGACGGGACGCTCGCGCAGCGCGAGGTGGCCGCCTACGAGCTCTCCGAGGCCATGGGGTGGGGCCTGATCCCGCCGACGGTGCTGCGCGACGGGCCGTACGGCGAGGGCATGTGCCAGCTCTGGATAGAGACGCCCGCCGAGGCGGTGGAGGAGGCCCGGCTCCTCGCCCTCGTCGACGGCGAGGAGGCCGGCCCCGGCTGGAAGGCCGTCGGCTTCGCGGAGGTGGGCGAGGACCGCACGGCCCTGCTCGTCCACGCCGACGACGAACGGCTGCGCCGGCTCGCCGTCCTCGACGCGGTGATCAACAACGGCGACCGCAAGGGCGGCCACCTGCTGCCGGCCGCGGACGGCCGGCTGTGGGCCATCGACCACGGTGTGACCTTCAACGCGGACGACAAGCTGCGGACGCTGCTGTGGGGGTGGGCGGGAGAGCCGCTGACGGACGAGGCCCTGGAGGCCCTGGGGCGGCTCTCGGCCGACCTGACCGAGGGGCGGCCGCTGGCGGTGCGGCTGGCCGAGCTCATCACCGCCGCGGAGATCGACGCCCTGCGCGAGCGGGTGGCCGAGCTGCTGCGCACGGGGCGCCACCGCGAGCCCAGCGGGCAGTGGCCGGCGATTCCGTGGCCGCCGGTGTGATCTTTTCGGGCCCGCGCACGGGAATACACATGTGGGACGGCGCGCGCAAGAAGGGAACTTCGGCCAACCCCCGTGCCCGGTTCGTATCCGGAACCCGCATCCGGTTACGCTCAGGACATGCATGCCTGGCCCGCTTCTGAGGTTCCCGCCCTGCCCGGCAGTGGCCGCGACCTCCGGATCCACGACACCGCGACCGGCCAGCGGGTGACCCTCGCCCCCGGTCCCGTCGCCCGTATCTACGTGTGCGGCATCACGCCGTACGACGCCACCCACATGGGGCACGCGGCGACCTACAACGCGTTCGACCTCGTGCAGCGCGTGTGGCTCGACACCAAGCGGCAGGTTCACTACGTCCAGAACGTCACCGACGTGGACGATCCGCTGCTGGAGCGGGCCCTCGCCAACGGCGACGACTGGACCGCGCTCGCCGAGCGCGAGACGGCCCTCTTCCGCGAGGACATGACCGCTCTGCGCATGCTCCCGCCCCGCCACTACGTGGGTGCCGTGGAGTCGATACCCAAGATCGTCCCGCTGGTGGAGCGGCTGCGCGACGCCGGTGCCGCGTACGAGCTCGAGGGCGACATCTACTTCTCCGTCGCCTCCGACCCGTCCTTCGGCGGCGTCTCCCACCTCGACGCCGAGGCGATGCGCCTGCTGTCCGCCGAGCGCGGCGGCGACCCTGAGCGCCCCGGCAAGAAGAACCCCCTCGACCCCATGCTGTGGATGGCCGCCCGCCCGGGCGAGCCCAGCTGGGACGGCGCCTCCCTCGGCCCCGGCCGACCGGGCTGGCACATCGAGTGCGTCGCGATCGCCCTCGAGCACCTCGGCATGGGCTTCGACGTCCAGGGCGGCGGCTCGGACCTGATCTTCCCGCACCACGAGATGGGCGCCTCGCACGCCCAGGCGCTCACCGGCGAGCACCCCTTCGCCAAGGCGTACGTGCACGCCGGCATGGTCGCCCTCGACGGCGAGAAGATGTCCAAGTCCAAGGGCAACCTCGTCTTCGTCTCGAAGCTGCGCCGCGACGGCGTCGACCCGGCCGCCATCCGCCTCGCGCTCCTGTCCCACCACTACCGGGCCGACTGGGAGTGGACGGACTCCGTCCTGACCGAGGCCGTGGCGCGCCTGGACCGCTGGCGCGCCGCCGTCTCCCGCCCCGACGGCCCCTCCGCCGACGCCCTCGTCGAGGAGGTCCGCGAGGCCCTCGCCGACGACCTCGACGCCCCGGCCGCCCTGGCCGCCGTCGACCGCTGGGCCGCCGCCCAGGTCGCCGAGGGCGGCACGGACGAGGGTGCGCCGGGCCTGGTCTCGCGCGCCGTCGACGCGCTGCTGGGTGTGGCGCTGTGACGCGCTGAGCACGTTCTTCCGTCCGGATCAGGGGCGCTCCCGTGAGGGGGCGCCCCTTTCGCTTCCGGTTCCGCTTCCGTTCTCGCTTCCGTCAGCAAAGTCCACGTGCACGCGCACGGCAGTCCATGGCCGGGCCCCCGCCGGGCCCACTAAGCACGCGGTCATGGTCATGGTGATGCGAAAGCGAACGCGAGCACGACGACGGCTGAGAGCGGTGGTCGCCGCCGCCCTGCTGGGGGTCCTG
>KL569401.1:8912-21019 GCA_000715685.1 Streptomyces lilacinus
GATGTGTATAAGAGACAGGTCTTCCACCTCCGGGCCGGGAAGGCGCGGGTACGGGTCAGCTTCGTCACGGCGGAGACGTTCAGATTGGAGCTCGCTCCTGACGGTGAGTTCACGGACCCGGCCGGCAAGGACATCGTCCTGCCGCAGGGCCCGCCCCCGCCGACGCGCTGGCGCGAGCGGGGCGACCGCTACGAGCTGAGTACGCCGGCGGTCACCCTGCGGGCGTACAAGAGCCCGCTGCGGTTCGCCCTGCACCGGGCCGACGGCAGCCGGGTGTGGGCCGAGACCAAGGGCCTGACCTGGGACCAGGGCTCGACCACCCAGACCCTCGCGCGCGGCGCCGACGAACAGTTCTACGGCGCCGGCATGCAGAACGGCCGCGGCAACACCTCGCACCGGGGCAAGAAGGTGGAGGTCGGCGTCGACTACAACTGGAACGACGGCGGCCACCCCAACTCGGTGCCCTACTACCTCTCCTCGGCGGGCTACGGCGTCTACCGCAACACGTACGCGCCCAACACCTACTCCTTCGGCGACCCGGTGACGGCCAGCGCGAAGGAGCGGCGCTTCGACGCGTACTACGTCGCGGGGCGCTCGCCCAAGGACGTCATCGGCCAGTACACGAAGCTCACCGGCCGGCCGTTCCTGCCGCCGCTGTACGGGCTCGAGATCGGCGACTCCGACTGCTACCTGCACAACAAGAACCGCGGCGAGCGGCGCACGCTGGACGCCCTGAAGGTGGCCGACGGCTATGTCGCGAACGACCTGCCGCTGGGCTGGATGCTCGTCAACGACGGCTACGGCTGCGGCTACGAGAACCTCGGCGAGGTGAACAAGGGCCTGGCCGACCGGCGGATGAAGATGGGCCTGTGGACCGAGGACGGCCTGGCCAAGCTCGGCGAGCAGGTGAAGGCCGGCCAGCGGGTCGCCAAGCTGGACGTCGCCTGGGTCGGCGACGGCTACAAGTTCGCCCTCGACGGCTGCAAGGACGCCTACAAGGGCATCGAGGACAACAGCGACGCCCGCGGCTTCACCTGGGCGCCCGAGAGCTGGTCGGGCGCGCAGCGCTGCGGGGTGCAGTGGTCCGGCGACCAGAAGGGCTCGTGGGAGTACATCCGCTGGCAGATCCCGACGTACGCGGGCGCGACGATGTCCGGGCTCGCGTACACCACGGGCGACGTGGACGGCATCTTCGGCGGCAGCCCGCGCACGTACGTCCGTGACCTGCAGTGGAAGGCCTTCCTGCCGGCCGTGATGACCATGGACGGCTGGGCGCCGAGCGACAAGCAGCCGTGGCGGTACGGGGAGCCGTACACCGCCATCAACCGCAAGTACCTGAAGCTGAAGGAAGCGCTCCTGCCGTACATGTACAGCTACGCGGCGGAGGCCACGCGCACCGGCGTCGGTCCGGTGCGCCCGCTGGCGCTGGAGTACCCGGACGACCCGAAGGCGGCGTCGGACGCGGCGAAGTACGAGTTCCTGACGGGTGAGTACTTCCTGGTCGCCCCCGTCTACGAGGACACCGACGTCCGCAACGGCATCTACCTGCCCAAGGGCACCTGGACCGACTACTGGACGGGCCGCACGTACGAGGGCCCGACGACCGTCGACGGCTACCGCGCCCCGCTGGACACGCTGCCGCTGTTCGTGAAGGCCGGCGCGAACATCCCGATGTGGCCCGGCATCCGCTCGTACGAGGACCGCACCGCGGACTCACCCGTGGCCTGGGACGTCCATCCGAAGGGCACCTCGTCCTTCACGCTCTACGAGGACGACGGCGTCACGCGCGCGCACCGGAAGGGGGCGTACGCGGAGCAGACGCTGACGGTGCGGGCGCCGTCGAGCGGCTCGGACGGCGACATGACGCTGTCCATGTCCGCCCTGAAGGGCGACTACCGCGGCAAGCAGACGGCCCGCCCGAACCACTTCACGATCCACACGGGCACCGGGCCGCGTGTCGTCGCGCTGGACGGGAGCGAACTGCCGCGCCTGGAGTCGAAGGACGCCTTCGAGAAGACGGAGCGGGGTTGGTGGTACGACCCGGCCGACCGGGGCGGCATCGCCCACGTCAAGACCGCCGCCGTCCCGACGGACCGGTCCTTCACGGTCGCCCTCCGGGGCGGGACGGGATGAGCTGAGAGTCGGGCCCGCGCCGCGCTCCCCTGTGACGCGGCGTGGGCCCGACTCAGCCCTTCACCATGATTCTAGAGGGGTCTCTCCAATATTGTGGAGAGTACTCTCCAACTCATGGCCCGTCCTTCTCGCTTCGACACCGACCAACTCCTCGACGTCGCCGTCCGGCTCGCGGTGGCCTCCGGACCCGCCGGGGTCACCATGTCCGCGGTCGCCAAGGAGGCCGGCGCCCCCAGCGGCTCGGTCTACCACCGCTTCCCCGGCAGGGCGGCGCTCCTCGCCGAGGTGTGGCTGCGCACGGTCGAGCGTTTCCAGGAGGGCTACTTCGCGGCCCTGGAGTCCGACCCCGACGTCCGCCGGTCCGCCTGCGCGGCGGCCCGCCACGTCGTCGCCTGGAGCCGCGCCCACCCCGGCCAGGCCGCCCTCCTCCTCTACGGCGCCCAGGACTTCGGCCGCGCCGACTGGTCCGAGGAGCACCGCGCCCGCGCCGACCGCGGCAACGACCGCGTGCGCCGCTCCCTCGCCGCCCTGGCGGCGGACCTGGGCGCCGAGGGCCACCGGGCCACCGAGCGCGTCTCCCTCGCCCTCGTCGACCTCCCCCTCTCCCTCGTCCGCCGCCACCTCCGCGCCGGCGACCCCCTGCCCGCCCACGCCGAGGCCCTCGCCGAGGAGTGCGCGCTCGCCCTCCTCGGCCCCCCGTAGGCCCCCTGCCTCGGCGGTGCCATGCTGCCGCCTGCGCGCTGCGCGGGGCATCGGCCTGGGGGCCGGTCCGACCTCCGCCTGAAGTCGGAGGAGCGGTGGTACCAGAGGCTGAGGCGGGGTCAGCGCGCCCTGAGATGGGTGTCGCCTCCACCCCTCCCGTCGCCGCTCACGGCACTGTGGAGGCATGAACAATCACAACAGGGGCATTTTGGCCCGGGCCCATGTGGCCACCCGGCTTCCCGCCCAGGATCTGGAGCGGGCGCGGCGGTTCTACTCCGAGCGGCTCGGGTTGGAGCCCGTCGACGAACGGCCCGGCGGGCTGCTGTACCGGTGCGGGGGTGTGGACTTCGTCGTGTTCAAGTCGGCGGGGGCCTCGTCCGGCGCGTTCACTCAGATGGCGTGGGAGGTCGACGACATCGAGAGCGTCGTGTCGGAACTCAAGGGGAGAGGGGTGGTGTTCGAGGACGTCGAGCTGCCCGGGCTGCTGGGGGGCGGACGCGCGAAGGACGGGATCGTCGAGGTCGAGGGGAACTACCCGAGCAAGGGTGCGCGGGGAGAGCGCGGTGCCTGGTTCCGGGACAGCGAGGGGAACATGCTGGGCATCGGTCAGCCGGTCGTATGAAGCATCAACAACTTGCGTACCCGAACCGACTCTTGCTCGGGCAAGCAAACACGCGTACCGTCTTGCTCATGGAAGCAAGAAATGGTGCGGCCAAGCAAGGAGCGACCGCCCCGGCCTCCAGGACGTTCACCGAGGCCGGCCGGCGGGCGCAGATCGTGCAGGCCGCGATCGAGGTCATCGCCGAAATGGGCTACGCCAAGGCGTCGTTCACGAGGATCGCCAAGCGGGCGGGGCTGAGCAGTACGGGGATGATCTCGTATCACTTCTCCGGCAAGGACGACCTCATGCGGGAGGTCGTGATCGAGGTGTTGCGGGTCGCGGACGAGTACATGCGGCCGCGGCTCGAGGCGCAGTCGACGGGGCCCGGGCGGCTGCGGGCCTACATCGAGGCGAACATCGCCGTGCTCGAGGAGTTCCCCCAGCACCTGCCGGCCGTGGTGGAGGTGCTCGGCAACGTCCGCCGCGACGACGCGTCGATGGGCGAGCTCTGCGCCCTGATGGAGTCGGTCGTGGACATGCACGCGCAACTGTTTCGCGAGGGTCAGGAGCGCGGTGAGTTCGGTGAGTTCGATCCCCGTGTGATGGCCGTGGCGCTCCGGGGCTCCATCGACGCCGTCGTCAACCGCGCCGTCCGGGAGCCGGGGTTCGACGCCGCTGTGTACGGCCGTGAACTGGCCGATCTTTTTGACCGTGCGACCCGAAGGACGACGTGACGTGACGGACACGACCTTAAGCCGGCTCGAACAGCCGCCAGTACAGGAGCCGGCCCCGCGGCCGACGCGGCAGCAGAAGGCCGCCGCCCTGCGCAAACTCATCCTCCTGCAGCTCCTCTTCGAGCTCGGCGTTCCGCTCGCCGGCTACTACGGGCTGCGCGCGGCCGGCGTGAGCCAGTGGGTCGCGCTGCTGACGGGCAGCCTGCTGGTGCTGCCGTGGATCGTGTACGGCGTGGTCAGGCACCGCAGGTTCGAGGCGATGGCGGGCTTCACCCTGGTGCTGATGGTCGTCGGCGCCCTGATGTCCATGGTGACCGGGGACCCCCGGACCCTGCTCGTCAGGGACGGTTGGCTCGCCGCCGTCATCGGGCTGTGGGTGCTCGGCACACTGCCGACCCGCCGGCCGTTCATGCTGACTGCCGTGCGCGCGGTCGTCGTCGCCAAGGCGGGGGAGGACGGCTGGGAGGAGTGGCGGGCGCGGTGGGACACCGAGCCCGGCTTCCGGCGGAGCATCCGGGTCCTGACCGCCGTGTGGGGGAGCGTGCTCACCCTGGACGCGGGCGTGCGCGTCGTCCTGGCCTGCACGCTGCCCGTGGACCTCGTGCCCGGCGTCAGCACGGCGCAGTGGCTCGTGGTGCTGGCCGCCCTGCTCGTCTTCCACACGCGGTTCATCACCCGCCACGGGCTCAAGGTCTGAGGGGCGGGTCATGGATCCGGACACGGACTTCGACGTCATCGTCGTCGGCGCCGGGCCCACGGGACTGACGCTCGCCAACGAGCTCGGCCTCGCCGGCGTCCGCGCCGTCGTCCTCGAGAAGCTGCCCGAGCGGACCGGACAGTCCAAGGCGCTCAACCTGCAGCCCCGCACCGCCGAGATGCTCGACATGCGCGGCTGGCTCGAACCCGTCCTCGACCGGGCCGTCGCCAGACTGCCCGCCGGGCACTTCGCCGGGATGCCGCTGGCGTACGACGCCTTCGACACCCCCTTCCCGTACCAGGTGGGCATCCCGCAGGCGCGGGTCGAGGAGTTCCTCGAGGAGCGCCTCGCCGCGAGCGGCGGCGCGCCGGTGCTGCGCGGGTACGAGCTGACCGCCGTCGCGCAGGACGCGGCGGGCGTCACGGCGACCGTCACCGGCCCGGACGGGCCCCGGCGGCTGCGGGCGGCCTGGCTGGTCGGCGCGGACGGCGGGCGCAGCCGGGTGCGCAAGGAACTGGGCGTGGGCTTCCCCGGCCGGGACGGGCGGTACTCCATGGTCGTCGCCGACGTGGTGCTGGCCCGTGACGCGGGGCTGCCCACCGACTGGCAGCTGCCGCGCTTCGACCCGAGCGACGAGGGGGCGTTCCTCATCCCGCTCGGCGACGACACGTACCGCTTCCTCTTCGGCGGCCCGGAGCAGCAGAAGGTCGACCGCGACGCCCCGGTCACCGAGGACGAGGTGCGGGCGGCGCTGCGGCCCGTGGGCGGCGTCGTGCCGCGGCTGCGCGAGGTCCGGTGGGCGTCGCGCTTCACCGACGCCTCGCGCCAGGCCGAGCGCTACCGCACCGGCCGGGTGCTGCTGGCGGGCGACGCCGCGCACATCCACCTCCCGGCCGGCGGGCAGGGGCTGAACCTGGGCGTGCAGGACGCGTTCAACCTCGGCTGGAAACTCGCCGCGGTCGTCCGGGGGCGCGCCCCCGAGGAGCTGCTGGACACCTACCACGCCGAGCGGCACCCCGTCGGGGTCGGCGTCCTGAAGAACACCCGCGCCCAGGGCGTGATGATGGTGCCCGACGAGGACGTGCTCGCCCTGCGCGACATCGTGACGGACCTCGTCGCGCTGCCCGAGGTGAACCGGCACCTCGCCGGAATGATCTCCGGCCTCGGCATCCGCTACGCCGTCCCCGGCGCGCCGGCGCACCCGCTGCTGGGTGCCCGGATGCCGGGGGTCCGTCTGCCCGACGGTCGGGGTGCGTTGGTGGGTCACCCGGCGGCGGGGCCGGACGAGCTGCTGCGGCCGTGGCGGGACCGCGTCGCCCTCACCGCAGCCGCGGACGGCGACCAGGACCTCGTTCTCGTTCGGCCGGACGGGTACGTCGCCTGGGCCGGTACGGACGGCACCGGCACCGGCGACGACTCCCTGCGGGCCGCTCTCACCCGCTGGTTCGGGCCGGGAGACTGAGCCCCGGTGCCGTGCCCTACTTCAGGAACGCGACCTCCGGGTACGCCGCCGACGGCCGCTCCAGCAGGGGGCTCGGCTTTCCGCGCAGGTGCCGGTCGAAGAACGCGCTCACGTACGCCCGGGTGACGGCCGTCGCGCGGGCGGCCTTGAGCGTGCCGAAGGCCCCGGGGACGGCCTCCGACGGGATGCCCGGCGGCATGCCGAAGTTCTCCACCAGCCAGGGGGTGTCGGTGAAGGTCAGGTGACCGCCGTCGGTGACGTCGAGCCAGCGCTTCCAGCCGGTCAGGTGCCGCCAGGTCTTCTCCCAGTCCTCCAGGGCGTCCGGGTGGGCGGTCCGCTGGGCACCCAGCAGCAGGACCGGGCGCTTCGGGCCGTCGGCGGACGGCTCGGTGAAGAAGTTGCCGTCCATGTTCACCGCGGCCTTCACCCGCGGATCAGTGCGCATGGCCTCCACCGCGCTCGCCCCGCCGATCGAGTGACCGGCCGCGCCGATGCGGGAGCGGTCGACGCGCAGGCCGCTGCCGGGGGCCGTCAGGCGGTCGAGGACGAACGAGATGTCCTTGGCGCGGTTGCTCATCACGGAGCCCGCGTCCGGCTTCGCGCACAGCAGGCAGTCCTCGATGCGGCCGCCGGGGAACTCCACCGGAGCCTCGTAGGTGTGGTCGACGGCGGCCACGGCGTACCCGCGCGAGGCCAGGTCCTCGGCCAGCCCGGTGAGCGTGAAGCGGCTCATCCCGAAGCCGGGGGACAGCACGACGAGCGGGCGCGCCTTCGGGGCGGGCAGTGCGTTGAGGGTCGCGTGGGTCCGTACCGTGGCGGCGGCCTCGGTGCCGAGGAGCTTCTTCGCCAACTCCTTCGACACGTAGGGGGCCTTCGGCCCGGCCGAGGGAAGCGCCGGGTACCACAGCGACACCATGAGCTCGCGGTGACCCGCGGCCGGCTTCCACGGGTCGGGGCGCGAGGTGTCGACCAGGTGCAGCGTCCTCGTACCGATCGGCGTTCCCGTCGATGGTGCGGGCACCTCGACGGGGGCGGAGGCGGGGCGGGACGCCGCGACGGCGGCGGACGGTAACTGCGGGGCGACGAGGGCGGTCAGGAGCGCGGCTGCCAGCAGCGACCGCCGTGAAGTGATCTTCGGCATGACCGTCAGGCTAGGCGGCGCGGTCGCTCCGGGCATCCTTCTCATGGCCGAGACGACCGCGGTCCCTCCACCAGAGGGTGGAGGGACCGGGCAAGAAAGCAGGCCTCCGGCCCCCGGACCTTCGCCGCGCTACCGCGCGTTGAAGTACTTCGCCTCCGGGTGGTGGATCACGATCGCGTCCGTGGACTGCTCGGGGTGCAGCTGGAACTCCTCCGAGAGCTGCACACCGATCCGCTCCGGCTCCAGCAGGTCCGCGATCTTGGCGCGGTCCTCGAGGTTCGGGCAGGCGCCGTAGCCGAGCGAGAAGCGGGCACCCCGGTACTTGAGGGCGAACATGTCCTCGACGTCGTCCGGGTCCTCGGCCCCGAAGCCGAGCTCGGCCCGTACACGCGCGTGCCAGTACTCGGCGAGGGCCTCGGCCAGCTGGACCGACAGGCCGTGCAGCTCCAGGTAGTCCCGGTAGGCGTCGGCGGCGAACAGCTTCGCCGTCGCCTCGCCGATCCGCGAGCCGACGGTGACGACCTGCAGGCCCACCACGTCCACCTCGCCGCTCTCCTCCGGGCGGAAGTAGTCCGCCAGGCACAGCCGGCGGCCGCGCCGCTGGCGGGGGAAGGTGAAGCGGGTGCGCTCGGTGCCGTCCTCGTGCAGGAGGATGAGGTCGTCGCCCTTGCTGACGCACGGGAAGTAGCCGTGGACGACGGCCGCCTCCAGCAGGTTCTCGGTGTGGAGCTTGTCCAGCCAGCCGCGCAGCCGCGGGCGGCCCTCGGTCTCGACGAGCTCCTCGTACGTCGGGCCGCCGGTGCGGGCCTGCTTCAGGCCCCACTGGCCCTTGAAGAGCGCGCCCTCGTCGAGCCAGGAGGCGTAGTCCTTGAGCGGGATGCCCTTGCTGACGCGCGTGCCCCAGAACGGCGGTTCCGGCACCCGGTTGTCGGTGGCGACGTCCGAGCGCACCGAGCCCTCCGGCTCGGCGACCTCGAGCACCGCCGTGGTCTGCCGCGACGGGACGCGCCGCTGCTTGAGCTCGGGCAGGGTCGCGCCCGGCACCCCGCGCTTGACGGCGATGAGGGCGTCCATCAGCCGCAGGCCCTCGAAGGCGTCCCGGGCGTAGCGGACCTCGCCCTCGTAGATCTCGTGCAGGTCCTGCTCGACGTAGGCGCGGGTGAGGGCGGCGCCGCCGAGGATCACCGGGTAGGTGGCGGCCAGCTTGCGCTGGTTCAGCTCCTCCAGGTTCTCCTTCATGATGACGGTGGACTTCACCAGGAGCCCGGACATGCCGATGACGTCCGCCTTGTGCTCCTCCGCGGCCTCGAGGATCGCCGAGACCGGCTGCTTGATGCCGAGGTTGACGACGGTGTAGCCGTTGTTGGAGAGGATGATGTCGACGAGGTTCTTGCCGATGTCGTGGACGTCGCCGCGCACGGTGGCCAGGACGATCGTGCCCTTGCCCTCGGCGTCGGACTTCTCCATGTGCGGCTCGAGGTGGGCGACGGCGGTCTTCATGACCTCGGCGGACTGCAGGACGAAGGGCAGCTGCATCTGGCCGGAGCCGAAGAGCTCGCCGACGACCTTCATGCCGTCCAGCAGTGTCTCGTTGACGATGTCGAGGGCGGGGCGCTCGGCGAGGGCCTCGTCGAGGTCGGCCTCCAGGCCGTTGCGCTCGCCGTCGATGATGCGCCGCTTGAGGCGCTCGTCCAGCGGCAGGGCGGCCAGCTCCTCCGCCTTGCCCGCCTTCAGCGACGAGGCCGTCGCGCCCTCGAAGAGCTCCATCAGCTTCTGCAGCGGGTCGTAGCCCTCGGAGCGGCGGTCGTAGATCAGGTCGAGGGCGGTGGTGACCTGCTCGTCGTCGAAGCGGGCGATCGGCAGGATCTTGGAGGCGTGGACGATGGCCGAGTCGAGGCCCGCTTTGACGCACTCGTCGAGGAAGACGGAGTTGAGCAGGATGCGCGCGGCGGGGTTCAGGCCGAAGGAGATGTTCGACAGGCCCAGCGTGGTCTGCACGTCCGGGTGGCGGCGCTTGAGCTCGCGGATCGCCTCGATGGTGGCGATGCCGTCCTTGCGGGACTCCTCCTGACCCGTGCAGATGGTGAAGGTCAGGGTGTCGATGAGGATGTCCGACTCGTGGATGCCCCAATTGCCGGTCAGGTCGGCGATCAGCCGTTCGGCGATCTCGACCTTCTTCTCGGGCGTGCGGGCCTGGCCCTCCTCGTCGATGGTCAGCGCGATCAGGGCGGCGCCGTGCTCCCGGGCGAGGGCGGTGACCTTGGCGAAGCGGGACTCGGGGCCGTCGCCGTCCTCGTAGTTCACCGAGTTGATCACCGCGCGGCCGCCGAGCTTCTCCAGGCCCGCCCGGATCACCTCCACCTCGGTGGAGTCGAGCACGATCGGCAGGGTGGAGGCGGTGGCGAAGCGGCCCGCCAGCTCCTCCATGTCCGCCACGCCGTCGCGGCCGACGTAGTCGACGCACAGGTCCAGCATGTGCGCGCCCTCGCGGATCTGGTCGCGGGCCATCTCCACGCAGTCGTCCCAGCGGCCGGCCAGCATGGCCTCGCGGAACTTCTTCGAGCCGTTGGCGTTGGTCCGCTCGCCGATCGCCAGGTACGAGGTGTCCTGGCGGAAGGGCACGGTCTGGTAGAGCGAGGCGGCGCCGGGCTCGGGGCGCGGGCTGCGCTCGCCGGGGGCGAGGTCGCGGACCCGCTCGACGACCTGGCGCAGGTGCTCGGGCGTGGTGCCGCAGCAGCCGCCGACGAGGGAGAGGCCGTACTCGCGGACGAACGTCTCGTGCGCGTCCGCCAGCTCCACCGGAGTGAGGGGGTAGTGGGCGCCGTCCTTGCCGAGGACGGGCAGGCCGGCGTTGGGCATGGCCGAGACGCGGGTGCGGGAGTGGCGGGAGAGGTAGCGCAGGTGCTCGCTCATCTCGGCGGGGCCGGTGGCGCAGTTCAGGCCGATCATGTCGATGCCCAGCGGCTCCAGCGCCGTCAGGGCGGCGCCGATCTCGGAGCCGAGCAGCATCGTGCCGGTGGTCTCGACCGTCACCTGGACCAGCAGCGGGAGGTCCACGCCCGCGGCGGCCATCGCGCGCCGGGCGCCGATGACCGAGGCCTTGGTCTGCAGCAGGTCCTGGGTGGTCTCCACCAGGATCGCGTCGGCGCCGCCGGCGACCAGGCCCTCGACGTTCCGCTGGTAGGCGTCGCGGAGGGCCGGGTACGGGGCGTGGCCCAGCGTCGGCAGCTTGGTGCCCGGACCGACCGAGCCCAGCACCCAGCGGGTGCGGCCGTCGCCGGCGGCGAACTCGTCCGCGACCTCGCGGGCGATGCGGGCGCCGGCCTCGGAGAGCTCGAAGATGCGGTCGGCGATCTCGTACTCGCCGAGGGCGGCGAGGTTGGCGCCGAAGGTGTTGGTCTCCACGCAGTCCACGCCGACCGAGAAGTAGGCCTCGTGCACCGAGCGCACGATGTCGGGGCGGGTGACGTTCAGGATCTCGTTGCAGCCCTCGAGCTGCTGGAAGTCCTCGAGGCTGGGATCCTGCGCCTGGAGCATCGTGCCCATCGCCCCGTCGGCCACCACCACGCGGGTGGCGAGGGCCTCGCGCAGTTGCGCGGCTCGGGCGGAGTGGACGGTCGATGGCGTGTACGAGGCCATGGGTGTGCTCCCGGGTGTGCGACGGCTGTCGGCTTTGCGCCCTCCTGCAGAGGGCGCACGCCGCAAGCGTATCCGGCGGATCGACCGGAAGCAGGGGGTGTCCATGCTGCGGACGGCGGCGCGGACCGGGCGACCCGTCACGATCCGGACGCGGGGGATGGCCGGTTTCGGTCGGGTGTCCGCGCTGAGCGATCATGGTCATGCCTGCTGTCGGGTATCCCCTGGTCGGCATCGGCCGATAGTGTTCAGCATTGCCGAACGGATACAAACGGATACAGCCGGGCGGCGGCGTGTGAGGAGGTTGCTCGATGGCACGGACCATCCAGTCGCTGGAGCGGGCGGCGGCGATGCTGCGGCTGCTCGCCGGTGGGGAGCGGCGGCTCGGCCTGTCCGACGTGGCCTCGGCGCTGGGGCTCGCGAAGGGCACGGCGCACGGCATCCTGCGCACGCTGCAGCAGGAGGGCTTCGTCGAGCAGGACCCCGCCTCGGGCCGCTATCAACTGGGCGCCGAGCTGCTGCGGCTGGGCAACAGCTACCTGGACGTCCACGAGCTGCGCGCCCGCGCCCTCGTGTGGGCCGACGACCTGGCCCGGTCCTCCGGCGAGAGCGTTTATCTCGGCGTCCTCCACCAACAGGGCGTCCTCATCGTCCACCACGTCTTCCGCCCCGACGACAGCCGCCAGGTGCTCGAGGTCGGCGCGATGCAGCCGCTGCACAGCACCGCCCTGGGCAAGGTCCTGTGCGCCTACGACCCGGTGGCCCACACCGAGGTGGCCGACGCCGACCGCGAGGCCTTCACCCCCAAGACCGTGACGGTCATGTCCGAGCTCGAGGGCGTGCTCGACCTCACCCGGGCCCGCGGCTGGGCGGCGGACGTCGAGGAGACCTGGGCGGGCGTGGCGTCCGTCGCGGCTCCCATCCACGACCGGCGCCGGATGCCGGTCGGCGCGGTGGGCATCACCGGTGCCGTCGAGCGCGTGTGCGAGGACGGCGAGCTG
>KL569401.1:21263-32458 GCA_000715685.1 Streptomyces lilacinus
GGTCGCGGCCGTCCGCGACTGCGCGCGCGCCGTCTCCCGCGATCTCGGCGCCGGGCGCTTCTGAGGAGACGTCTTCGCGGGCCCGCCGGGAAGAGGCCCCCGAAGACGCTGTCAAAACAGGTGCTGCGGTCGGATAATCACCCCCCTCGGGGCCCCCGAGACCGGCTCGTTACCGGTCGGTATCCGAACGTAGATTTACGGCCAGTTGGCCGAGAGTTTCCGGTCACACAGGCCTTGACGCGCCCTTAACCGTGCAGAAAACTGCCGTGCATCGGTCGGCATTGTCGAACACCTAACGACAATATTCGCTATGGTGTGCAGTGCCACGGGACCGATCAACGCCCTCACGGAGGGCGCGGACCGCCGGAGGGACCCGGGGTTCGCCTTCCCCCTGGACGAAGGACAAAGGAGTCGCGGGTGTCCAGCTCCGACATCTTCACCGGTGAGCTCATCGGTACCGCAGTGTTGATCCTGCTCGGCGGCGGCGTGTGCGCCGCCGTCACCCTGAAGCGCTCGAAGTCACAGGGCGCGGGCTGGCTCGCCATCACATTCGGCTGGGGTTTCGCCGTACTGGCCGGCGCCTACATCGGCGCCAAGTCCGGTGCGCACCTCAACCCGGCCGTCACCCTCGGCCTCGCCCTCGACGGCGCGGTCAAGTGGGGCGACGTTCCGCTCTACATCGGCTCCCAGCTGCTCGGCGCCATGATCGGCGCGACGCTGGTGTGGCTCACCTACTACGGCCAGTTCCGGGCCCACCTGACGGACCCGGAGCTCGTCGAGAGCCTCAACCCCGCCGAGGGCATGGTCGACCAGACCGCGACGCCCCAGGCCGGCCCGGTGCTGGGCATCTTCTCCAC
This sequence comes from Streptomyces lilacinus, assembly GCA_000715685.1. GTDB lineage: Bacteria > Actinomycetota > Actinomycetes > Streptomycetales > Streptomycetaceae > Streptomyces > Streptomyces lilacinus. The sequence goes on from KL569401.1 coordinate 22,121, forward strand.
CGGCCCCGAGGTCCGCAACGCGGTGCAGAACCTCGTCACCGAGATCATCGCCACCTCCGCGCTGGTGCTCTTCATCCTCACCATGGGTCTGACGAAGGGCCTGGCCAGCAGCGGCACGGGCACCCTGATGGTCGCCCTCGTCGTCGTCGGCATCGGCCTCTCGCTCGGCGGCCCGACCGGTTACGCCATCAACCCCGCCCGCGACCTCGGCCCGCGCATCGTGCACGCGCTGCTGCCGCTGCCCAACAAGGGCGGTTCAGACTGGGGCTACGCCTGGGTTCCGGTGGTCGGCCCGCTCGTCGGTGCCGCACTCGCCGCAGGCATCCACAAGATCGCGTTCTGATCAGCACCGCCGAGACCTCTTCAGACTTCAGGAGCAGACACCCCATGACCGACACCCACGGCCACGGCCCGTTCATCGCCGCGATCGACCAGGGCACCACGTCCTCACGCTGCATCGTCTTCGACCGCGACGGCCGCATCGTCTCCGTCGACCAGAAGGAGCACGAGCAGATCTTCCCCAAGCCGGGCTGGGTCGAGCACGACGCCATGGAGATCTGGACCAACGTCCAGGAAGTCGTGGCCGGCGCCGTCGAGAAGGCCGGCATCACCGCCGCCGACGTCAAGGCCATCGGCATCACCAACCAGCGCGAGACCACGCTGCTGTGGGACAAGAACACCGGTGAGCCCGTCCACAACGCCATCGTCTGGCAGGACACCCGCACCGACGCCCTGTGCAAGGAGCTCGGCCGCAACGTCGGTCAGGACCGCTTCCGCCGCGAGACGGGCCTCCCGCTGGCCTCCTACTTCTCCGGCCCCAAGGTCCGCTGGCTGCTGGACAACGTCGAGGGCCTGCGCGAGCGCGCCGAGGCCGGCGACATCCTCTTCGGCACCATGGACTCCTGGGTCATCTGGAACCTCACCGGTGGTGTCGACGGCGGTGTCCACGTCACCGACGTCACCAACGCCTCCCGCACCATGCTGATGAACCTGCGCACCCTGGCGTGGGACGAGCGCATCCTGTCCTCCATGGAGATCCCGGCCGCGGTCCTGCCGGAGATCCGCTCCTCCGCCGAGGTCTACGGCACCGCCAAGGGCGGCGCCCTGGCGGGCGTCCCCGTCGCCTCCGCGCTCGGCGACCAGCAGGCCGCCCTCTTCGGCCAGACCTGCTACGACAAGGGCGAGGCCAAGTCCACCTACGGCACCGGCACGTTCATGCTGATGAACACCGGCGACGAGCCCGTCCAGTCCTACAACGGCCTGCTCACCACCGTCGGCTACCGCATCGGCGACCAGAAGCCGGTCTACGCCCTCGAGGGCTCCATCGCCGTCACCGGCTCCCTCGTGCAGTGGATGCGCGACCAGATGGGCCTGATCAAGAGCGCCGCCGAGATCGAGACGCTCGCCAGCTCCGTCGAGGACAACGGCGGCGCCTACTTCGTGCCGGCCTTCTCCGGCCTGTTCGCCCCCTACTGGCGCTCCGACGCGCGCGGTGTCATCGCGGGCCTGACCCGCTACGTCACCAAGGCGCACATCGCCCGCGCCGTGCTCGAGGCCACCGCCTGGCAGACCCGCGAGATCACCGACGCCATGACCAAGGACTCCGGCGTCGAGCTGACCGCGCTCAAGGTCGACGGCGGCATGACCTCCAACAACTTGCTGATGCAGACCCTCTCGGACTTCCTGGACGCACCGGTCGTGCGCCCGATGGTCGCCGAGACCACCTGCCTCGGCGCCGCCTACGCCGCCGGGCTTGCCGTCGGCTTCTGGCCGGACACCGACGCCCTGCGCGCCAACTGGCGCCGGGCCGCCGAGTGGACCCCCCGCATGGACGCGGACACGCGTGACCGCGAGTACAAGAGCTGGCTCAAGGCCGTCGAGCGGACCATGGGCTGGATCGAGGACGAGGAGTAATCATGACAACCCCGCAGAGCGTTCCGACCCTGGGAACGCACCCGGCTGCCGGCGCCAACCCGGGCCGCGCCGAAACCCGGGAACGGCTGTCCAAGGCGACGTACGACCTCCTGGTGATCGGCGGCGGCATCCTGGGCACCTCGGTGGCCTGGCACGCCGCGCAGTCCGGACTGCGGGTCGCGATGGTGGACGCCGGCGACTTCGCCGGCGCCACCTCCTCCGCGTCCTCCAAGCTCGTCCACGGCGGCCTGCGCTACCTGCAGACCGGCGCGGTCAAGCTCGTCGCGGAGAACCACCACGAGCGCCGGGTGCTGGCCAAGGACGTGGCCCCGCACCTGGTCAACCCGCTCACCTTCTACCTGCCCGTCTACAAGGGCGGCCCGGTGGGCGCGGCCAAGCTCGGCGCAGGCGTCTTCGCCTACTCGGCGCTGTCCGCCTTCGGCGACGGCGTCGGCAAGGTCATCACCCCGGCCAAGGCCAAGGCCGACAACCCCGGTCTGCGCACGGACAACCTCAAGGCCGTGGCGGTCTACTACGACCACCAGATGAACGACTCCCGCGTCGCCGTCATGACGGTCCGCGCGGCCGTCGAGTCCGGCGCGGTCGTCCTCAACCACGCCGAGGTGACCGGCCTGCGCTTCACCCACGGCAAGGTGACCGGCGCGGAGCTCAAGGACCGTGTCGACGGCACGGAGTTCGGCATCGACGCGCGCGTCGTCCTCAACGCCACCGGCCCGTGGGTGGACCACCTGCGGAAGCTGGAAGACAAGGGCGCCGCGCCGTCGATCCGCCTCTCCAAGGGCGCGCACATCGTGATGAAGCGCAAGTCGCCGTGGAAGGCCGCCATGGCCACCCCGATCGACAAGTACCGCATCACCTTCGCCCTCCCCTGGGAGGACCAGCTGCTGCTGGGCACCACCGACACCCAGTACGAGGGTGACCCGGCGGACGTGCGCGCCACCGAGGAGGACATCCAGCAGATCCTCGACGAGGCGGCGTTCTCCATCCAGGACGCGGACCTCGACCGCTCCCTGATGACGTACGCCTTCGCCGGCCTGCGCGTGCTGCCCGGCGGCCCGGGCGACGTCGCCCAGGCCAAGCGCGAGACGGTCGTCTCCGAGGGCAAGGGCGGCATGCTGTCGGTCGCCGGCGGCAAGTGGACCACCTACCGCCACATCGGCCGCACGGTGATGAACAAGCTCGCCAAGGTGCCCGGCAGCCCGCTGACCGAGGACATGGAGCCCGTCTCCAGCCTCGTCCGCCGCACCCCGCTGCCCGGTGTCGCCAACCCCAACGCGGTCGCCCACCGCCTGCTCGTGGACCGCGAGCCCGGCAGCCGCATGGACCCGCTGACGGCCCGTCACCTCGCCACCCACTACGGCTCGCTGTCCTTCGACATCGCGCGCCTGGTCAACGAGAACCCCGAGCTCGGCGAGCGGATCCACGAGGACGGCCCGGAGATCTGGGCGCAGGTCGTCTACGCCCGCGACCACGAGTGGGCCGAGACGGTCGACGACGTGCTGCGCCGCCGCACCACGCTGACCATCCGCGGCCTGGACACCGAGGACGTCCGCGCCAAGGTCAAGGACATGCTGGGCGACAAGCACTGATCCCGTCGCGGTGAAGGGGAGGGACGCCCACGGCGTCCCTCCCCTTCCGCTTGTGAACCGAACGCAACCATCCCGTACTCGAACACGTCCCTCGAAGAGACGAGGGGGACGACATGAACCGGCCAAAAGCCCACCGCAGGACGCTGCTCAAGCGCGTCGCGCTGCGTCTCGCGCTGGCCCTGGCGCTGCTGGTGCTGGTGCCCGTGGTGACGGCCGGCAGCGCGCTGCGGGCCTCCTACGCCGGGGCTCCCGCCGAGGACGCGGTCACCCGGGGCCGGGACGCCCTCTGGCTCGGGCACGCCTGGGTGGACGGCCGGCGCGGCGCGGCGGACCTGGCCAAGCTGCGCGAGCGGATGGCCGGCACCGGCATCAAGGACCTCTACGTGCACGCGGGCCCGCTCGAGCACGACGGCACCCTGCCCGCCTCCGCCTACCGCAACGTCCGGTGGCTGCTCGACGCCGTGCACCGGGAGCTGCCGGGCGTGCGCGTCCAGGCCTGGCTCGGCGACAAGCTCGTCAAGCGGGGCGGCGGGGGCCTGCGGCTGGCCTCGACGGCGGCCCGCGACGCGGTGGTGGCCAGTGCCCGGCAGATGATGGCCGCCGGCTTCGAGGGCGTCCATCTCGACGTCGAACCCGTGTCCACCGGCGACCGCCACTACCTCGCGCTGCTCGACGCCCTGCGCCCGGCGGTGCGTTCGAGCGGCGGGGTGCTCTCGGTGGCCGCCCAGCAGATCGACCCGCTGCCCTCGATGCACACCGCCTCCGGACTGCTGGGCAGCCAGAAGTGGTGGACGCAGAGCTACTTCGGCAAGGTCGCCCGCCGCGTGGACCAGATCGCCGTGATGTCGTACGACACCGCCCTGCCGTGGGAGAACCTCTACGGCGGCTACGTCGCCCAGCAGACGAGGCTCGCCCTGCAGGTGACGCCGACGGGGACGGACCTGCTGATGGGCCTGCCCTTCTACCACACCGACACCTGGGGCCATCAGAGCCGGGCCGAGACCGCCGCGGCCGCCGTGCGCGGCACCCGGCTGGGGCTGGGCCGCGAGGACCGGCACCGCCAGCGGTTCGGGGTGGCGCTGTACGTGGACTTCGCGGCCACCGACGCGGACTGGCGTGCGTACCGCGCCGGATGGGGTGTGCGTGGCTGAAAGTCCCTCCCTCTCGGGGGCTGCGAAGGGGGGTCGCCGAAGTCGTAGGCTTGGGGAACACGCAAGACAACCGCAATCGCATGGAACGGCAACCGGCGGTGGCACGGCAGCGATCCGTGCGCCCCGGTCGGAAGGAGGCGCTGGGTGATCGAGCTTGAGGGGGTTCCCGAGCTGATCGACCCGGTCATGATCTGTGCCTTCGAGGGCTGGAACGACGCCGGTGACGCCGCCTCCAGCGCGGTCGCGCACCTGGACCGGGAGTGGAAGGGCGAGGTCTTCGCCGCCCTCGACGCCGAGGACTACTACGACTTCCAGGTCAACCGGCCCACCGTCTGGCTGGACGGGGGCGTCCGCAAGATCACCTGGCCGACCACCCGGCTGTCCGTGGTGCGCACGGGCGCCGACAAGGGCGCGCCGCGTGACCTCGTCCTCGTGCGCGGCATCGAGCCCAGCATGCGCTGGCGGTCGTTCTGCAACGAGATCCTGGGCTTCGCCCACGAGCTGGGCGTGGAGATGGTGGTGATCCTGGGCTCGCTGCTCGGCGACACCCCGCACACCCGGCCCGTGCCGGTCAGCGGCGTCACTTCCGACCCGGACCTGGCCCGCACCCTGGATCTGGAGGAGTCCCGCTACGAGGGCCCGACCGGCATCGTCGGCATCCTGCAGGAGGCGTGCACCCACGCCGGCGTCCCGGCCGTGAGCCTGTGGGCGGCCGTGCCGCACTACGTCTCCCAGCCGCCGAACCCGAAGGCCACCCTGGCGCTGCTCAACCGCCTGGAGGACCTGATCGACCTGCGCGTCCCGCAGGGCGAGCTCCCGGAGGACGCGCGCGCCTGGCAGCTGGGCGTGGACCAGCTGGCGGCCGAGGACAGCGAGGTCGCGGAGTACGTCCAGTCGCTGGAGGAGGCCCGGGACACCGCGGACCTGCCGGAGGCGTCCGGCGAGGCCATCGCCCGGGAGTTCGAGCGGTACCTGCGCCGCCGCGACGGCCAGCCCGGTCCCGGGCAGCCGCCGGGCGGCCTCGCGGCCGAGCCCGGCCTGGCCGAGGGCGGCCGCGACGCCTCGTACCTGCGGGACACCGCCAGCGGCCGGACGCGCCCGCCGCGGCCGGCGGCCCGGGACGACGAGGAGTCCGGCGCGGGGGAGCGGGACAAGGGCCAGGACAAGGGCTCCGACAAGGGCCACGAGGGCCCGACGGACGACGACTGACGGGCGGGCGCCCGACAGCCGCCGCCGTGCGACATTCGCGGGATATTGACGCGACGCACCCTATGGGGCGGTCGTACACTTGTCTGCCCGGTGAAGGCCGGTTCGTCACCCGAGGAGGGTGAGGGGCCGGCCTTTCGTCCCCCCAGGAGGTGTGCGGATGACCAGCAGCATCCCCGCTGTCGACACGCGCTCGGCGGTCCCGGCCCTGCAGGCGGTCCTGCTCGACATGGACGGCACCCTGGTCGACACCGAAGGCTTCTGGTGGGAAGTCGAGGTCGCCGTCTTCGAGGAGCTGGGCCACCAGCTGCTCGAGGAGTGGCGCGAGGTGGTCGTCGGCGGCCCGATGACCCGCAGCGCCTCCTTCCTGATCAAGGCGACGGGCGCGAAGATCGCCCTGGCCGAGCTGACCGCGCTGCTGAACAGCCGCTTCTCCCAGATGATCGGCGGCGGCGTGCCGCTGATGCCGGGCGCCCGGCGGCTGCTCGCGGAACTCGCCGCCCACCGGGTGCCGACCGCCCTGGTCTCCGCCTCGCACCGGCACATCATCGACCGGGTGCTGCACAGCCTGGGCCCGGAGCACTTCACGCTGACCGTCGCCGGCGACGAGATCGCCCGCACCAAGCCGCACCCCGACCCGTACCTGCTGGCCGCCGCCCGGCTCGGAGTGGACCCGGCGGCGTGCGCGGTGGTCGAGGACACGCTGACCGGCGTCACCGCCGCGGAGGCGGCCGGCTGCCGGGTGGTGGCGGTGCCGTCGGTGGCACCGATCCCGGCCGCGGCGGGGCGTACGGTCGTCGGCTCCCTCGAAGAAGTCGATCTCTCTTTTCTCCGGGGCTTGATCACCGGGTTCTCCGGCGTCTGATCATCGGGAAGCCGGGTAAAGGAACTCTCGGCGTTTGAACGATTGTTTTCCGTGACGAATGCGCTGGCCGAATTCCCGCGGCCGAGGAGAGCACCACGGAAGTGACGTTCGTCACCGGCGGAAAGCCTCGCGCGGCGGCTTGCGCACCCCCGAAGGGGGTGTTCGGGGAGCGGAAGCGCACCCTTGTGTCCCGATTGATCACCCACCGCCGGAATCGTTCCGGCGTCCGAATATCGGACATCCCTCCGGCGTTATCAGTGCGTGATATTGCATCAACTTCGCCGTGTTCCGGTTGCCCTGGCCATGCGCACTAATCTTTTCGCGAGAACTTCACGGCTGCCCGTATGACCCGCACACCGGGTATCGGTAGGGTCCGGGCACCGATCGCACCACAGGGAGAACCCCACACAATGAACCGCAAGACGTTGGTCCTGCCGACCGTGGCAGGCCTGCTGGCCCCCGTGCTCGTCGCCTGTGGCGGGAGCGGTGGAGCCGGCAAGGACAACGCCATCGTCATCGGGACGACCGACCGGTTCGAGGAGACCACCGACGCGCCCGCGCCCTTCGACCCGGCCGCCGCGTACGACATCGGTGCCTGGAACGTGCTCCACAGCACCTTCCAGACGCTGCTGCGCCTGCCCCGCTCCGGCACCGCGCCGGTCGCCGACGCGGCCGAGAAGTGCACCTTCGGGGACCGCAACAACGAGCAGTTCCGCTGCACCCTGCGCCAGGGCCTGAAATTCTCCAACGGCCACGCGCTCACCGCCGAGGACGTCAAGTTCTCCATCGACCGCGCCCGGACCATCAACTTCGAGAACGGTCCGGTCTCGCTGCTCAACAACATCGCCGAGGTCGAGACGCCCAGCGAGCGCGAGGTGGTCTTCCACCTCAAGACGCCGGACGCCACCTTCCCGCAGAAGATAGCCACCCCGGCGGCCGCCATCGTCGACAGCGAGTCCTATTCCAAGGACAAGCTGGACAACGGCTTCAAGACCGTCGGTTCCGGTCCGTACACCCTCAAGACCGAGCAGAAGGACGGCCGCGTCGTCAAGGCCTTCCTGAGCAAGAACCCGGACTACAAGGGCCCGATCAAGCCGCAGAACGACTCGGTCGAGATGCGCTTCTACGACGACTCCAAGTCGATGGAGAAGGCGCTGAAGTCCGGCGAGATCGACATCATGAACCGCGCCCTGCTGCCCGAGCAGATCAGCCGGCTGCGCGCGGCGAACGGCAAGGGCGTCCGGCTGCTGGAGTCGCCCGGCCAGGAGATCAGCTACCTCGCCTTCAACACCGAGGACTCCTCGGTGAAGACCAAGGCCGTGCGCCAGGCGATGGCCCAGGTGATCGACCGTCAGTCGCTCACCCGCGACGACTACGACCGCACCAGCGAGCCGCTGTACTCCCTGGTCCCCACCGGCGTCGCCGGCCACCAGAACTCCTTCTCCAACAAGTACGGCGAGCCCAACGTGGAGAAGGCGCGGGCCATCCTGCGCGGTGCCGGTGTGGGCTCGGCGGTGCCGCTGGTCCTCACCTACACCACCGACCACTACGGCGAGAACACCGAGAAGTCGTTCAAGACCCTGCAGAAGCAGCTCAACGGCAGCGGTCTCTTCGACGTCAAGCTCCAGGGCGTGAAGTGGGCGGACTTCCGCCCCGAGGCCGCCAAGGGCAAGTACGCCGTCTACGGCATGGGCTGGTTCCCCGACTTCCCGGACCCGGACAACTTCGTGGCACCGTTCGTCGGCAAGGACAACTTCCTCGGGTCCCCCTACAAGAACCCGAAGATCATCAACGACCTGATCCCGCAGTCCCGGCTGTCCTCGCAGCGGGACGCGGCCGCCCGGTTCTTCCAGCAGGCCCAGGACATCGTCGCCGACGACGTCCCGGTGCTCCCGCTGTGGCAGGGCAAGCAGTACGTGGCCGTACGGGAGAAGGTCACCGGGGCGGAGTGGGCGCTCAACGCCTCCTCCGAGCTGCAGCCGTGGGAGCTCGGCCGCGGCGTGTAGCCCGCAGCAGTACCGGCACCAACCAGAGCAACAACAGAACGACCAGCTCCACCAGGAACGCTCGACAGCTCAAGACGGTCTCTTCAGCGAAACAGAACTGTGAGGAACGTGCACGTGAGGAAACGTGACCAGTGGCTCGCCGCCCCGCTCGGCGCGGGGCTTGCCGCCGCCCTGCTCAGCGGGTGCGGATCGGACGACGGCACGGCGGCCGGCACCGGGGAGTCGGTGGTCATGGGGATGTCGGACGAGGTGCGCGCCACCGACCCGGCATCCGGCTACGACCCCGGTTCCTGGGTTGTCTTCAACAACGTCTTCCAGTCCCTGATGAGCTTCCCCAAGGGCAGCACCACGCCCCAGCCGGAAGCCGCGAAGAGCTGCAAGTTCAAGAACGAGGGCAGCACCGTCTACGAGTGCACCCTCCAGGACGGGCTGAAGTTCAGCAACGGCCACGACCTCACCTCCGAGGACGTCGCCTTCTCCTTCCGCCGCACGCTGAAGATCAACGACAAGGACGGTCCGGCGGCCACGATGCTCTCCTCCATCGGGGACATCAAGACGCCGGACAAGTCGACGGTCGTCTTCGAGCTCAAGCGCCCCGACGCGACCTTCCCGCAGAAGATCGCCTCCGGTGCCGGCTCGATCGTGGACCACACGGAGTACCCGGCGGACAAGCTCCGCACGGACGGCAAGGCCGTCGGCTCCGGTGTCTACAAGCTGGACTCCTACAGCAAGTCCAAGGCCGTCTTCAAGGTCAACGGCTCCTACAAGGGCCCTGCCACCGTGCAGAACAAGGGCATCACGCTCAAGCTCTTCCACGGTGACCAGGCCGCCCTGAAGTCCGCCGTGCAGAACGGCGACGTGGACCTCGCCTACCGAGGCCTGGCCATGAAGGACATCGCCGACCTCGAGGGCTCCAGCGGCGCCAAGGGCGCCCTGCAGGTCGTCGAGGGCAACAGTGCGGAGGTCCAGCACCTGGTCTTCAACACCAAGGACACCGCGGTCGGCAAGGTCGGCGTGCGCAAGGCCATCGCCTACCTCATCGACCGCAGCGCCCTGGTCCGCGACGTCTACAAGCGCACCGCCGAGCCGCTGTACTCGGTCGTCCCCAGCGGCATCACGGGCCACAAGACGCCGTTCTTCGACGTCTACGGCGACCGCCCGCAGCCCGACAAGGCCAAGGCGGCCCTGGCCTCGGCCGGCGTCACCGGCAAGGTCAAGCTCACCCTGTGGGCCACCCCGGTCCGTTACGGCCCGGCCACCGTCGCCGAGTTCAAGGAAATAGCGAACCAGCTCAACGCCAGCGGTCTCTTCGAGGCCGACGTCCAGAGCGTCCCGCTGGAGGAGTACGAGCAGGGCATCGCGGCCGGCAAGTACGCCGTCTACGTCAAGGGCTGGGTCCCCGACTACCCGGACCCCGACAACTTCACCGCGCCGTTCTTCGGCCAGGACAACGTCCTCAACAACAGCTACCAGTCGAAGGAGATCGCCGCGATCCTGCCGGCGACCGCCGCCCAGGGCAGCCGCCCGTCGACCGTGAGCGACTTCGCCAAGCTGCAGAACACCATCGCCCGTGTATAAGAGACAGG
>KL569401.1:32719-34410 GCA_000715685.1 Streptomyces lilacinus
GCCGCTGTGGCAGGGCAAGCAGTACGCGGTGGCCAACGAGCGGGTCTCCGGCCTGCAGTGGACCCTCGACGCCTCGACCGTCTTCCGATTCTGGGAGATCAGCAAGGCCAAGAAGGACTGAGCCGGGCAGGACGACAGCGAGGGCGGGTCCCCCCAAGGGGGACCCGCCCTCGTCGCTTACCGGCGCTCGCTCACTGCGCGCCGGGGCGCACCAGTCCGCTCTCGTAGGCGTAGACCGCGGCCTGCACCCGGTCCCGCAGGCCCAGCTTGGTCAGCACGTGTCCCACGTGCGTCTTGACCGTCGTCTCGCTGACGAAGAGATCCGCCGCGATCTCGGCGTTCGACAGGCCGCGGGCCACCAGCTTGAGCACCTCGACCTCGCGGTCGGTCAACGTGTGCAGGGTGTCCGGCAGCGGCTCCTCGCCCGACGGCAGGTGCCCGGCGTACTTGTCCAGCAGGCGCCGCGTGATGCTGGGGGCCAGCATCGCCTCGCCGCCCGCCACCACCCGGATCGCCTGCACCAGCTCATGGGCGGGCGCGTCCTTCAGCAGGAAGCCGCTGGCCCCCGCCCGCAGCGCCTCCACCACGTACTCGTCGAGATCGAAGGTGGTCAGCACCAGCACCTTCGCCGGGCCGTTCCGCTCCGGGCCGGTGATCTGCCGGGTCGCCTCGACGCCGTCCATGCGGGGCATGCGGATGTCCATCAGCACCACGTCCGGCTGCAGCGCCCGCACCTGGTCCAGCGCCTGCAGACCGTCCCCGGCCTCCCCGACGACGGCCAGATCCTGCTCGGCCTCCAGGATCATGCGGAAGCCGGTGCGCAGCAACGGCTGGTCGTCGACCAATAGGACCCGGATCGCCACAGGAACACTCCTTCGCTAGACCGGGTCCATTCTGCCCTGCGCCCCCTCGACCGGGGCAGCCGGACCGTCCGCCGGGCCACCGCGCTGGGCCGGCACCGGCAGCGGGTACGGCGGGGGAGTGCCGCCGAATTCCGGGCAGACCGCCTGGTGGTCGCACCAGCCACACAGCTTGGTCGGCCGGGGCCGCCAGTCGCCCGTCTCCGTGGCCAGCGAGATCGCCTCCCACAGGGCGCGCAGCTTGCGCTCCACCGCCAGCAGCTCCGCCTCCACCGGGTCGTACGTGAGCACGTCGCCGCTGCCCAGGTAGACCAGCTGCAGCCGGCGCGGCACCCGGCCGCGCAGCCGCCACATGACCAGGGCGTAGAACATCATCTGGAACAGGGCGTCCCCCCGGTACTGCGGGGCGGGGGCCTTGCCCGTCTTGTAGTCGACGATCCGCAGGTCGCCGGTGGGGGCCACGTCGATCCGGTCGACGATGCCGCGCAGCGTCAGCCCGGCGTCCCCCACGTCCGGCAGCACCGTCTCGACGTGCAGCTCGCGCTCGGCGGGCTCCAGGCGCGTGGGGTCCTCCAGCGCGAACCACCGCTCGACCAGCCGCTCCGCGTCCGCCAGCCACGTCGCCAGCCGCTCGGCGTCGTGCGAGCCGTCCTCCCGCCGGAAGAGCTCCGCCAGCTCCGGCCGGGCCGCCAGCAGCTTCTCCCACTCGCCGGGCACCAGGCCCCTGGCCCGGGGCGCGGTGCGCTCGGCGGCCGGGGCGTCGAAGAGCCGCTCCAGCACCGCGTGCACCACGGTGCCACGGGTAGCGGCGGCGCTCGGCTTCTCCGGCAG
>KL569401.1:34739-36235 GCA_000715685.1 Streptomyces lilacinus
TGTATAAGAGACAGGCCCCCGGCGGGGCGGGACGCGGCGGAGGGGGAGCCGCCCTCGGCGGACCCCTCGTCCTGCCCGGCGGAATGGTCGGTGGCGGTATCCATGACAGACAACCCTACGGCCCGTCACCGACAGTCGGCGGCATACCATCGACGGCAGGCCCCCTCGCACTGCATGATCGTGACAAACACACTTTTTCGTGCGAGGGCCGGACGGGACAAGGGGACACCGTGGACAACAGCGGGCAGGGCCAATCCGGCGGCGGGAGCGCCGGCCGACCGGCCGGGCCCGGGGAGCGCAGGCCGCAGCGCCCGCCGGAGGCGGGCGGCGGAATCCTCATGGGCCGGCCCTTCGGCGTGCCCGTCTACGTCGCGCCCAGCTGGTTCCTCGTCGCCGCCCTCATCACCTGGGTCTTCGGCGGCCAGCTCGAGCGCGTCCTGCCCGAGCTGGGCCGGCTCCGCTACCTGGTCGCCCTCTTCTTCGCCGTCGCCTTCTACGCCTCCGTACTCGTCCACGAGCTGGCGCACACCGTCGCCGCGCTGCGCTTCAAGCTGCCCGTGCGCCGCATCCAGCTGCAGTTCTTCGGCGGCGTCTCCGAGATCGAGAAGGAGAGCGAGACCCCGGGCCGGGAATTCGTCCTGGCCTTCGTGGGCCCGCTGCTCTCCCTGGTCCTCGCGGGCGTCTTCTACCTGGCGATGCTCGGCGTCGAGCCCGGCACCGTGCCGGGCGTCCTGCTCGCCGGGCTGATGATCTCCAACCTGCTGGTCGCGATCTTCAACCTGCTGCCCGGCCTGCCGCTGGACGGCGGCCGCATGCTCCGCGCCGTCGTCTGGAAGATCAGCGGCAAGCCCATGACCGGCACCGTCGCCGCCGCCTGGGTCGGCCGCGCGCTCGCCGTGGCCGTGCTCGTCGGCCTGCCCCTGCTCACCCGCGGCGGCGACACCGAGGACCTCGGCGGCGTCGACGCCCTCACCGACGCCCTGCTCGCCGCGATCCTCGCCGCGATCATCTGGACCGGCGCCGGCAACAGCCTGCGCATGGCCCGGCTCCGCGAGCACCTGCCCGAGCTGCGCGCCCGGGCGCTCACCCGGCGCGCCGTGCCCGTCCAGGCCGCCACGCCGCTCTCCGAGGCCCTGCGCCGCGCCAACGAGGCGGGCGCCCGCGCCCTGGTCGTCGTCGACGGCCAGGGCACGCCGACCGCCCTGGTCCGCGAGGCCGCCATCGGCGGCGTCCCCGAGCACCGCCGCCCCTGGGTCGCCGTCGGCTCCGTCGCGCAGGACCTCCGCGAGGGCATGCGCGTCTCCGCCGAGCTCGCGGGCGAGGACCTCCTCGACACGCTGCGGGCCACGCCGGCCACCGAGTACCTCGTGGTCGAGGAGTCCGGGGAGGTCTACGGGGTCCTGTCCACGGCGGACGTCGAGCGCGCCTTCGTCGCGGCGATGGCGAGGCCGTCGTCGTGACCGGCGCTGAAATCAGCCCGTCCGGCGTTTGAGGAC
>KL569401.1:36497-37793 GCA_000715685.1 Streptomyces lilacinus
GGACACCGCGCGCAGCGCGGTCCGGGGGGCCGGGGCGAAGCCCCCGGGAAACGGCGAAAGGGCGGGACCGGGGCCTCCTGCCCGCCCAAGGCCACCGTGGCGCCGGAGGCGTCACGGGACCGGTAGGCTGGTCACATGTCCGAACCGACCGGTGCCGCCCGCCGTCGCGGGCCCTTCCAGGTCGGGGACCAGGTCCAGCTCACCGACCCCAAGGGTCGCCACTACACGTTCACGCTCGAGGCCGGGAAGAACTTCCACACCCACAAGGGTTCCTTCCCGCACGACGAGCTGATCGGCGCTCCCGAGGGCAGTGTTGTCCGCACCACGGGGAACGTCGCCTACCTCGCGCTGCGTCCCCTGCTCCCCGACTACGTCCTGTCCATGCCCCGCGGCGCCGCCGTGGTCTACCCCAAGGACGCGGGGCAGATCCTGGCCTTCGCCGACATCTTCGCCGGCGCGCGCGTCGTCGAGGCCGGAGTGGGCTCCGGCTCGCTCAGCGCCTTCCTGCTGCGCGCCATCGGTGACCACGGCATGCTGCACTCCTACGAGCGCCGCGCGGACTTCGCCGAGATCGCGCAGGCGAACGTGGAGCGCTACTTCGGCGGCCCGCACCCCGCCTGGCAGCTCACCGTCGGCGACCTCCAGGACAACCTGTCCGACACCGACGTCGACCGCGTGATCCTCGACATGCTCGCCCCGTGGGAGTGCCTGGAGGCCGTCTCCAAGGCGCTCGTCCCCGGCGGCATCCTGTGCTGCTACGTGGCGACCACCACCCAGCTCGCGCGGACCGTGGAGTCCATCCGCGAGATCGGCTGCTTCGCCGAGCCGCAGCCCTGGGAGTCGATGATCCGCAACTGGCACGTCGAGGGCCTGGCCGTCCGGCCCGATCACCGGATGATCGGTCACACCGGCTTCCTCGTCACCGCCCGCCGCCTCGCGGACGGCGTCGAGCCGCCGATGCGCCGCCGCCGTCCGGCCAAGGGCGCCTACGGCGAGGACTACGAGGGCCCCAACAAGGGCTGAGCCCCCGCCACACCGTACGACGCGCCGCCGTCGAGTACCCGCCCGCAGCGGGAACTCGACGGCGGCGCACGTGTGTTGGGTGATTCTCGGGGCCGAGCCCCCCGTTCCCCGCCGGGGGACCGTGTGGCACGATGCGGAAGATCCTCGTCCTTGCAGCCCTCACCAGGAGTCAGCGCGCGTGCAGCCGTCGGCAGGCCCCGCTCTTCCCCCCGCGACCGAGCCCCCGTCCGAGCCCCTTCCGCACACCCGCTCCCGGCCCGTCCACTGGCTGGG
>KL569401.1:38054-44829 GCA_000715685.1 Streptomyces lilacinus
ATGTGTATAAGAGACAGCCCGTGGCACCCGACGCGCGCGCCGCCCGCTATCCCGTCGACTGCGGACCCACGAGCCCGGAGGTCGTCCGGCAGGTCCCCGCCGACCTCGACGGCGACGGCCGGCCCGAGACGGCCGCGGTCGTGCGCTGCGCCTCCGGGGCGGGCACCCGGCCCAGCGGCGTCTACGTCCTCGCGGCCCCGCGGGTCCCGGGTGGGGCACCCCGCGTCGTGGCCACCCTCGTCGACCCCGCGCAGCGGATGAGCGTCACCGGCCTGGAGGCGGCCGCGGGCACCGTTTCGGCCACTCTGCTCGGCTACTCCGCGGCGAACGTGCCGCGGTGCTGCCCGGATCTGCGCCGGGCGGTCAAGTGGCACTGGAAGGACGGGAAGTTCGTCCTGACCGCCCTTCCGGTGCCGGACCGCGTCCGACCTGTCACGGTCCGTTACTCGGCGTCGGGCCCGTAAACCTCGACCTTGTCCGACACCCGGCGGACGTGGATGCAGTCGCCCGGGCACTCCTTCGCCGAGTCCCGGACGTCGTTGAGCAGCGTCAGCGGGACCGGTGTGGTGGCACCCTTGTCCTGGAGCAGTTCGTCGTCGGCGCTCTTCACATAGGCCAGCCCGTCGATGTCCAGCTCGAAGACCTCGGGGGCGTACTGCGCGCAGATGCCGTCGCCGGTGCAGAGGTCCTGGTCGATCCAGACCTCGAGCTCGTCGAGTCCGTCGTCCCGCACAGTCATCTCGCCTGCCGTTTCCTGCATACGTGAACCAATTGGAGCCAGCCCTGACGGGTGTTGACCGAGTCGACGATACAACCGCCCGCTTTCCGATGTTGATGGGTGGGTATTCCCCTCACGTGAGGACGTGCGCAAGGGTGAAGATCGGACACACTCCGACTGGGTTTGTGATCTAGGGGTTTCAACCTGCACCGGCCCAGGTAGGGTCAGGAAGCGTCCAGCTCCCCTTGGAGGAGGTGAGGACCGTGGCAGCCCACGACGACGACATGAACCGCGGCATCCGGCCGGGACGAGGGTCTGACGACCCCGCGGGCCAGGTTGCCTATCTCGAGCAGGAGATCGCCGTCCTGCGACGCAAGCTCGCCGACTCTCCGCGGCACACGAGGATTCTCGAGGAGCGGATCGTCGAGCTCCAGACGAACCTGGCCGGCGTCTCCGCTCAGAACGAACGGCTCGCGAACACGCTCCGTGAGGCGCGGGACCAGATCGTGGCCCTCAAGGAAGAGGTCGACCGGCTCGCGCAGCCCCCGGCCGGCTTCGGAGTCTTCCTGGCGGCGAACGAGGACGGCACCGCCGACATCTTCACCGGAGGCCGCAAGCTCCGGGTGAACGTCAGCCCCGGCGTCGACGTCGAGGACCTCCGGCCCGGCCAGGAGGTCATGCTCAACGAGGCGCTCAACGTGGTCGAGGCCATGGCGTTCGAGCGGCACGGGGACATCGTCACCCTCAAGGAGATCCTCGAGGACGGCGAACGGGCCCTGGTCATCGGGCACACCGACGACTGTCTCTTATACACATGTCAGAAATGTGTATAAGAGACAGGCCTGCTGCTGGAATCCCGCTCCGGCTACGTCTACGAGGTCATCCCGAAGAGCGAGGTCGAGGAGCTCGTCCTCGAAGAGGTCCCGGACATCGACTACACGAAGATCGGCGGTCTGGGAAACCAGATCGAGCTGATCCGCGACGCGGTCGAGCTCCCCTACCTCTACCCCGACCTCTTCAAGGAGCACGAACTGCGGCCGCCCAAGGGCGTGCTGCTCTACGGGCCGCCCGGCTGCGGCAAGACGCTCATCGCCAAGGCCGTGGCCAACTCCCTTGCCAAGAAGGTCGCCGAGGTCACCGGCAAGCCCGCGGGGAAGAGCTTCTTCCTCAACATCAAGGGCCCCGAGCTGCTCAACAAGTACGTCGGCGAGACCGAGCGGCACATCCGGCTGATCTTCCAGCGCGCCCGGGAGAAGGCCAGCGAGGGCACGCCGGTCATCGTCTTCTTCGACGAGATGGACTCCCTCTTCCGCACCCGCGGCTCCGGGGTCAGTTCGGACGTGGAGAACACCATCGTCCCCCAGCTGCTCTCCGAGATCGACGGCGTGGAGGGCCTGGAGAACGTCATCGTCATCGGCGCCTCCAACCGCGAGGACATGATCGACCCCGCGATCCTGCGCCCCGGCCGCCTCGATGTGAAGATCAAGATCGAGCGTCCGGACGCCGAGGCCGCCAAGGACATCTTCTCGAAGTACCTGACCGAGACCCTGCCGCTGCACGCGGACGACCTCGCCGAGCACGGCGGGTCGGCCAAGGCCACCGTCGACGGCATGATCCAGTCGGTCGTCGAGCAGATGTACGCCGAGTCCGAGGAGAACCGCTTCCTGGAGGTCACCTACGCCAACGGTGACAAGGAAGTCCTCTACTTCAAGGACTTCAATTCCGGCGCCATGATCCAGAACATCGTGGACCGGGCCAAGAAAATGGCGATCAAGGCCTTCCTGGACCACAACCAGAAGGGTCTGCGCGTCTCCCACCTGCTCGCCGCCTGCGTGGACGAGTTCAAGGAGAACGAGGACCTGCCCAACACCACCAACCCGGACGACTGGGCCCGGATCTCCGGAAAGAAGGGCGAGCGGATCGTCTTCATCCGCACCCTCGTCACCGGAAAGCAGGGCGCGGACACCGGCCGCTCCATCGACACCGTGGCCAATACCGGCCAGTACCTGTAACACCGCCGTCCGGCTGCGGATGTCCCTGTTGTTGTCATCCTCCCGCTCCTGGCGGGAGGGGTCCGCAGGGCCGTCCGCAGCCGGACGCGTTTTGCACCACGTATTGCACCACTAGTGGGACGCGCGCGACGACGTTCTCCGCGCACCGCACGAACGGGAGCAATGACTGTAATGATCTCCCCAGCGCCGCAAAGCCGTTCTAGGCTCTTCGGTACCGCCGCGAAGCGCAGTGGGGGATCGGGGACCGTACACGGACCGGAAGCGCAGCGGTACTTGAGCGCCGACCCCAGCCGGGGGCGCCGCCGGGCAAGGAGGGCCGCATGACCGTACGGCGAGTAATGGGCATCGAGACGGAGTACGGGATCTCCGTCCCCGGTCACCCGAACGCCAATGCCATGCTCACCTCGTCCCAGATCGTCAACGCCTACGCGGCCGCGATGCACCGGGCACGCCGTGCCCGCTGGGACTTCGAGGAGGAGAACCCGCTGCGGGACGCCCGTGGCTTCGACCTCGCCCGTGAGGCCGCGGACTCCAGCCAGCTCACGGACGAGGACATCGGCCTGGCCAATGTCATCCTCACCAATGGCGCGCGGCTGTACGTCGACCACGCCCACCCGGAGTACAGCTCACCGGAGATCACCAACCCGCGGGACGCCGTCCTGTGGGACAAGGCCGGCGAGCGCATCATGGCCGAGGCCGCCGAGCGCGCCGCCCAGCTGCCCGGAGCCCAGCCGATCCACCTCTACAAGAACAACACCGACAACAAGGGCGCCTCCTACGGCACGCACGAGAACTACCTGATGAAGCGGGAGACCCCCTTCTCGGACATCGTGCGCCACCTGACCCCCTTCTTCGTCTCGCGCCAGGTCGTCACCGGCGCCGGCCGGGTCGGCATCGGCCAGGACGGCCACGAGCACGGCTTCCAGATCAGTCAGCGCGCCGACTACTTCGAGGTGGAGGTGGGGCTGGAGACCACGCTCAAGCGGCCCATCATCAACACCCGCGACGAACCGCACGCCGACGCCGAGAAGTACCGCCGGCTCCACGTGATCATCGGGGACGCCAACCTCTCGGAGATCTCCACCTATCTCAAGCTGGGCACCACCGCCCTGGTCCTGTCCATGATCGAGGACGGCTTCATCGCCGCCGACCTCGCCGTGGAGCAGCCCGTCCGCACCCTCCACCAGGTCAGCCACGACCCCTCGCTGCGACGACTGATCACGCTGCGCAGCGGCCGTACGCTCACCGCCGTCCAGCTCCAGACGGAGTACTGCGAGCTGGCCCGCAAGTACGTGGAGGACCGCTTCGGGGCCGACGCCGACGAGCAGACCAAGGACGTGCTGAGCCGCTGGGAGGACGTCCTGGGCCGCCTCGAGCGGGACCCGATGAGCCTCGCGGGCGAGCTGGACTGGGTGGCCAAGCGCGAGCTGCTGGAGGGCTACCGCCGGCGCGACGGCCTGGACTGGGACGCGGCGCGGCTGCACCTGGTGGACCTGCAGTACGCCGACGTCCGCCCCGACAAGGGGCTCTACAACCGTCTCGCCGCCCGGGGCAAGATGCGCCGCCTGGTCGACGAGGCCGACGTCGCCCGCGCCCGTACGGCCCCGCCCGAGGACACCCGGGCCTACTTCCGGGGCCGCTGCCTGGAGCAGTACGCCGATGACGTGGCGGCCGCCTCCTGGGATTCCGTGATCTTCGACCTGCCGGGCCGCGACTCCCTGCAGCGGGTCCCCACCCTGGAGCCCCTGCGCGGCACCCGCAACCACGTCAAGGAGCTCCTGGACCGCTGCCGCACGGCCGAGGACCTGGTCCGGGTGCTGTCGGGCGGCTGAGCGGTGGCCGGCGAAGGGTCTGAGGAGCACGGGAAACGGGAATCATCAGGGTGGTTCCGGGACGTTGTAGCAAGTGCAGGGTCGATGTCGGGCCCTGCTTGTAGGGTCTGATCTTGTACGTCTCGTGTACGTGTACGTCGAAACCGAGCGGGGTGAGGGGTATGGCGACCAAGGACACCGGCGGCGGACAGCAGAAGGCCACGCGTTCGACGGAGGAGGTCGAGGAGCAGGCGCAGGACGCGCAGGTCTCCGAGGACCTCAAGGAGCGCCAGGAGAAGCTGTCGGACGACGTGGACTCCGTGCTGGACGAAATCGATGATGTGCTCGAAGAGAACGCCGAGGACTTCGTACGTTCGTTCGTACAAAAGGGCGGCCAGTAGAGCGGGCTCTCCGTCCCGTGCCCCGGGTCAGGGGCACGGGACGGCCGCCTTACGGCCCCGGGGGTATGGTCCGTGCAGAATTTCAAGATCTCTTCGAAGGAATCGTGTGGAAGCCAATTTCTCTAGCACCGGGCGTCTGCCGGCTCCCTTCCTGACGCCGGGCTCGTCGTCGTTCATGGACTTTCTCGCCCAGCACCAGCCGGAGCTCCTGCCGCGCAACCGGCAGCTGCCCCCGCGGGGCGTCATCGAGGCCCCGCACGGCACGACCATCGTCGCCGCCTCGTTCCCCGGCGGCGTGGTGCTCGCCGGTGACCGGCGGGCCACGATGGGCAACGTCATCGCGCAGCGGGACATCGAGAAGGTCTTCCCCGCCGACGAGTACTCGGCCGTGGGCATCGCCGGCACGGCCGGGCTGGCGGTGGAGATGGTCAAGCTCTTCCAGCTCGAGCTCGAGCACTTCGAGAAGGTCGAGGGCGTCTCGCTCTCGCTGGAGGGCAAGGCCAACCGACTGTCGACGATGATCCGCAGCAACCTCGGCATGGCCATGCAGGGCCTGGCCGTGGTGCCGCTCTTCGCCGGCTGGGACGTGGACCGGCAGAAGGGCCGCATCTTCTCCTACGACGTCACCGGCGGGCGCTCCGAGGAGCACGGCTTCGCGGCCACGGGCTCCGGCTCGCTGTTCGCGCGCGGTGCGCTCAAGAAGCTCTTCCGGGAGGACCTCACGGAGGGGCAGGCCACCACGCTCGTCGTCCAGGCGCTCTACGACGCCGCCGACGACGACTCGGCGACCGGCGGGCCCGACCTCGCGCGCCGCATCTATCCCATCGTCACCGTGATCACCGACGAAGGCTTCCGGAAGCTCACCGAGGCCGAGTGCTCCGAGATCGTCCGCGCCGTCCACGACCGGCGCCTCGAGGAGCCGGACGGCCCGCGCGCCGCGCTGCTCTGAGCCCCTGCCTTTGAGCCCTGAGCCCTTGATGTCTTCGTCACCCACAGAAAGGGACGGATAGCGGTGTCGACGCCGTTCTATGTCTCACCCCAGCAGGCCATGGCCGACCGCGCCGAGTACGCCCGCAAGG
The DNA here is from genome assembly GCA_000715685.1 of Streptomyces lilacinus. Taxonomy (GTDB): domain Bacteria; phylum Actinomycetota; class Actinomycetes; order Streptomycetales; family Streptomycetaceae; genus Streptomyces; species Streptomyces lilacinus. The sequence continues at coordinate 44,076 of KL569401.1, forward strand.
GCATCGCGCGCGGCCGCAGCGTCGTGGTCCTCCAGTACAACGACGGCGTGGTCTTCGTCGCCGAGAACCCGTCCCGCGCGCTGCACAAGGTCAGCGAGATCTACGACCGGATCGCCTTCGCGGCGGTCGGCAAGTACAACGAGTTCGAGAACCTGCGCATCGGCGGCGTCCGCTACGCCGACCTGCGCGGCTACACCTACGACCGCGACGACGTCACGGCCCGCGGCCTGGCGAACGTCTACGCGCAGACGCTGGGCACGATCTTCTCCAGCGCCGGCGAGAAGCCGTACGAGGTCGAGCTGATCGTCGCCGAGGTCGGGGCCGCCCCCGAGGACGACCAGATCTACCGCCTGCCGCACGACGGCTCGATCGTCGACGAGCACGGCTCGGTCGCGGTCGGCGGCAACGCCGACCAGATCAGCAGCTACCTGGACCAGCGACACCGGGACGGGATGACGCTGTCCGAGGCGCTCAAGCTCGCCGTCGAGTCGCTGGCCCGCGACACGAACGGCACGGAGCGGACGCTGACCGCCGAGCAGCTCGAGGTCGCGGTCCTGGACCGCAAGCGCCCCCAGCAGCGCAAGTTCAAGCGCCTGCTGGGCCGCCAGCTGTCCCGGCTGCTGGAGGAGGGTTCGGGCTCGGCGCCCGAGGCTGGCGCGGCCGAGGAGGCCGAGGAGGAGTAGTCCTGGCCCTCAAACGCCGGACGGGCTGGATAAATCCAGCCCGTCCGGCGTTTGAGGACGCGGTCTGGGCA
>KL569401.1:45161-45503 GCA_000715685.1 Streptomyces lilacinus
TTACGGGAAGGGGCGGGGTGGGGGAGAAGAAACCACCGCTCCCGACGACGCACGCGGCACCAGTTCCACGGGCAGGGACGCCGGCGGCACCGCCACCCCCTCCAGCACCGACACCAGCGCCCGCAACCCCGCCTCCCCCACCGCCTCCGCCGGCAGCCGCACCGTCGTGAGTTCCGGCTCGAGCGCCGTCGCCAGGGGCAGGTCGTCGAAGCCGGTCACCGAGACGTCGTCCGGCACCCGGAGCCCCAGCCGGCGGGCCGCCTTGCACGCGCCCGCCGCCAGGACGTCGCTGTCGCAGATCAGCGCCGTGGGGCGGAGGCCGGGCCCGGAAGCCGTGAGGGC
>KL569401.1:45746-47429 GCA_000715685.1 Streptomyces lilacinus
AGCGCGGCCGGCTCCGTACGGACCACCGTGCCGGCCGTCCCGCGCAGCGTCTCGGCCAGGGCCCGCGCCCGGACGCGGAAGGTCCAGGAGTCGATGTCGGCCGCCAGGTGCGCGAAGCGGCGGTGGCCGAGCGCGAGGAGGTGTTCCGTCACCTGCCGCATGCCGTCGGCGATGGCGAGGTTGACCGTCGCGGCCGCCTCCGGGCGCTCCGGGTCGCTGTCGAGCATCACCAGCGGCAGCCCGCCCTCGCGGATGTCGGCCAGCGCCTCGGCCGCCATGGAGGAGGCGATCACCCCGTCCAGCGCGGCCCGCGCGGAGGCGAAGGGGTCGCGGGCCGGACCGGTGCCCTCCGGGGAGGGGTAGAGGACCACGCCCATGCCGTGCTCGGCGGCGGCCCGGGCCGCGCCGGTGTAGACGCGGGCGAAGAATTCGTTGGTCAGGGCCGGGACGACCAGCAGCGCCGTGCGCGTACGGCCGAGGCGCAGGTTGCGGGCGGTGAGGTTGGGGCGGTAGCCCAGCTCGCGGGCCGCCGAGCGGACGGCCTCGGCGGTGGGCTCGGAGACCCGGCCGCGCCACTTGTCGCCCATGACGAGGGAGACGGTCGCCTGCGAGACCCCCGCCGCCCGCGCCACGTCCCGGCTGGTGATCCGGGCGGCCGCGCGCGGCCCCCGGACGGTCGGCCAGCGCCGGCCCCCCGTGTCCGCCGGTCCCCGGCCCCCGGTCTCCTCCGTGTCCGTCACCGTCCGCGCCCCTCTCCCCACGCCGCAGTGCCGCCGCACGGCTGGACCCGCGGGCTGCCGCCATGGTACGTATAACCAATCTAGTTATACGTAAAACCGGGATGGCTCGGTCAAAGACGAACCGGGCGGGACGACCCGGGGCGGGATGAGAGGCGGACGATGGCAGGGGCGGGCGGCGGTTACGTCGAGATGCTCAAGACGCGGCACGCGGCGCGACTGCTCACCGGCACCCTGGTGGGCCGGCTGCCCAATGCCACGGCCGCGCTGGCCATCGTGCTCTTCGTGCGGGCCGAGGGCGGCAGCTTCACCCTCGCCGGCGCGCTCTCGGCAGTCTACGGCGTGGCCAACGCCGTCGGTCAGCCGCTGCTCGGCCGGGCCGTCGACCTCCACGGCCAGCCCCGCGTCATCCTGCCCTCGGCCCTGATGACCGCGCTGGGCATGGCGGTCTTCACCGTCGTCGGCCTGGACCCGCTGCCCCTGTCCTACGCGGCCATGATCGTGGCCGGCTTCTTCGCGCCCCCGCTCGAGGGCGGCCTGCGGGCCCTGTGGCCCTCGGTCCTGAAGAACGAGGACGACCTCCACGCCGCGTACTCCCTGGACGCGATCGCGCAGGAGCTGATCTACGTGGTCGGCCCGCTGATCGTCACCCGGATCGTCGCGCTCTGGTCCGAGGCCGCCGCGCTGAACGTGCTCCACCTGATGGGCGTCGTCGGCGCCCTCGCGGTGGTCACCTCGCCGCCCTCCCGGAAGTGGCGCAGCGCGCCCCGCGAGGCGCACTGGCTGGGCGCGCTGCGCTCCCGCGGTCTGCTGGTGCTGCTGGGCACGTTCTTCTTCATCGGCTCGGCCCTCGGCTCCATCGCGGTCGCCGCGGTCGCCTACGGCGACGCGCACGGCGGTGGCAACATCGCCGGCTGGCTGCTGTCGGCCCTGGGCATCGGCGCCC
>KL569401.1:47679-51442 GCA_000715685.1 Streptomyces lilacinus
TGTATAAGAGACAGGCCCCGAGCAGCGCCTGCGGGTGCTCGTCGGCGGCCTGGCCCTGCTCTACGTGCCGCTGGTGCTGGTCCCGGGCACGGTGGCCATGACGGTCCTCGCCGGTGTGGCGGGCCTCTTCCTCGCGCCCTGTCTGGCCACCGCCTTCGTGGTCGTCGACCGGCACGCGCCGCGCGGCACGGTGACCGAGGCGTTCTCCTGGCTGGTGACCTCCTTCGGCGTCGGCGCGGCCATCGGCACGGCCTTCGTGGGACCGGCGGTGCAGTCCGGCGGCGCCCGCGCGGGCTTCCTCGTCGCGGTGGGCGGCGGGTTCGCGGCCCTGGTCGTCATGGTGGCGGCCCGGCGGGCCCTGCGGGCCCCCTCGAGCCCCTCGCCGGTCGTGGCCCGGTCGGAAAATGATCGGAACGGTGCGGTCGAACCCGGTTTCAGCGCAGGGCATCAGGCGTAATGTTCAGGCATGGACCGCCGCATTTTCGGGCTGGAGAACGAGTACGGCGTCACGTGCACGTTCAGGGGACAGCGCCGACTGTCGCCTGACGAAGTGGCGCGGTACCTCTTCCGTCGTGTCGTTTCCTGGGGCCGCAGCAGCAATGTCTTCCTGCGCAACGGCGCCCGTCTCTACCTGGATGTGGGATCGCACCCGGAATACGCGACTCCGGAGTGCGACAGCGTGATCGAGCTGGTCACCCACGACAAGGCGGGCGAGCGCATCCTCGAGGGCCTGCTGGTCGATGCCGAACGCCGCCTGCACGAGGAGGGAATCGCGGGCGACGTCTACCTCTTCAAGAACAACACCGACTCCGCCGGGAACTCCTACGGCTGCCACGAGAACTACCTCGTCGCGCGGCACGGGGAGTTCTCGCGTCTCGCGGACATCCTCATCCCCTTCCTGGTCACCCGGCAGCTGCTGTGCGGCGCGGGCAAGGTGCTGCAGACCCCGCGCGGCGCGGTCTACTGCGTCAGCCAGCGGGCCGAGCACATCTGGGAGGGCGTCAGCTCCGCCACCACCCGCTCGCGCCCGATCATCAACACCCGCGACGAGCCGCACGCCGACGCCGAGCGCTACCGCCGGCTGCACGTCATCGTCGGCGACTCCAACATGTCCGAGACGACCATGCTGCTCAAGGTCGGCGCCACCGACCTCGTCCTGCGCATGATCGAGGCGGGCACGGTCATGCGCGACCTGACGCTGGAGAACCCCATCCGGGCCATCCGCGAGGTCAGCCACGACATCACCGGCCGGCGCAAGGTGCGCCTGGCCAGCGGCCGCGAGGCCTCCGCCCTCGAGGTCCAGCAGGAGTACTACGAGAAGGCCGTGGACTTCTGCGAGCGCCGGGGCATCCGCACCGGCACGGTCGAGCGGGTCCTGGAGCTGTGGGGCCGCTCGCTGGAGGCCATCCGCGACGAGGACCTGGACCGCATCAACACCGAGATCGACTGGGTGATGAAGTACCAGCTCATCGAGCGGTACCGCGCGAAGAACAACATCACCATGTCGCACCCGAGGGTGGCCCAGATAGACCTGGCCTACCACGACATCCACCGCCGCCGGGGCCTGTACTACCTGTTGGAGAAGCGCGGCCAGGCGGCTCGGGTGTGCAACGACGTCAAGATTTTCGAGGGCAAGTCGGTGCCCCCGCAGACCACCCGGGCCCGGCTGCGCGGCGACTTCATCCGCCGCGCCCAGGAACAGCGCCGGGACTTCACCGTGGACTGGGTGCACCTCAAGCTCAACGACCAGGCGCAGCGCACGGTGTTGTGCAAGGACCCCTTCCGGTCGGTGGACGACCGGGTGGAGAAGCTCATCGCCGGAATGTGAGGCACCGCTTTTTCGGTAAAGGGCACGCGTGTGCGCCGGGTTCACCGGACCCGGCGCACATCCGTGTCGGACGGGGTTGATCGGCGGGAGACAGGCCGTAGAGTGACGGCACTGCCCAGCGACCCCTACTGCCCCGAGTTGGACTTCATGAACCACACGAAGAACGCGCGTCGCCTCGCCGCGGCGTTGGCCGTGCCCGTCCTGCTGCTCACCGCCGCGGCGTGCGGGTCGGACTCCTCCGCCACGGTGAAGGTCGAGGGGAAGTTCGGGGAGAAGCCCGAGATCTCCGTGCCGAAGGACGCCAAGCCGTCGGACAAGATGGTCGTCAAGACCCTGACCGAGGGCTCGGGCGAGAAGGCGGAGAAGGGCTCCTTCGTCCGGCTGGACTTCGCCGGGCAGACCATGAAGGACAACAAGCCCCTCGGCGGGACCTGGGCCGCCCAGGACAAGACGGGCGCCACGGCGAGCGGGGCGCCCGGCCCGCGCCGGCAGATGGTCCAGCAGCTGGGCCAGCCCAGCCAGGAGATGCCCGCCAAGGTGCTGGACGCCGTGATCGGCCAGAAGGCCGGCTCCCGCATCGAGATCGAGGGCACCGCCAAGGCGCTCATCGGCGACCAGCTCAATCCGCAGGCGGGCGTGAAGCCCGAGGACGGCCTGGTGTGGGTCATCGACGTCGTCGGTGCCCAGAAGGTCGACGCCAAGAGCGAGGCCAAGGGCGAGCAGGCCAAGCCGGAGGCGGGCATGCCCGAGGTCAAGACCGAGCCGCAGAAGGCCGCCGAGATCACCATCCCCAAGGACACCAAGCCGCCGGCCGACCTCAAGGAGCAGGTGCTGATCAAGGGCACCGGCCCGGAGATCAAGGCCGGTGACGGCCTGATCGCGCAGTACACCGGCGTGAAGTGGGAGGACGGCAAGAAGTTCGACTCCTCCTGGGACCACTCCGGCGCCACGGCCTTCCAGATCGGCACCGGCTCGGTCGTGCTCGGCTGGGACAAGGGCCTGGTCGGCAAGCACGTGGGCGACCGGGTGGAGCTGGTGATCCCGCCGAAGTTCGGCTACGAGGGCCAGCCGCAGAGCGGCCTCGACAAGAACACGCTGGTCTTCGTCGTGGACATCGTGGGCAAGGTCTGATCCGCTGATCGGGGTCTGCCAGAATTGCACGGTTGTCTACACGATTCATTCGTAGGAGCACGTTCGTGAACATCGAAAAGCCCGAGATCGACTTCCCCGAGGGCCAGATTCCGACCGACCTCGAGATCACCGAGATCTGGGAGGGCGACGGTGCCGTGGCCAAGGCCGGGGACTTCGTCAAGGTCCACTACGTGGGCGTGGCCTGGTCCACCGGCGAGGAGTTCGACGCGAGCTGGAACCGCGGCAACCCGCTGGAGTTCAAGCTCGGCGCCGGCCAGGTCATCCCGGGCTGGGACCAGGGCATCCAGGGCATGAAGGTCGGTGGCCGCCGCAAGCTGGTCATCCCCGCCCACCTCGGCTACGGCGACCGCGGCGCCGGCGGCGGCGTGATCGCGCCGGGCGAGACGCTGATCTTCGTGTGCGACCTGATCGCCGTCTGAGCCACCGCTGACGAGGGCCGAGGGCCCGTGCCTGCCCGGCACGGGCCCTCGGCTTTTGTCGTGGGAGCCGCGAGCGGTACGGTCAACGGTTGAGAGCACAAGTAGAGAGGGCGTCGATGGCGATTGCCAAGGCCGAGCGGTTGATGAGCCTGGCGCTGTGCCTGCTGGGCGCGCGCCGCCCGCTCAGCAAGGGGGAGTTGCGGGGATCGATCGAGGCGTACATCCAGGCGGGCGGTGACGCCGGCGGCGATCCCGGGAACGACGACGCCTTCAACCGGATGTTCGAGCGCGACAAGGACGACCTCCGCGAGCTCGGGCTGATCATCGAGACCGTCGAGGGCCTCGACGGCGAGATCGGCTACCT
>KL569401.1:51744-52622 GCA_000715685.1 Streptomyces lilacinus
CGCGCGGCCGGGATGCCGCTGGCCGAGGACCCGTACGGCGGCAGCGCCCTCGAGACGCGGATCCCCGTCCACGAGGCCGCCTTCGAGCCGCTGATGCTCGCCGCCCGCGACCGCCGCGTCGTCGTCTTCGACTACCGCAAGGCCAATGCCGCCCGCCCCGAGCAGCGCACCGTCGAGCCCTGGGCGCTGGAGTGCTGGCGCGGCCACTGGTACCTGGCGGGCTGGGACCGAGAGCGCGGGGCCGAGCGCGTCTTCCGCCTCTCCCGCATCACCGGCCGGGTCCGCTCCCGCGCCCTGCCCTTCACCGCGCCCGTGCCCGACCACGTCACCGTGCGCGGGACGGTCGAGAGCTGGGCCGGCGAGACGGCCACCGGCACGGCCCGGATCAAGGTGCGCGCCGACCACGGCTACCCGCTGCGGGCCCGCGCCACCGCCACCCGCGACCTCGGCGACGGCTGGGACGAGCTGGAGATCCCCTACGGACGCGGACTGGACGCCTGGCTCGTGGAGTTCGGCCCCGACGTGATCGTGCTGGAACCCGCCGAGCTGCGGGCCGATGTGATCGACCGGCTGCGCGCCGTCGCCAAGGGCTGAGAGGAACGGGACCCACAACTGATGGCCGGAAACGCCATTGACCAGACACGGCGCATGCTGTCCCTGGTCACCTACCTGAGGGAACGCCCCGGCGCCCGGGTCGCCGACGTCGCCCGCGCCTTCGGCATCACCGAGGACGAGCTCATCGGCGACCTCGACGTGCTGCCCATGTGCGGCACCAGCTTCCGGGGCGGCGACCTGCTGGACATCGACACCGACGGCGACCGCATCTGGTGGCACAACCCCGACGCCGCCGGCACCGGCGAGCCGCTGCGGCTGGGGGG
>KL569401.1:52885-53337 GCA_000715685.1 Streptomyces lilacinus
CCGCTGCGGCTGGCGGCCGACGAGGCCACCGCCCTGCTGGTCGCGGCGCGGGCCGTGGCCACCCTGCCCGGGCTGCGCGAGAGCGACCGGCAGGCGCTGCTGCGCGCCACCGCCAAGGTGGAGGCCGCGGCCGGCGAGGCGGCGGGCGCCAGCTCCCGGCTCTCGGTGAGCTTCGAGTCCGAGGGCGGCGTCTTCGCCGACATCGACCGGGCCATCTCCGAGCGCCGCCGGGTCTGGCTGCGCTACTACTCGCCCGCGCGCGACGAGCTGACCGAGCGCGAGGTCGACCCCATCCGGCTGTTCGTCGTGGGCCACACCTACATGGAGGCGTGGTGCCGGCTCTCCGAGGCGCGGCGCACCTTCCGCCTGGACCGGGTCGCCGAGATCCGGCTGCTCGACGAGGCCTGCGACCCGCCGCCGGTCGAGCTGCGGGACCTGTCCGAGGGGCTGGG
>KL569401.1:53550-56343 GCA_000715685.1 Streptomyces lilacinus
TGTCCGAGGGGCTGGTCCAGCCCGCCGCCGAGGACCCCGAGGTCGTCATCGAGGTCGGGCCCGGCGGGCGCTGGGTCGCCGAGTACTACCCGCACGACAGCGCCGAGGAGCTGCCCGAGGGCGGCCTGCGGATCACGCTGCGCACGCCCGACCCCGCCTCGCTGCGGCGCCTGGCGCTGCGGCTGGGCCGGGACGGACGGATCGTCTCCCCGGCGGCGCTGGCCGACAGTGCCCGGGAGGCGGCCCGCGAGACGCTGGTGGCGTACGGAGAGTGACGGTGAGCCGGATGCCGGGGAGCACGGTGTCGAAACAAGCGCGCGACGAAGGGGCGTGTGACGTGAGGGACGCGAGGACGGTGGCGGCGGCGGTCTTCAAGGCCGCGTGCCCCGACTGCCGGGGCAGCTTCGAGCTGAACGCCGGTGCGCTGCGGCTGGCGATCGGCGCCAGCGACCGCACCACCTTCTACTCCTTCACCTGCCCCGACTGCGGGTCCGCGGTCCGCAAGCCGGCCGGGGAGCGGATCGTGGAGCTGCTGACCGGCGGCGGGGTGCGCACCCTGCGGCTGCACATCACCGCCTGATGCGCCCACCTTCTGACGCACCCACCGCCTGGTGCAGCAAACGTCTGATGCATCAAACGTCACTTTCCGGCCATTTCTGATCCCCCTCGATAGGCTCGTTCCATGTTCTGGCCCATGCTCGCCATCGCCCTCGGCTTCTGCGGCCTCGCCGTGCTCGCGGTCCTCGCCGCCCGGGTCTTCGTGGAGACGCGGCGGCTGGCCCGGCAGGTGGCCGAGGCCTCGCGGCGCATCACCCGGGCGGCCGAGGACCTGGAGCGGGCCGCCGCCCCCTTCGCCGCGGCGAGTGCGCGGACGATGCGCGACCGGTGAGCGGGCGGTGACGGCGGCCACGGCCGCCGCCTCCTGGGGTGATGACACGGACGGTAGTCTGGTCGAGGTGGCCCTGTTGACGAGGCGGAGGGTCGCGACTGGGAGTATGCACAGGGATTGCCCAGCGTTTACCCCTGCGCGTTACGATCGCTGCCGTACGGCTGATGGACATATGTCCGATCAGTTGCTCGGTCCCACCAATCATCCGCTTCGGTGAGAAGGTAAACGCATATGTTCGGACGGCTCGGAGCGCCCGAGATCATCCTCATCCTCGTCGTCATCGTCCTGCTGTTCGGTGCGAAGAAGCTCCCGGACATGGCGCGTTCGCTCGGCAAGTCCGCCCGCATCCTCAAGAGCGAGGCCAAGGCGATGAAGTCGGAGGGCCAGGACACCGCCGCCGCCCCCGCCGACCCGCCGGCCGGCGAGCAGGGCCCCCGTACGATCAAGGCCGCGCCCGGCGACGTCACCTCCCGCCCGGTGACCGAGCCCAGCGACCGTACGACCCAGCGCTGACCCAGGACAGACCGAGACGACGGCCGCCGAGGGCGCCCGTCAGCCGCACGAGATAGGGACGTGGGTTGCTCAAGTCTGCCCGCAAGAAGGAGAAGGACCCCGAGGGGCGGATGCCGCTCGCGGAGCACCTGCGCGAGCTGCGCAACCGGCTGGCGAAGGCGGTCCTGGCGATCGTCCTGGTCGCGATCGTCGCCGCCTTCTACAACAAACAGATCATGGACTTCCTGGCGAGTCCCGTGCCCAAGTGCCCGGACCGTGATCTGGCCCAGAGCCACGGCGGCAACTGCGCCGTCCTGATCTTCGCCAACCTGACGTCGCCCTTCACCACCATCGTGAAGGTCTGCCTCCTGGTCGGCGTCACCGTCTCGGCGCCGGTCTGGCTCTACCAGCTCTGGGCGTTCCTGGCGCCCGGGCTGCACAAGAACGAGAAGAAGTACACGGTCGCCTTCGTCGCGACGGCCGCCCCGCTCTTCCTCGCGGGCGCCTACCTGGCGTACCTGATCATGCCCACCAGCATGCAGGTGCTGCTGAGCATCACCCCGGACTCCGCGGCCAACACCCTCGCGCTCGACGACATCCTCGACTTCAGCGTCCGGATGATCCTCGTCTTCGGCCTGGCCTTCGAGCTGCCGCTCGTCCTGGTCATGATGAACCTCGCCGGCATGGTCACCGGCCGCACGATGGCCAAGTGGTGGCGCGGCGTCGTCATGGCCGTCTTCGTCTTCGGCGCGGTCGCCACCCCGAGCACGGACCCGTTCGGCATGTGCGTCCTCGCCGTCCCGATCATCATCCTCTACTTCGGCGCCGTCGGGTTCTCGATCCTCAACGACAAGCGCCGCGAGGCCCGCAACCCCGACCGGCTGCTCTCCGACGACGAGGCGGCACCGCTGGACCTGACCCCGCGGACGGCGGACGACGCCGAGCCGGCGGCCCCCGTGCCGGAGCAGTCCCCCCACCACCGCGGCGGCTACGACGACGTGACCTGAGCCGGCACCGCACCCCGGACCGAGCAGGGCGGCCGCTGATCAACAGCGGCCGCCCTGCCGTGTTCCCGCCCCGCCACGACCCGGTAGGGTCCCCGCGTGACCGCCGACATCACGTTGTTCGTCAACCCCACCGCGGGCCGCGGCCGGGGCGCCCGCGCGGCCCAGCCGGCGGCCCGCGTGCTGCGCGACGCCGGCTTCTCCGTCCGCACCGTCCTCGGTCGCGACGCCCCCGACGCGCTCCGGCGCGCCCGGGAGGCCGTGGCCGGCGGCACGGGTGCGCTGGTCGCCGTCGGCGGCGACGGCATGGTCTCGCTCGCCCTGCGCGCGGTCGCCGGCACCGCCACCCCGCTGGGCGCCGTGGCCGTCGGCACCGGAAACGACTTCGCTCTGTCTCTTATACACATC
>KL569401.1:56596-57931 GCA_000715685.1 Streptomyces lilacinus
TCAAGGGCGACGGCGGCCGGGCCGTCGACCTCGGCAGGGTGGGGGAGCGGTGGTTCGGCACGGTCCTCGCCTCCGGCTTCGACTCCCGCGTCAACGACCGGGGCAACCGCATGCGCTTCCCCACCGGCCGGCTCCGCTACGACGCCGCGCTGGTCGCGGAGCTGGCCGCGCTGCGCCCGATCCCGTACCGCCTCCGCCTCGACGACGGACCCGAGCTGTCGATCGAGGCGACCCTCGTCGCGGTCGGCAACGGCGGCTCGTACGGCGGCGGCATGCGCATCTGCGCGGGCGCCCGGCTGGACGACGGGCTGTTCGACGTCACCGTCGTCGGCCCCTGCCGCCGCTCGACGCTCCTCGCGGTCTTCCCGAAGGTCTACCGCGGCACCCACCTCGGCCACCCCCTCGTCACCACCCACCGCGCCGCCAAGGTCACCCTCCGTGCCGACGGCATCACCGGCTACGCGGACGGCGAGCCCCTCGGCCCGCTGCCGCTGACCGCCGAAACCGTCCCCGGAGCCGTGCGGCTGCTGGGGGCCCGATAAAGATCGGGTCGCTGTCGGAGGTGCCCGGTAGGCTCGTCATCAAGATGACCGACGACATGTCCCCTGCTGAGCGCTACGCCCTGGCACGGCAGCGCGCCGCCGAGCAGGCCACCGCACTCGCCCCCTTCCGCGAGATGTACGACTTCGAGCTGGACCCCTTCCAGGTGGAGGCCTGCCGGGCCCTGGAGGCGGGCAAGGGGGTGCTGGTCGCGGCGCCCACCGGCTCCGGCAAGACCATCGTGGGCGAGTTCGCCGTCCACCTGGCCCTCTCCCAGGGTCGCAAGTGCTTCTACACGACACCCATCAAGGCGCTGTCGAACCAGAAGTACAACGACCTCGTCAAGCGCTACGGCCCCGCCAAGGTCGGCCTGCTCACCGGCGACAACAGCGTCAACGCCGACGCCCCGGTGCTGGTCATGACCACCGAGGTCCTGCGCAACATGCTCTACGCCGGCTCCCAGGCCCTCGTCGGCCTCGGCCACGTGGTCATGGACGAGGTGCACTACCTCTCCGACCGCTTCCGCGGCGCCGTCTGGGAAGAGGTGATCATCCACCTCCCCGAGTCCGTGACCCTGGTCTCCCTCTCCGCCACCGTCTCCAACGCCGAGGAGTTCGGCGACTGGCTGGACACCGTGCGCGGCGACACCCAGGTGATCGTCTCCGAGGAGCGGCCCGTCCCCCTCTGGCAGCACGTGCTCGCGGGCCGGCGGATGTACGACCTCTTCGAGGAGGAGACCGACCACGGCGGCCGCGGTGCCGCCCGCCGCGAGGTCAACCCCGACCTGCTGCGCAT
>KL569402.1:0-770 GCA_000715685.1 Streptomyces lilacinus
GGACGACGACGGGCAGGTGTCCGGCATCCTGGCGGCGGCCGAGGGCCAGAATGTCGTCGCCGTCTCCGCGGCCGCGCTGCAGAGCCTCGCCGTGACCGACGACGGCCGGCTGCTCGCCGCCGGCCGGGACGGCCACCGCCAGGTGTCCGGGATCCTGCGCGCGGCCCAGGGCCAGAAGATCGCCGCCGTCGCCGCGGGCCACCTGCACAGCCTGGCCGTCACCCGAGACGGCCGGATCGTCGGCGCCGGCAAGGACGGCGACGGGCAGGTGTCCGGCATCCTGACGGCCGCCGGCAACGCCGACGTCACCCACGTCGCCGCCGGCGGCTACCACAGCCTCGCCGTCGTCGCCCCCGACGGGCCCAGGGGCCGGGTGGTACGGGCCGACTTCCGCTCCGCCGAGGGCGGCCCCGAACGGCCCGTGACGCTGCGCCTGCTGCGGCAGGACGACGGCCTCGACGTGATGCTGACGCCGGATCAGCCGGCCCGGGACTTCGGCGTGCGGGAGGGCGTGCCCGTACGGATGGTGGTGCGGCGCGGCGGGCAGGACGTGGCCGACGGGTCGGTGTACTTCAGCTACGACGAGGTCAGCCGCATCGTCGGCCTCGACACCCGGGCCAGCCGGTTCCCCTCGTACCTCACCTGCACCGGCCACGGCGCCAACCGGTTCACCTTCTCCTGGAACGGGTGAGGCGCTCTCCTAGAAGGGGTGACGCATCTTCATGGAACAGGTGAGCGCGACCGCGCCTCACACCGCCGTCAGCACCCGC
>KL569402.1:1084-3211 GCA_000715685.1 Streptomyces lilacinus
GCCGCAGCGGCTCCAACGGCGGCTCGGCGGACAGCAGGAACGTCGACCAGTGCATCGTCGCCATCACCCGCGCCCCGAGGTCCTGGCAGGCGCGGACGGCCTCCTCGGGGTCCGTGTGCACCGGGCCCAGCATCCAGCGCGGGTCGTAGGCGCCGATGGGCAGCAGCGCGACATCGATGTCCGCGTAGCGCTCGCCGATCCGCTCGAACCAGAATCCGTAGCCCGTGTCGCCCGCGAAGTACACCCGCCGCCCGTCCCGCGCGGTCAGCATCCACCCGCCCCACAGCGAGCGGCACGTGTCCATCAGCGTCCGCTTGCTCCAGTGGTGGGCGGGGACGAAGTCGAAGCGGACGGGCCCGGCCGGCCCGGGCAGCTCGACAGCCTCCCACCAGTCGAGCTCGGTGACGCGGGTGAAGCGCCGCCGGCGCGCCCAGGGGGCCAGCCCGGCCGGCAGGAGGAGGTGGGTGTCGCGGGGGAGCCGTTTGAGGGTGGGCGCGTCGAGGTGGTCGTAGTGGTTGTGGCTGATGACGACGGCGTCGATCCTCGGCAGGTCCGCCCAGCGCACCCCCACCGGGGTGACCCGCGGCGGGGTGCCCAGGATCCGGCGCGACCACACGGGATCGGTCAGCACCGTGAGCCCGCCCACCCGCACCACCCAGCTCGCGTGCCCGGCCCAGGTGACGGCGAGGGAGCCGGCGTCGACCGCGGGCAGCGGGCCCGGCTCGACGGGCAGCCGGGGAATCTCGCGCAGCGACGCGGCGCTGGGCCGCAGCCGGCCCTCGCGGGCGAGGCGGGCCAGGGCCCGCACGCCCGGCAGCGGGGCGGTGAGGCGGTCGGCGAACGACCGGGGCCAGGAGCGGATCTCGCCGAGTGGCCGTGGCTCCGCGAGGGGGCGCTCGGTCTGTTCGGTCATCTGGGGCTCCATTCGTGGGGAACCGGAACCTGGTGCGGTGCGCGGGGCGCGGACCGTCGCGCGGCGGCCCGTCCACCGCCCGACGGTAGATCAGGCACGGGCGAGTTCACTGAACGCCGATCCAAAAGTGGACAACGCCTCCGCGACATCCGGCACCGCCAGCGGATCGGCGGCCTCCAGGGCGCGTCGCCGCCGGTCGTCGCCGGCACCGAGGAGCGGCGGGGTGGAGATCCGGACGCGCAGCGCGTCGGGCGCGTCGCCGAACCGGTGGCCGCCCGGCACGGGGCGGCCGAGCACCGCGCTCAGGTGCGCCTCCAGCTCCACGGAGTCGGTGATGCCGCGGGCGGCGAGGGCGTCGCGCAGCTCGCCGAGGTCGGCGTAGAGGTGGGGACCGGTCTCCGGCGGCCGGCACAGCACCCCGGCGGCGCTCAGCCGCTCCCGGGCCGCCGCGCCGAGGATCCCGTACAGCCGGGCCATGGCCGCGCCGCGGGCGCGCACGGGGCCGGGCTCGGCCAGCGCCCAGGCCGCGGCGGCGGCGACGGGGGGCGACAGTTCGGCCCGCAGGGCGGTGAGCACCGACACGGCGCGGGAGAGCAGGAGGGGGCCCGGGCCGCCGGTCGGGAAGCGGGCGACGGCGGCCGGCCAGGCGTCGGGCAGGAGGGGGCCGGCGAGGTCGGTGAGGACGACGACCCGGTCGGGGTACATCTCGGCGGGGCCCACGAAGACGGTCGCGTGCGGGTCGTGCACCCGGTCGCGCCACGTCTCGTCGCTGACGACGGTCAGCTCCTCGGCGGCCGCGGCCTCGCACACCTCGTGCAGGATCTCCGGCGGGGCGACGGTGCCGGTGGTCTCGTCGGCGACGGACAGCACCAGGAAGCGCGGCCGGCCGCCCTCGGCGCGGATCCTGCGCACCGTCTCCAGCAGGGCGAAGGGGTCGGGGACGCCGCCGCACTCGGCCGGCACGGCGACGTGGTGGGCGAGCCGGCCGGCGAGCCGGGCCAGCGGGTCGTACCACGCGGCGCAGGGCCGGGTCAGCAGCACCTCGCCGCCCGTCGAGGCGAACAGCGCCAGCAGCAGCGGCTGGGCGCCCGGGGCCGCGAGGACCGAGGCCGGATCCGTGGGCAGGCCGCGGCGGGCCCAGTAGGCGCAGGCGGCGGCCCGCAGCCCGGCCCCGCCGCCCACCGGTTCGGGGCCGGCCCGCCCGGCCGCCTCCG
>KL569402.1:3442-5487 GCA_000715685.1 Streptomyces lilacinus
TCCGACAACCGCGCGGCGAGCTCCGGCAGGACGGGGAGTCCCGGCTCGGGGACCGGGAGGGCGGGCGGCGCCGCGGAGGCCTGCTGCATCCGTACGCACCTCCGTGCCTCACCGTTCTTCTCTCCACCTTCGCAGATCAAGGGGGCGCGGGCCCGGGCCGACACGGGCGGGCGGGTGACGGGCCGTCCGTATTGCAAGACGGGACTCTCGCTATGCGAGATGAATGCGTACGGTTTACCTGCCCACTCCACGCAGAGGCGAAGGGAGCCACCATGCCCGAGGCGCACGACGAGCGGAAAGGGCCGAACGAGCCGAAGGGGACCGGTGTCTACATCCACGGCCACCACGAGTCCGTCCTGCGCTCGCACGGC
Source organism: Streptomyces lilacinus (assembly GCA_000715685.1). Classification (GTDB taxonomy): domain Bacteria; phylum Actinomycetota; class Actinomycetes; order Streptomycetales; family Streptomycetaceae; genus Streptomyces; species Streptomyces lilacinus. Next base: position 3,814 of record KL569402.1, read on the forward strand.
CGACGCCGGGCCGCCGACTCCGCGGCCTACCTGCTGCCCGAGCTGAGGCCGCACCACCGGATCCTGGACATCGGCTGCGGCCCGGGAAGCATCACCGCGGACCTGGCGGCCCTCGTGCCGCACGGACACGTGACCGGCCTGGACGCGGCCGAGGACGTCCTCGACACGGCCCGCGCCGCCGCCCGCGAACGCGGCGTCGACAACGTCGACTTCACCACCGGCGACGTCCGCGCGCTGGACTTCCCGGACGGCTCCTTCGACGTCGTGCACGCCCACCAGGTGCTCCAGTACCTCGGCGACCCGGTGGCCGCGCTGCGCGAGATGCGCCGCGTGTGCCGCCCGGGCGGCGTCGTCGCCGTCCGCGACGTCGTCTACACGGCCATGACCTGGTACCCCCGCGTGCCCGGCCTCGAGGACTGGCAGCGGCTGTACGTCGCCGTGGCCCGCGCCGGCGGCGGCGAGCCCGACGCCGGCGGCCGGCTGCTGTCCTGGGCCCGGCAGGCGGGCCTCACCGACGTCACCACCAGCGCGGGAGCCTGGTGTTGGTCCGGCGCGGAACAGCGCGCCTGGTGGAGCGGGCTGTGGGCGGACCGCACGCTGTCCTCCCCCTACGCCCGGCTCGCCGTCGAGGGCGGGCACACCGACCGGGCGGGGCTCGAGGACATCGCCGCGGCCTGGCGGGCGTGGGGGCGGCACGAGGACGCCTGGTTCGCGGTCGTCAACGGCGAAATCCTGTGCAGGGTACGAGAGTCCGTTCCCCGGTGACCGCGACCACGATCGCCAACTAGCCTGGATTTCATGAACATTTTGGGGACTTCGCTGCGGGTGTGCGTCGGTGACCTGGAAGCGGCGATCGCGGTGTACGAACGACTGACCGGTGCCGAGGCGCTGCGCTTCCGACGCGGCGGCGTCGCGGTCGCGGCCGTCGGGTGCTTCTTCCTGATGAGCGGGCCGGAGGCGGAGCTGTCCGTCCTCCGGAAGATCAAGGCCACCATCGCCGTGACGGACGTCGACGAGGCCCTCGCCGACCTCCGGGCCGTCGGCGCCGAGATCATCGCGGGGCCGGTCCCGACGCCGATCGGCCGCAACCTGGTGGCCCGCCATCCCGACGGCTCGGTGTTCGAGTACGTCGACCGCAAACAGGAGTGAACCTCTCCGGAAGGATCGGGGCCGGGGTTGGGGCCGGGACCGGGGTCGGCCCCCGGTCCCGGCCCTGTCAACGGCCGGGCGGGGGAAAGGCCTCGCCCTCCGTCAGGTCGGCCACCTCGATCCCCTCGTCGACGATCCGCCGCGCCGCGGCCTCGTCCCCGCGCGCCCGCAGGATCCGCGCCTCCAGGAGCCGGAACCGCCCGCGCGCCCGCGTCACCGGATGCAGCCCCGCCAGCACGGCGGCCGCGTCGTCCGCCCGCCCCGCCGCCAGCAGCGCGTCGATCGCCTCCCGGCCCAGCGCCTCCCGGGCCGCCCGCGACGCACCGGCGTTCCGGGCCTCCTCCACCGCCCGCGCGTAGCGCTCCGCGGCCCGCTCCGGGTGCCCGTCCAGCGCGTCCGCCGCCGCCAGGCACCGCAGGGCCGGCCAGCCGAAGCCGTCCCCCAGCGCGCGCTCCCAGCTGCGGGCGGCCTGCGAGCGGTCGCCCGCGTGCCACTGGGCGACGCCCAGGTGGTACGACGTGGCGG
>KL569402.1:5683-5966 GCA_000715685.1 Streptomyces lilacinus
CCAACAGCTCCCGCCACTGCGGGGAGACCAGGGACGGGCCGGGCTCCGCGCCGTCCTCCCCGCCGAGCTCGCCGAGGGAGCCCGTCCGCCACAGCTCCAGCCAGGGCCGCTGCTCGTCCCCGAGGGCCGTCGTGGGGAAGGGCGTGCCGGGCAGCTCGAGGCGGCCCCGTTCGACCTCGAGCGCGCCCCAGCCGGAGCCGGTGGCCAGGGTCTCCTCGGGCTCGTGATCGGCGTACGGCCGCCACGCGGCGTACGCGGCGTCCACCGCGGCCCGCGGCAGGGC
>KL569402.1:6262-6393 GCA_000715685.1 Streptomyces lilacinus
GATGTGTATAAGAGACAGGTCCAGTCGGTGCCGTGGACGGGACCGGGGTCGGCGTCCAGCGGACCGTACGCCTCCAGCCAGGCGAACTCCCCGCCCGCCTCCAGCGGCACGTGCTCCAGCTGGGTGCCGGC
>KL569402.1:6691-7405 GCA_000715685.1 Streptomyces lilacinus
GATGTGTATAAGAGACAGCCCCACACGAAGAGCTTGCGGCCGCGCAGCACGTCGGTGGAGGTCTGCGCCAGGCCCCGGCCGTCCTCGTCGAGCGCGGCGATCCAGCGGCGTTCGCCGTCGGGCAGGTCGTAGAAGAAGTCGGCGTGCCGCTCGGCGCGCAGCGGGTACGTCCGGTCGGCGCCCTCCGGGTCCGGCACCGGAACGCGGCGCAGCGCGCGGTCGTCGCCGAAGTGCCAGGCACTGTCCGCCGGGGCGAGGACGCGGGTGCCGGGCCCCTCGGGGACGGCGGTGTTCGACCACCAGTAGACGGGCGCGGGGCGGTGGTGGGGATTGCGGATCCGCACGCCGACGTAGAGGAAGTCGGACTCCTCCGGCAGCCACAGGTCGACCTGGAAGGGCAGGTCGCGCAGCCGCTCCCACTCCCACAGCCGCAGCATCTCCCCGCCGTCGGGCGCGGGCACGCGCGCCGCGTGCAGCGGGGCGACGGAGAGGGTGCCGTGGCCGGTGGCGCCGATGTTCCACTCCACACCGCCCGAGAACCAGGCGCCGTTGAGCGCGAACCCGGCCGGCTGCAGCACGGGGTTGGTGTACAGCAGCGGGCGGCCCGTCGGCTTGTGCACGAGGGAGTGCAGGCGGCCGCCGAGGCCGGGCAGGACGGTGGCGCGCAGCCGGTCGTTCTCGACGACGATCGCGTCGAGGTCGGTGGGCACCCGC
>KL569402.1:7717-8666 GCA_000715685.1 Streptomyces lilacinus
CGGCCCGGTCGAGGCGGTGGACGTCGCCGCGGAGGTCCAGCGACGGCAGCGGGTTCTCCGCGCCCAGCGGCGCGGCGGGCAGGGTGACGACGGTCCGACGGATGCTGGTGGCCATGGTGCTTCCCCTCACTGCCACACGGGCGCGTCGGTGCCGCACAGTCCGGGAAGGCGGGTCCAGTCGCGCGGACCGCCCTCGAAGACCACGGGCGAGCGCGCGTGGCGCGCGCGGCCGAGCGGGCCGTCGACCTCGACGAGCCAGGGCGCGGGATCGTACGTCCCCGAGGGCTCGCCCTCGTCGGGGGTGACGCCCCGCGCCAGCCACGCCGCGGTCTGCGCGAGGGCGAACCGGGCCAGGTGGGTGCCGCCCTCGGTGTGCTGCTCGGTCACGGCGCGCAGGACGGCGGCGGCCAGCAGGTAGCCGGTGCCGTGGTCCAGGGCCTGGGCGGGCAGCGCGCCGGGCCGGCTGTCGGGGCCCGCCTCGGTGGCGGCGATGCCGCAGGCGGCCTGCACGAGGCTGTCGAAGCCGCGCCGGTCGCCCCACGGCCCGTACGTGCCCCAGGCGCTCAGCTGGCCGATGACCAGGCCCGGCCGCCGCTCGGCCAGCGCCTGCGGGGACAGCCCGTGGCGGTCGAGCGCGCCCGGCCGGTAGCCGGTGACGACGACGTCGGCGCCGGCGAGCAGCTCCTCGAAGACGGCGCGGTCGGCGGGCCGGCCGAGGTCGAGCGCGGTGGAGCGCTTGCCGAGGCCCGTGTCGTCGTGGAGGTCCTGGCTCTCCGGGAGGGAGGGGCTGTCGACGCGCAGGACGTCCGCGCCGAGCAGGGCGAGGGTGCGGGTGGCGACCGGGCCGGCGAGGACCCGGGTGAGGTCCAGGATGCGCAGTCCCGCGGCGGGCAGCGCCCCCGGAACGCCGCCCGGCGCGCGCACCGGCCCGTCGGCGATCCGCTCCAGG
>KL569402.1:8892-20920 GCA_000715685.1 Streptomyces lilacinus
CCGCGGCGCCCTGCGGATGGACGGCCCACTCGTGCGGGGTGCGCACGGCGACGGCCAGCCCGCCCGCCGCGTACACCTGCTCCTCCACGTCCGCGGCGCCACGGCCGGCCAGCGCGGCGGCCACGCGGTCGACCAGCGCGGCGTCACCGTCGGGGCCGGGGTCCGGGACGTGGAGGGCGGCGAGGAGACGGGAGCGGTGGTGGGGGTAGTTGGCGTGCGTGCGCACCCAGCCGTCGGCGGTGCGCCAGAAACGGGACAGCGGCGCGAAGGTCTCGGGCGCCCGGCCGTCGAGCCGCACGAGGCGCTCGCTGGCGAACGCCGTCGCCACGGCGCCGTCGTCGACCCGCACGGGCGGCAGGTCACCGGCCCGCACGGCGGGCAGCGAACGCCCGCCGCGCCGCGTGGCGTACAGCTCGGCGGCGGCCAGCGCACAGCAGGCCACGGTCGCCCGGGCCAGCTCCCGCACGGGCAGTCGCGCCGGAAGCACGGACTCCGGTCCGGAGTGCTCGACGACGGCCATGAGGGCGGGATCCCCGCCGAGCAACTCCCATACGTGGTCCGCCGCTTCGGACGATCGCTTGATCATCCTCCGAGTGTGGCACTGAGTGCCATGCGGGGGGAAGGGGGCCTTCGGGCCAGCATCGGCCCCGCCACCAGTGCCTCCCGGATGGTGGCGGGAGCCGCGGCCAGTCCGTTGATCAACTGCTCGTCGTGCAGCAGGACCCGGACGATCTGATGGCTGTAGCGCTCCACGGACTCCCGCCGGAAGCCGAGCAGGGGCCAGCCCCACACGGCGGCGAGACACACGCCGTTCCTGACGACGTACGGGTCGGCCGGGTGCGTGCACTCGACGATCGGCTCGATCGCGGACCGGTTCGTGGCGCAGCCGCCGACGAGGTCGACGACGACCGAACCGGGGCGCAGGACGGTGCCCAGGTCGTCGTCGGTGACGATGTAGCTGGCGCCGCGGAAGGGCGCCGGCTGCTCGACTCCGTTGATGACGAGATCACTTGACCGCAGGTGGCGGCGGACGTCGGGCCGCCGGGTGGCCCGCTTGGTGAGGACGGCGACGCGGGCGACGCCGAGCCGGGCGCATTCGTCGAGGGCGCCGAAGGCCACGTTCCCGTAGCCCATGACGCTCGTTCTGATGTCGGCGGGGGAGCGCAGCAGCGGGTTGCTCCGCAGGGCCAGTTCGATGCCGAAACGGGCTCCGGCACGGCCGGTCTCGTGCAGGCACTGGATTCTTCTCTTGCCGTACGGGCGCGGCGTGCGGCCGGCCCGGTGCCTGTCCACCAGCCGTTGACCGAGGCGGGCGGCGCGGTCGTCGAGCTCGTCGAAACCGATGGTGACCACGCCGGGCCCGGCGGCCGGCGGGGCCTGTACGACGTGCAGCGAACGCGGCCGGCAGCGGGCGGCGTACTGAAGGCCGCCGAACGCGTCGGGTGAGAAGCCGACGAAGGCGACGGAGAGTTCGCCGATCGCCGCATTCGACAGCTCCGCGAGAAGGTGACGGAATGCCAACTGGCTGCGGAGGAAGGATTCAGTAAGGAACTCGGGGCTTTCTCGGATGAGTTCCATCGCGATGACGTTGACGCCGCGCTCGTTCGCCACCTCCACCCTTTTCGGTATGGACCGTGCGTGAGCCATGCACAACAGGCTGGAACCGGGATCCATGCGTGCGAGATCGCGGTGATCGGGCCCTTTGAGCTTGATGACGAGGTCCTTCGCGCGATACAGCGCGTCGCGCGGTTCCAGATGCGCCCCGGCCGCGAGGTAATCCGCGTCGGAATATCCCATCGCGGCACCCGCGCCGCGCTCCACGCCCACCCGGCAACCGCGCCCGACCAGCGCCTCCACCCCGCCCGGCGTCAGCGCGACCCGGACCTCCGAGCCGTCCGGATTCTCGGGCGATCTGTGCTCCGCCGCGAGCCCTATGTGCCGGAACGGCCGGTGCGTCCTCGCCGGGTCGAAGGCCGACTCAAAGCCTGTCGTCATATCGAGCCCCCTTCCGTGCGGCACCGCGGAGGACCGAGGGCAGCCGGAAATTACACGCGGCCGACAATTGCATGATGGCAGGCGTCGTGGCTTTCCGCGCACCGGAGTAGCATCGTGGGGAGCGCCGCGCGCCGGCGTCCGCTTCAACGTCCGCGTCAGGTCCGTCGTACGAGCGGGAGGCGCCCGTGAGTTGTCCGGTCCGCGCATTGCTCATCGACATCAACGGAACGGTCTTCGATCACGGCATCGCCGTCGACGGAGCGCCCGGAGCCGTCCATCTCCTGCGTGACCGCGGATTCACCCTGCGTTTCCTCACGAACACCGAATCCAAGACGGTCGAGAAGACCCTGGAAGACCTCAGGGGCTGCGGTCTGGACATCGATCCGGGCGAACTCTTCACCCCGGTGGTCGCCGCCCGGACATTGCTCGCGGATCATCCGGGCGCCCGCGTCCTCGCCCTGATGTCCGACGAACTGCGCGCCACTCTCGGTGCGCTGCGTTCCACCGACGACCACTGCACGCACGTGGTCGTCGGTGACTGTCAGGAAGTGCTCGACTACCCCCTCCTGAACGACGCCTTCCGCGCGGTCCGCGCCGGAGCCGAGCTCATCGCGCTGCAGCGCGGAGCGCTCTACCGCACGCCCGACGGCGAGGAATTCATCGACACGGGCGCGATCGTCGCCGCCCTCGAGTACGGCACCGGCCGCTCCGCACGCCTGCTGGGCAAGCCCTCCGGCGAGTACTTCGGCCTCGCCGCCCGCTCCACGGGCTGCCCACCGGACCGTACGGCCGTGATCGGCAACGACGGGACCACCGACGCCGCCGGGGGCCGGGCCATCGGCGCCACCACGATCCAGGTCCGCACCGGCAAGTACGAGGCCCGGGCCGCCGAGGGCGCCGGCGGCGTCGCCGCGCACACCGTCGACTCCATCGCCGACGTCCCGGCGCTGCTGGAGACCCTGGCCGCCCGAACACCGGACTGATCCCGTTCGGGTGACATCCGCAGGCCGCCCGGCGCGGCGACGGTGGAGGTCTACGCTGTGGGGGACAAGCAGCGATCATGTGGCGCGAGGCTGGTCATTTCCCGTGAGCGAACGCACAGACCCACCCTCCGTACCGGAGCCGCCCCAGGGCCGGACGTGCCAGTGGTGCCACGGCTCCGGATACGTCACGCGCGCCCTGGCGTACTGCCTCGGCGTCGACCCGTTCGTCGGGCCCGCCGAGACCGTGCACCGCGCCGGTCAGTGCGCGCACTGCCGGGGGTCCGGCACGTACGACTCCGACCTCGACCCCACCCTCGACCGCCTCGACCGCCCGCACCCCCGGAAGCCACCCGAGGAGTCCGGCTGACCGGTCCGACGGCGGTCCGACGGCGGTCCGACGGCCGGATCCGCGCCCGGACGATCTCTGGACGAATCACGGCGCAAAGCCATGATCCCCGCACCTTTTCCTGCCCTCGAGCACAAACTGCGGGACAAAAACTATTGATTTTGCGCCGTGCCATGTGCCATTCACTATGTGGACTCGCACATACATGTGCTGTCTGCTGTCGCACGAGACCGGCGACCTGCCCGCAGGACGAGAGGCGCACCACCCCATGCACGACACCGACGGCCGCACCGGCCGCCGCTTCGGACTACCCACCGCGACTGCCCTGGTCATGGGCAACATCATCGGTGGTGGCATCTTCCTGCTGCCGGCCTCGGTCGCCCCCTTCGGCACCGTCAGCCTGCTGGCCTTCGGCGTGCTGACGATCGGCGCGATCGCCCTCGCGCTGGTCTTCGGGCGCCTCGCGGAGCGGTTCCCGCACACGGGCGGACCGTATGTCTATGCCCGGGAGGCCTTCGGCGACTTCGCCGGCTTCCTGTCGGCCTGGTCGTACTGGACCATGACCTGGGTCAGCAACGCCGCCCTCGCCGTCGCCGGTGTCGGTTACTTCCACGTGCTGACCGGCAGCGCCGCCTCGAAGGGCTCCGACCTGGTCGTGGCCCTGCTCATGCTGTGGCTCCCGGCGCTGGCGAACCTCGCCGGCACCCGCTGGGTGGGCGCGGTGCAGATGATCTCCACGGTGCTGAAGTTCGTCCCGCTGTTCTTCGTCGCGGTCGTCGGGATCTTCTTCTTCGACCCCTCCAACCTCGGTTCCTTCACCGAGGGCGGCGGCAGTTGGACCGGCGGTCTGTCCGCGTCCGCCGCGATCCTGCTCTACAGCTACGTGGGCGTGGAGTCGGCGGCGATGAGCGCCGGCGAGGTCCGCGACCCCGAGCGCAACGTGGGCCGGGCGAGCGTGCTGGGCACCATCGGTGCCGCCGTGGTCTACCTGCTGGGCACCCTGGCCGTCTTCGGCACCGTCGCCCACGACAAGCTGGTCAAGTCCACCGCTCCCTTCTCGGACGCGGTCGACGCGATGTTCGGCGGCGAGTGGGGCGGCACGCTGATCGCCCTCGCGGCCGTCGTCTCCATCGTGGGCGCGCTCAACGGCTGGACGCTGATGAGCGCCCAGGCCCCGTACGCGGCGGCCAAGGACGGGCTGTTCCCGGCGGCCTTCGGCAAGAAGCGGCGCGGCGTGCCCACGGCCGGCGTGCTCGCCGCCGCGGTGCTCGCCACGCTCCTGACGGTGATCAACTACACGACGGGCGCGGGCGGGGTCTTCGAGATCCTGGTCCTGATCACGACGTTCTCGGCGACGGTCCCCTACCTGCTGGCCACCGCCGCGCAGGTGTACTTCCTGCTCACCGGCGAGCGGGACAAGGTCCACGCGGGCCGGATGACGCGCGACATGATCCTCGCGCTCGGCGGCTTCGGCTTCTCCTTCTGGCTGGTGGCGGGCGCCGGGTACGCGGCGGTCTACCAGGGCGCGCTGTTCCTCTTCGCCGGCATCATCGTCTACGTGTGGATGCTGTCTCTTATACACATAGATGTGTATAAGAGACAGTCTACGTGTGGATGGCGGCCCGCCGCCCGGCGGGCGAGCGGTCCGGCGCCGCGGAGGCGGAGGCGACGGAGGCCCCTGAGGCGGAGCCGGCGTCCCCGGTGCACGCCTGACCGGTTGATCCAGTTGATCCAGTTGACCCGGTGGGCCGGCTGACCGAGGTGACCGGTCGGCCGGCCCACCGGTTTCAGGCGGTGACGCCGCCGTCCAGGACGAGTTCGGTGCCGACCGTGTAACCGGCCTCCTCGGAGGCCAGGTGGAGCACGGCGGCGGCGACCTCCTCCGGCCGGCCCGCGCGGCCGACCGGCACCTCCCGTCCCATGCGCTCGGCCTTCTCCGCCGCCGACTCGCCGGGCCGGGTGGACATCGGCGTCTCGACGGGCCCGGGGCTGACGGCGTTGATCCGCACGCCGTCGCCGATGTGGTCCAGCGCCGCGCCCCGGGTCAGGGCGGAGACGGCGGCCTTGCTGGTGGCGTACGCGGCCAGGCGCGGCATGCGCATGTGGGCACCGAGGTTGGACGAGATGTTCACGATGGCGCCGCCGCCGTGGGCCCGCATGTGCTCGATCTCGTACTTCATCGACAGCCAGACGCCGGTGAGGTTGGTGGCCATGGTGGCGTGCCAGTCGGCCTCGGGGATGTCCGCCGTCTTGGCCGGCGGCGCGAGCATGCCGACGTTGTTCACGGCGACGTCGAGGCCTCCGTAATGGGCCACCGTGCGGTCGACCAGGGCCCGGACGTCCTCGGAGCGGGTGACGTCCGCGGTGAACGCGGTGGCCTCGCCGCCCTCCGCCGCGACGGCGGAGACGGTCTCGGCCAGGGGCTCGGCCCGGCGGCCCGCGACCACGACGCGGGCGCCCTCCCGGGCGAAGGCGAGCGCGATGGCTCGGCCGATGCCGGTGCCGCCGCCGGTGACGAGGACGGTCTTGCCGGTGAAGCGTGCGGTCATGTCGACGACTCCTGAAGTATTTGGGAACGATCAGTCTTGAATGCGGGCGTGCGGGAGCGCCCGCGCACAACGGGTGGGCCATCGGGTCCGACGGAGCTGGCAGCTCAGCCCAGCAGGCTCAGCGCCTGGTCGGCGGCGTCGCGCAGGCGGCCCGGCTCCGGGCTCACCTTGCCCGTCACCCGCAGGCCCTGCAGGAACACCAGCAGCATCCGGCCGAGCGCGACCGGGTCGCGGTCCGGGGGCAGTTCGCCCTGGGCGCGGGCCCGCATCAGCGCCGAGGTGAGGTTCGCCTCGAGGCCGTGCCAGCTCTCCTCGACGAGTCGGGCGGAGGGCGGGTCGTGCGGGCCGAGCTCGACGGCGGTGTTGGTCACGAAGCAGCCGCGGCGCAGGTCGTCGCGGGACGCCTCGCCCGCGAAGCGGTGGACCAGGGCCCGTACGGCCGGCAGGACCGGGCCGGGCTGGGCCAGCTCCTCCGCGACGCGCGGGCCGTGCTGCTCTCCGTAGCGCCGCAGCGCCTTGAGGTAGAGCTCGTGCTTGCCGCCGAACGTGGCGTACAGACTCGCCCGGGCGATGCCGAGGTGCTCCACGAGGTCCGCCATCGACGTCGCCTCGTAGCCGCGCGTCCAGAACAGCTCGAGGGCCGACTGCAGCGCGGCGTCCGGATCGAATTCCTTGGTCCTGGCCACGACGACGACCCTAGTCCTATCGAGAACGACCGGTCAAGAAATGATCTCGCTCTGCCCGACGGGTTGTCAGTGCAATTTCACATTACTATGGTACGGCGCGCATCTCGTGCAACTGACGCTGTCTGACGCCACATCAATCCCCCTGAGGAGAACGGGTGTCCGTCTTACGCACCGCGCGCAAGGGGCTGCTCGCCGCCGCCCTGTCGGCAAGTCTCGCCCTGCCGACAGCCCAGGCCGTCCAGGCGGCGCCCCCGGACCGGCCCCCTGCCGCGCCGCCCGCCGCCCGCACCGCCGTTCACGATCCCCACGACGACGTCGATCGACTCGCCAGACCCCCCAAACCGGCGGACGCCACCCCCGTCCCCGGCGGCGGAAAGCTCGAACCCGGGCGCATACCCGGCGACTTGGTCCCCGGCGCGCCGACGCCACCGGGCGGCGGCCCCGCGCTGGCGGGCGGCGTGCCCTGCACCCTCGACGGCGTCACCCGGCTCACCCCGGACGGGCTCGCCGACTTCCTCACCGACCTGTCTGTGTATAAGAGACAGATCTGGACCTGGGACGCGCGGCTCGCCCCCGTCATGTCCCGGGCCCACGTCCAGGCCGTCGCCGGCCGGGCCGCCCGGCTCGCGCCCCGCCACGACGGGACCGACGCCACCCACCTGCTGGAGCTCTTCACCTACCTCCACGCCGCCGTCTACCACGACTTCTCCCGCACCGAGATCGACCTGACGGACGCCCCCACGGTCGACGCCATGAGCCGGGCCGTCGCCGCCCTCGGCGCCGCCGCCCACACCTTCGACCCCACCCGGCAGAACGCCGAGACCCTGCGCGAGGCCCTCACCGCCGGCAGTGCCACCGGCCTGCGCCGTCACCAACTCGGCCTGGTCCGCAAGGTGCTGGGCACCATGGCCCCCGGCAGCCGCACCGCCGCCGACCCCGCCTGGGGCAACGCCGTCCTCGCCGCCCTCACCGTCAACTACCTCGGCATCTGTCTCTTATGTGTATAAGAGACAGCTTCCGCGCCTTCGCCGGCTACGGCCACCTCAAGGGCACGCCCAACGCGTGGGCGGCCCGCGACGCCCTCTCCGAGTACGGCCGCTTCGGCCAGATCGACAGCCTGCGCCCGGCGATCGTCCGCGACCTCGGCACGCTCCTGAAGCCGGTCCAGCGCACCTTCGGCGACACCAGCGCCCCCTGGGCGTCCCTCGTCTCCTGGCTCAACTTCTACGAGGCCTGCCGCCCCCACGGCGTCTGCAAGCCCCAGATCGAGGCCCGGATCTTCCCGCGCACCTACACCTACGACAAGGGCGGCATCCAGGTCCGCACCGCCCTCGACCGGAAGACCGTCGACCAGCTCTACTACGCGAGCAAGCAGGTCAAGGCCCACTTCTTCCGCGTGCTCGGCACCGACGCCCCGCTCGCCGGCGACCCCAACAGCACCCTGCACATCCACCTCTACGCCTCACGCGCCGACTACGAGGTCTTCCACCCCCTCCTGACGGGCATGGGCACCAAGAACGGCGGCGTCTACATCGAGCAGGGCGCCACCTTCTACACGTACCAGCGCCGCGTCCCCCAGGACTCCCGGCTCACCCTCGAGGAACTCTTCCGCCACGAGTACACCCACTACCTCAACGGCCGCTGGGCCGTCCCCGGCTCCTTCGGCGAGGGCTCCTGGTACCAGCGCGACCTCACCACCGCGATGGACGAGGGCACCGCGGAGTTCTTCGACGGCGCCACCCGCGACCAGGGCATCAAGGTCCGCAAGTCCCTGGTCCAGGGCATCATCAACGACACCGCCGGCGGCCGCCCCCGCATGACCGTCGACCGCTTCCTGCACGCCACGTACGACGGCGACGGCTTCCGCTTCTACGACTACGCGGGCACCTTCTTCGAGTTCCTCTGGCACAAGCACCCCTCGCTGCTGCGGGAGATGTACGGCTACCAGCGCGCCGACAACCCCAAGGGCTTCGACGCCTGGCGCACCCGCCTGGGCAAGGACACCGCCCTGCAGCGCGAGTACGACGCCTTCCTCGACGAGCAGATCCGCAACGTCGACCGCCTCTACGTCCCCGCCACCACCTTCGTCCCCAACGGCTCCCTCACCCACTCCAGCCCCGCCCGCATCGCCTCCGCCTTCACCGCCGCAACTCACATCACCCCGTCCTGCACCAGCAACGCCGACCGTTCCACCCCTCGCTTCACCTGCAAGGGCCGCATCACGGCCAACCTCACCGACTCCACCAGCCCGGACCGCGTCTTCGGCGACATGTCCGACACCGTCGACTACTTCATCCTCGCCCGCACCACCCGAGCCGCCACCAACCTGGCCGACATGAACTGCTCCTTCGCCGCCGTCGACATCTGGTCCACCGGCAAGGCCGGCACCACCACCTTCACCTGCGAAGGCCCCCTGCGCCGCTGACCATTACCCCAGCGGTAATCGCGCCACCCCACCCCGTCCCGGCAGAGTGATGACCACGCCGGTCGCCCGGACCCGCGCACTCGGGTTCGGGCGACCGGGCAGAGGTCCTTCGTTGGATGGGGAGAGGAAACACCATGTCGCAGTACGAGATCGCCGTCACGCGCTACTTCGAGGCCTGGAACGCCGTCGACCCGGTCGTGCGGGGCAAGGCCGTCGCCGCCGCGTGGCGCGAGGACGGGGGATACACCGACCCGCTGGCGGACGCCACGGGGCACGAGGAGATCGCCGCCGTGATGGCGGCGGCGCACGAGCAGTTCCCCGGGTTCGTCTTCCGGCAGATCGGGGCGGTGGACGGGCACCACGGCGTCGCGCGCTTCGCCTGGGAGCTGGTGTCGGAGGCCGACGGGTCGGCGCCCGTCGCCGGGTCGGACGTCGTGACGCTGGACGAGGACGGGCGGATCCGCACCGTCCTCGGCTTCCTCGACCGGGTGCCTACGGCGTGAGGTGCTGAAGGAAGGCGGCCGTCGGCGGGTCGGCGGGGAGGAAGGTCTCCAGGGCCAGCTCGGAGACGGTCACGTCCATCGGGGTGTTGAACGTCGCGATGGTCGAGACGAAGGACAGGACGCGCCCCCTGTGCTCGATCATCAGGGGGAGGGCGAAGGGCAGGTCGCCGGTGCCGGCGGCCGCCCTCTCGTCGCCGCCGGTCGGCGGCGGGGGGTACGCGCTGACCTCGTCGTAGAGGGCGCGCAGCGGGGCCGAGCGGTGCAGGGCCAGTTGGCGGCGCATCTGGTGGAGGAGGTGGTCGCGCCACTCGTGGTAGTTGCGGATGCGGGGGGCCAGGCCCTGGGGGTGCATCGTCAGGCGCATGGCGTTGAGCGGTGGCGCGAGCAGCGGCTCGGCGACGCCCTCCAGCAGCATCGCGATGCCGCTGTTCGCCGCCAGCACCTGGTAGGTGCCGTCCACGATGAGGGCGGGGAAGGGCTCGTACGTCCTCAGCAGCCGCTCGAGCCCCTCCCGCAGGCCGTCCATCGCCGGGTCGTCCAGAGGGCGCTCGGGGTAGTGCGGGGCGTAACCCGCCGCGACGAGGAGGGCGTTCCGCTCCCGTACGGGGACGTCGAGGTGGTCGGCGAGGCGCAGGACCATCTCCTGGCTGGGGCGGGAGCGGCCGGTCTCGATGAAGCTGATGTGGCGGGCGGAGGAGTCGGCGCGCAGGGCCAGCTCGAGCTGGCTGATCCGCCGCCGGTCCCGCCACTCGCGCAGCAGCGAGCCCACGCCCGCGCCCACGCCCGCACCGGTGCCCGTACCTGTAGCCGTTTCCACCGCGACCGTCGTCATGACTCGACGGTAACCCGTCCGGCTAGCCCAGATCGAAGACGTTTCGCAGGCCGAGGCGGTGCCGGATCTCGTCCTGCCGCTTGAGCGCCTCGAACTCCGGCGCCCGGTAGAGCGGGGTGATCGCGCACCGTTCGGCCGCCGAACCCTCCTCGTCGAGCAGGGCGTTGACCGCCGCGCGGGCCGAGGCGTTGGCGCCCTCCATCGTGGCGAGGTCGATGTCGACGGCCACGTAGTCGCCGGCGAGGTAGAGGTTGGGGATCGCGGTCCGGGCCTCGGGGCGGTGGTACCAGGTGCCGGTGGGGTGGATGAGGAGCTGCTCGTCGTTGCTCGCGCGGGTGCCGTCCAGTTCGACCGCCGGATCGAGGAACCACGAGTGCAGCTTGGCGTCGCTGAGGACCGTGCGGCCGGTGTCGTTGAGCCCCGCCTTCATCTGGGCCCAGACCTCGCGGGCGACCTCCTCGCGGGTGCACTGCCTGGCGGTCTTGCCGTAGAGGATGCCGGGCCTGTCCCATTCGGACACGTCCACGGAGAGGCAGTCCGCCACGGTGCCGTCGCCGTAGTCGGCGCGGAAGTTCCGTCCCGACCAGTACTGGGCCTGGCTCACGGCCGTGATCGACCACGGTGAGTCGATGTGGTTGATGTGGCCGTGAATGACGGGCGTGGGCTCGGTCAGATAGAACTGGATGCCCGTCATCCAGTCCGTCTCCAGCCGGTCGCAGCGCGCCAGCCGTGGGTCCGCCGCCCGGACCCGGGCGTTCCAGGTCCTGCGCGCGTGCTCGACCGGCATCGCGGAGACGAAGTGGTCCGCCGTCACCGTGCGGCGCGCCCCGCTCGCGTCCCGCAGTACGGCCTCGGTGATCCGGCCGTCGTCGAGCGTGAGGTCGGCGACCTCCCAGCCGGTGCGGAACTCGACGCCGAGGGAGGTGAGATGGGCCAGCCAGGGATTGATCCACGCCTCGTTGGTGGGAGCGTTCAGGACCCGGTCCGGCTCGCCGTCGGCGCCCCGGCCCAGTGCGTTGAAGAGGAACGCCTCGACGCACGTCGACACGGTCTTCGTGCTGGCGACCTCGGCCTTCGTCGCGACGATGTTGCGGGTGATGCCGATGGCCAGCAGCTGCCGGTAGTTGGCGGACATCCGCGCGGCTCGGGTGAAGTCGAACCAGGGCACCCGTTCCCACACCTCGGTCCGCCGCCGCTCGCAGCTGGTGAACCACACCAGCAGCCGGCCCGCGAAGTGGGCGATCTCATGGGCCGGCAGGTGCGAGAAGGTCTCGAAGAAGGCGGTCAGCACGCGCAGGAACGCGTCCGGGGTGAGCACGGGCGGCGGCGTGCCGATGCTGCCGAAGGGGATGCGGATGTCCTCGCGCCCGATGCGGGCCAGCATCACCTCGGTGGACGGGACGAGGTTGTCGTGACAGCCGTTCGCATTCCCCGGGAACGGGATGCGGCGGAGGGTGTCGGGGAGGTTGTGGTAGAAGCCGGGGATGAAGCGGAAGCCGTGCTCTCCCGGCAGCGGTCTGCGGCCGCCCCGCGCGCTGCCGGGCACGTCCATGCTGCGCGCCTTGCCGCCGAGGGCGGACTTCCGCTCGTAGACCGTCACCCGGAAGCCCCGCTCGGCCAGTTCGTGCGCGGCGGTCAGCCCCGCGACGCCGCCGCCCAGTACGGCGACGGTCCGGCCGCCCGTGCGGCGGCGCGGCCGGGCCCGGGCC
>KL569402.1:21195-22589 GCA_000715685.1 Streptomyces lilacinus
GCCGGGCCCGGGCCACTCCGCCGAGCGCGGCCGTCCCGGCGACGGCGGCCGCGCCGCCGATGAACCCTCTGCGTGTGCCGCGACCTGCCGGACCCGTCATGCCCACCGCCCCCTGCCGCCGGTAACGTGTCATGTCCGGGGCGGGAGTGTAGGGACGCCCCTCGTGCCCCGGAAGGCTTACGTGGACACGTGCGCGCCACCGGCCGCACATTGGCGCGAAACCGCTGTCGCCTCGTGGGACGCTTGGTCCGTCACCGGTCGACGAGACGAAGAGGATGCGTCATGGCAGTCGAACCGCTCTCGCAGAAGGACGTGGAGGAGCGCCTCCAGGAACTGCCCGGTTGGGCCGCGGACGGTGAGCGGATCACGCGGCGGTACACCTTCGACGGGCACTTCCAGGCCGCGGCGATGGTGATCCACATCGCCCAGATCCAGGAGGAGTTGAACCACCACTCGGATCTGGCCCTCGGCTACAACACCGTGACCCTCGCCGTGAACACGCACAGCGTCGGCGGCAAGGTCACGGGCCTGGACGTGGAGCTGGCCCGCCGGATCGAGGCGGTCGCCGCCGGGCACGGGGCACGCTGACGCCGTCCCGGGGCGGTGCGCCCGTACGGACGTACCACCCCGGGACGACCGCTCCCAGATCAGCCTCGGGTCAGCTGATGTCGAACTCGTCCGGGTCCGGGCCGAGCCGCGTGCCGTTGTCCATGCCCGCGACGGCGGCGAGGTCGTCGGCGTCCAGCTCGAAGCCGAGGACGTCGAAGTTCTCGCGGATGCGGGAGGGCGTCACCGACTTGGGGATGACGATGTTGCCCAGCTGCAGGTGCCAGCGCAGCACGACCTGGGCGGGGGACTTGCCGTGCTTGGCGCCGACGCGGGCGAGCACCGGGTCGTCCAGCAGGCCCCGGCCCTGGCCGAGCGGGGACCAGGCCTCCGTGGCGATGCCGTGCCGGGCGTGGATCCCGCGCAGCTCGGCCTGGGGGAACTTGGGGTGCAGCTCGATCTGGTTGACCGCGGGGACGAGCGGGGTCTCGGCGAGCAGCCGCTCCAGCTGGGCGGGCTGGAAGTTGGACACGCCGACGGCCCGGGCGCGCCCGCTCTCGGCGATCTCGGCGAAGGCGCGCCAGATCGTCAGGTAGTCGTCCCGCATGGGGCGGGGCCAGTGGATCAGGTAGAGGTCCACGTAGTCGAGGCCGAGCCGGGCGAGCGAGGCGTCGAACTCGCGGAGAACGGCGTCGCGCGTCCAGGTCTCGTCGGCGCTGTTCCACAGCTTGGTGGTGACGAAGAGCTCGTCGCGCGCGATGCCCGACGCGGCCAGCGCCTTGCCGGTGCCCGCCTCGTTCTCGTAGACGGCGGCCGTGTCGATGCTGCGGTAGCCCGCCTCGAGGGCG
>KL569402.1:22850-23243 GCA_000715685.1 Streptomyces lilacinus
ATGTGTATAAGAGACAGAGCCGTAGCCGAGCTGCGGCATCTCGACGCCGTTGTTGAGGGTGATGGTGGGGACCTTGCTCACGGGCAGTCGATCCTTACGTACGTCGCGGAAGCCTTACCTCAGGGTCAACCCGTGCCCCGTAGGACGCATTCCGACACCTTCCGTGACGTACATCATTTGGCGTAGAGCGCCTCCACCTCGGCGGCGTACGCCCGCTCGATCGCCTTCCGCCGGAGCTTCCGCGTCGGCGTCAGCAGCCCCTGCTCCTCGGTGAACAGGGCGGTGAGGATGCGGAACGCGCGCACCGACTCGGCCTGCGAGACCTGCGTGTTGGCGGCCACCACCGCCCGCCGTATCTCGGCCTCGAGCTCGGGATCGTTCACCAGCTCGGCC
>KL569402.1:23485-27297 GCA_000715685.1 Streptomyces lilacinus
GTATCTCGGCCTCGAGCTCGGGATCGTTCACCAGCTCGGCCGGCTCCGGGACCGGCCGGTCCCGCATGGCCAGCCAGTGCGCCACCCCCTCGCGGTCCAGGGTGACGAGCGCGGCGACGTACGGGCGGTCGTTGCCGACCACGATGCACTGGGCGACGAGGGGGTGCGCGCGGATGCGCTCCTCCAGGGCCAGGGGCGAGACGGTCTTGCCGCCGGAGGTCACCAGGATCTCCTTCTTCCGCCCGGTGATCGTCAGGTAGCCCTCCTCGTCCAGCCGGCCCAGGTCGCCGGTGGCCAGCCAGCCGTCCCGCAGCACGGCGTCGGTGGCGCGCCGGTCGCCGAGGTAGCCCGCGAACACCTGGCCGCCGTGCACCCAGACCTCGCCGTCGTCGGCGATGTGCACGCTCGTGCCCGGCACGGGCCGGCCCACGGTGCCGAAGCGGGTGCGCTCGGGAGGGTTGGCGACCGCGGCGCCGGTGGTCTCCGTCAGGCCGTACCCCTCGAAGACGGTGATGCCCGCGCCGGCGAAGAACAGCCCCAGCCGCCGCTCCATCGCCGAACCCCCCGACATCGCGTGCCGCACCCGGCCGCCCAGCGCCTCGCGCATCCGGGCGTAGACGAGCTTGTCGAAGACCTGGTGCTGCACGCGCAGCGCCGTGCCCGGCCCCGGGCCCGTGCCGAAGGCGCGGTCCTCGACGGCCTCGGCGTAGCGCACCGCCACCTCGGCGGCCTTCTCGAACGGTCCGCCCCGGCCCTCCCGCTCCGCCGCCCGCCGCGCCGCGGCGAAGAGGCCCTCGAAGACATAGGGGACGGCGAGGAGGAACGTCGGCCGGAACGCCTGGAGGTCGGGCAGCAGGGCGGCGGCCGACAGCTGCGGCTGGTGGCCCAGCTTGACCCGCCCCCGCACGGCCGCCACCTGCACCATGCGCCCGAAGACATGGGCGAGGGGGAGGAACAGCAGGGTGGACGGCTCGTCGCCCGGGTGGGTGTGGAAGACCTCCTCGTAGCGCCGGACGATGTTGTCGGTCTCGGCCATGAAGTTGGCGTGGGTGAGCACGCAGCCCCGGGGGCGGCCGGTGGTGCCGGAGGTGTAGATGACGGTCGCGGGCGAGTCCGGGGTGAGCGCCATGCGGTGGCGGTGCACCACGTCGTCCCGGATCCGGGTGCCGGCCTCGCTCAGCTCGCCGAGCGCACCGGCGTCCAACTGCCAGAGGCGGGCGAGGCGGGGCAGCCGGTCGATGACGGAACCGATGGTCATCGCGTGGTCCTCGTGCTCGACGACGCAGGCGGACACCTCGGCGTCGTGCAGCATCCGGAAGACCTGCTCGGGGGAGGACGTGGGGTAGACGGGCACGGGCTGCGCGCCGACGCACCAGAGGGCGAAGTCGAACAGCGTCCACTCGTAGCGCGTACGGGACATGATGGCCACCCGGTCGCCGAACCGGACGCCCTGCGCGAGCAGCCCCTTGGCCAGGGCCAGCACCTCGTCGCGGAACTCGCCCGCGGTCACGTCCCGCCACTCGCCGTCGGTGCTGCGGCCGAGCGCCACCCGGTCCGGGTCCTCGACGGCATGCTCGAAGACGACGTCCGCCAGCCCTCCGACGTGGGGCGCCGTCACCAGGGAAGGGACGGTGAACTCGCGCAACCTCTCGCTCCTCGCGACGCTCCGCACAGCGCCGTGACCGTACCCCCTCCTGTCCCTCCGCGAACCCCTTCCGCAGGCCTCTTCTCGTCTGATGGACGGGCGCGACCGAATCTGCACCGAATCTCTTCAGGATCTGTCCGGGATGTGCGCGGAGTCGTCGTCGGATGCGTGAGCCGGTGCGTGAGTCGGTGCGTGGAGGCGGTCGCCGGCCGCCAGGATGGCGTGCGCGAGCGCGTCCGCGCTGCCGCGCACCGCGGTGTTCCGCCGGGCACCGGCACCGTGGAGCAGAACGATGTCGACGGTGCCCAGGTCCGGCAGGCCGGCTCGGGCGGGGACGGGGACGAGCCCCGGCGGGATCATGCCCTGGGCGTGGGCCATGACCCCGAGCCCGGCGCGAGTGGCCGCCACCAGACCGTTGAGGCTGCCGCTGGTGCAGACCACCCGCCAGGCGCGGCCGTGCCGCTCCAACACCTCCAGCGCGCGGGCGCGGGTGACCGCCGGGGGCGGCAGGAGCACGAGGGGGAGGGGACGGTGGGGATCGAGGCGGGTCCGCTCGCCGCCGATCCACACCAGCCGGTCCCGCCAGACGAGCCGGCCGGGGGACTCGGCCGGCTCGTCGGCTAGGCGCTTGACGAGGACGAGGTCGAGGCGGCCCGCGGCGAGCTTCTTCTGCAGGGGTCCCGAGAGGTCGACCGTCAGCTCGAGGTCCACCTCGGGGTGGTCGCGCCGGAAGGCCTCCAGGACCTCCGGGAGCCGGGTCAGGACGAAGTCCTCCGACGCCCCGAAGCGCAGCCGCCCGCGCAGCCGCGTGCCCGCGAACCAGTGCGCGGCCCGCGCGTGGGCCTCGAGGATCGTGCGGGCGAAGCCCAGCATGGCCTCGCCGTCCTCGGTGAGCGACACGCTGTGGGTGTCGCGGGAGAACAACTGCCGCCCGGCCGCCTCCTCCAGACGCCGAACCTGCTGGCTGACCGTCGACTGCCGGACGCCCAGACGGCGCGCGGCCTGGGTGAAGCTCAGCGTCTGGGCCACGGCGAGGAACGTGCGCAGCTGCGTCGGATCGAACATGGCGCAGCAGCCTAGCCCGTCACGGCAGGCTCATCGCTGACCGCGATAACAGTGACCACGGTGAACGGGGTTCCCGATGGGCCGCCCCACGGGACAGGCTGGGCCCATGCGCCGCTTCCTCGCACGCCTGCCCCTCGACCCCTACATAGCCGCCCTGCTCGGCACGGTCCTGCTCGCGGTCTTCCTGCCCGTACGGGGCCCGGCCGCGACCGCCGTCGGCGGGGTCTCCACCGGCGCGGTGGCGCTGCTCTTCTTCCTCTACGGCGCCCGGCTCTCCACCCGCGAGGCGATGGCGGGGCTGCGCCACTGGCGGCTGCACCTGACCGTCCTCGGCTGCACCTTCCTGGTCTTCCCGCTGCTCGGCCTGGCCGCCCGCGGCCTCGTCCCCCACGTACTGACCCCGGAGCTCTACACCGGGCTGCTCTTCCTGTGCGTGGTGCCGTCCACGGTCCAGTCCTCGATCACCTTCACCTCCATCGCGCGCGGCAACGTGCCGGCCGCCATCTGCGCGGGCACCTTCTCCACGCTGGTGGGCGTCGTCCTCACCCCGCTCCTGACCGCGCTGCTGCTGGGCGGCGCCGGCTCCGGGGTCTCGGCCGACTCGCTGCTCGCCGTGGTGGCCCGGCTCCTGGTGCCCTTCCTGGCCGGCCAGCTGACGCGCCGGTGGATCGGGGGCCTGGTGGCGCGGCACCGGAAGGCGCTGGGGCTGATCGACCGGGGCTCCATCCTCCTCGTCGTCTACGGGGCGTTCAGCGCGGGCATGGTGCGGGGCGTCTGGCACCAGGTGGCGCCCTGGCGGCTGCTCGTCCTGCTCGTCGTGGAGGGCGCCCTGCTGGCCCTGATGCTCACGCTGACCACCCAGGGCGCACGACGGCTCGGCTTCGGCCGCGAGGACCGGATCGCCCTCACCTTCGCCGGGTCGAAGAAGAGCCTGGCCGCCGGGCTCCCGATGGCCACCGTCCTCTTCGGGGCCCACGCGAGCCTGGCGGTCCTGCCGCTGATGCTCTTCCACCAACTGCAGCTGATGGTGGGCGCGGTGCTGGCCAAGCGCTTCGGCCGGCAGGGCGCGGCGGCCGACCGGCCGGCGGACGAGCAGCCGGTG
>KL569402.1:27531-27925 GCA_000715685.1 Streptomyces lilacinus
CGCGGCAGCCGTAGCACCGCGGCCCTCGGGTCGAGCGGCGCGTTCCGCGTGCGCAGCGCGGCCACCTCGCCGTCCGTCAGGGCCCGTCCGTAGACCCGCACCTCGTCCAACGCGCCCGTCAGGAACGACCGGCTGTCCGGCTTCTGCCCCACATGCACCCCGAACGTCGAGTTGCGGCTGACCGACCCCGGCACGTCGGGCACGGAGGTGTCCGCGCCGTCCACGGTGAGGGTCAGCCGCCCGCCCGTGCGGCGCAGGGCCGCGTGGTGCCAGCGCCCGTCGCCGTACGCCCCGGCCGACCGCACCGTCGCCGTACGGGACGGTCCCGGTCCCGTCGCCAGGGCGGTCACCCGGCCGGTGATCCGGCCCGTCCCCGGCCTGTCTCTTATACACA
>KL569402.1:28226-31813 GCA_000715685.1 Streptomyces lilacinus
CCGCCGAGCGGCAGCGCGTCCCGGTACGGCGGGCGCACCGCGCCGTCCGCGCCGTCGAAGGCCAGGGCCCCGCCGAACCGGCCCCCCACCTGCCGTACCCCGCCGAGCACGGCCGCGCCCCGGCCGCCCGGCGCCCGGTCCGGCGTGACCGGGTCCGGCCCGCGCCGGGCACCGAGCCACTCCTCGGTGAACCGGGCGAAGCGGATCTCCTGGCGGGCGTCGGCCTTGCCCGCCTCGTAGAGCAGTCCGGCCGTGCCCTCCCCGACGACCGCCATGTCGGAGTAGCCCGACCAGTCGGCGGTGACCCGGCGGCCCCGCTCGACGCCCTCCCAGGTGCGCCCCTGGTCGTACGAGGAGCGGATCGTCATCGTGCGGCGCCGGTCGGGATCGGCCGGTGCCGAGAACAGCCAGCGCCCGGGCCGGAGCTCCGCGACCGCCCCCTGCACCATGGGGGAGTAGAGGTCCGGCAGCGCCCGGAACGGCGCGTCGAAGCTCTCCCCGCCGTCGCGGCTGACCGCCTCGTCGCGATTGCCGAGGTCGGTGCCGTCCTGCTCGCGCCCGTTGACGTACACCGCCCCGTCGCCGCGCTCGGCCAGCGTCAGCTCCGAGGGCTTCTGACGGTACGTCCGGTCCGCCACGTAGGGGTGGGTGTCCACCGCGCCGAGCCGCCAGTGCTCGCCACCGTCGTCGCTGAGGGCGAGGGCCGCGTGGTTGGCGACGGTCCGGGTGCCGTCGTGGCTCTCGGCGTTGAGGCCGATGACCAGGCGACCGCGGTGCGGGCCGTGGGCGAGCTGGATGCCGTGCCCCGGGCCCGTCGCGTACCAGGAGTTCCAGCCGGCGGGCCGGATCCGCGCCGTCAGGTCACGTGGAAGGGACCAGCTGACCCCGTCGTCGTCGCTGTACTGCAGGTGGGGGGTGCGATCGCAGGGCACGTCGCAGTTCCCGGCGTCGTCACGGCCTTCGTTGTAGGTGGTCGCGAGCAGGATCCGGCCGGTGTCGCGGTCCACGACGGGGGCGGGGTTGCCGTGGGTGTCGCCCCGGCCCGGGTCGACGACCTGGAGCGGGCCCCAGGTGCGGCCGCCGTCGGTGGAGCGTTTGAGCACGAGGTCGATGTCGGTGGCGTCACCGCAGTTGTCCTTTCTGCCTTCGGCAAAGGCGAGGAGAGTGCCGCGGGTGGTGGTGACGAGGGCGGGGATGCGGTAGCAGAAGTACCCGGGGTCCTGGTCGGCCCGGAAGAGGACCTGTTCCTCGAAGCCCGCGCTCGCCCGGGCGGGAGCGGCCGACGTCTCCTCCGGGTCCCCCGTCGCCCCCGCCGGTGCGGGCGGGACGAGAAGAGCGAGCAGTACGCCGCAGAGCGCGAGGGCGGCGCGGCCGAGGGGGTGGCCGACGGGGTGGCCGACAGGGTGGGCGATGGGGTGTCTCGTACGAGGTCGTGCCGAGCGTCCGACAGGGTGCGCCGCCATGGCCCGTCCCTTTCGCGTCAAGGCCGTTGAGGCCCCACGTGTCCGGTGGGCAAAAGTACGGGGCGGGCTCCCCTCCCACAAGAACCGCCACAGGGGCAGCCCCGGGAACCGCGCGTCCAGGGGGTCACACGGGACGCAGAATCACCTTCCCCTCATTCGTGCGGCCCTCGATGATCTCGTGGGCCTTCACCGCCTCCTCCAACGGCAGCTCCGCGTGGACGCACGGCCGTATCCGCCCGGCGGCGAACAGCGCCCACAGCTCCCGCCGCCACTCCTCCATCAGCTCCGGCCGGTCACGGGCTATGAGCCGCATCTGGAAGCCGATGACCGACTTCGCCCCCACCAGCAGGTCGTACGCCTCGATCGTCCCGCCGCCCGAGCTGTAGGCCACCAGCCGGCCGCCGGGTGCGAGCGCGGCCACCGCGGGGGAGAGCAGCTCGCCGCCGACCGCGTCGAGGACGATGTCCACCGGGTCGCCCCAGGACTCCTGGTCGTACGTCACGACCTCGTCGGCCCCCAGCGAGCGGACGAAGTCCGCCTTGGCGACCGAGCTCACCGCCGCCACCACCCGACCGGCCCCGCGCGCCTTCGCCAGCTGCACCGCCAGATGGCCGGCACCGCTCGCCGCGGCCGTGACCAGCACCGACTCGCCCGGCGCCGGCCGCGCCGCCTCGTAGGCACCCAGGGCGACCAGCCCGCACCGCACGAGCGCGACGGCGTCGGCCGCGCTCGCGCCCTCGGGGACGGGCGAGGCCATCGCCGCGTGCAGGAGGGCGTAGTCCGCGTACCCGTCGCCGAAGCACAGGCCCGTGACGCGGTCGCCGACCGCGAAGCCGGCGACGTCCGGGCCGACGGCGACGATCTCGCCGGCCGCCTCGCTGCCCACGCTCGCCGGCAGCGCGAGCCCGCCCTCGCGGACCTTGCGCACCACCGGCAGCGTGACGCCGACGGCCTCCGTGCGCAGCAGCAGCTCGCCGGGCCCGGGGGTCGGGACCTCGGTCTCCTCCACGCGCAGGACCTCGGGCCCGCCGTTCTCGTAATACCGAACACGACGCATGTCCACGCACCTCCACGGAGACGAACCGAGAGTCATTCGTTGGGGGCCCCAACGTTGGTAGCCCCTACGGTACACGACTTCATTGGGAAGTCCAATGGTTTCCGGTTACGCTCGCGCCATGGCAGCAGAGAAGACGAAGACCGCGGCGGAGAAGGCCGGGCCGGCGCAGGCCGAGCCCGCCCTCGCCCGCATCCGCACGCTCCCCAGCTGGCTGCTCAACCGGGCCTCCGCCCGAGGCCGCCGCCTGGTCGCCGACGCCCTCGCCCAGGACGGCATGCGCATGCCCCACCACGCCGTGCTCTCCGCCGTCGCCGACCTCGGCCCCGTCGCCCAGGCCGAGCTGGGCCGGACCACCGGCTTCGACCCCAAGGACATGGTCGGCCTCCTCAACGACCTGCAGGCCCAGGACCTCGTCACCCGCGCCCCCGACCCGTCCGACCGGCGCAAGAACGCCATCACGATCACCCCCGCCGGCCGCCGCCGCCTCGCCCGCCTCGCGAAGCTCGGCGAGGAGGCGAACGAGACCCTCCTCGCCGCGCTCTCCCCGGCCGAGCGCGAGCTCTTCCTCGCGCTCCTCGCCCGCGTGGCCGCCGAGGACGACTGAGCCGGCTCCCGGGCCGGGATGCCACCACCCATGCCGACTCCCCGAAAGCCCGGGTGGCGCGGCGCCGGATCTGGTGGGATGTCACCCGCAAGGGGGGCGACGGCGGGGAGCCAGAGGAGTGGCGGCGTGGCGGCGGCCCGTCGGGACCCGCTGCCCTTACACAGGGCTGAAGAGCAACCGAACAAGAAGAGCGACCGAAACAAGAAGAGCAACCGAACAAGGCGAGAACGGGGTGTCGCGTGAACCTGCAGCAGCTGCACTACACCTCCACCGCCACCGCGGCCCCCGACGGCTCCGGCTTCCGCTTCACCGCCGCCAGCCCCGAACTGCCCATCACCCTGCTGGGGGAGGCGGAGCACCTGATCGGCTACGAGCCGCCGCTCGACGCCCCGGACTGCCCCTCCTCCGAGGAACTGGCGGCGTTCCCCGTGGCGTTCAGCCACAACCGGCTCTCCGACGGCAG
>KL569402.1:32013-32569 GCA_000715685.1 Streptomyces lilacinus
TGCCTTGCCAGCCCGCTCAGAGATGTGTATAAGAGACAGGTTCGGACCGGGCCCGGCCGCGGCGGCCGGCACGGCAACTTCCACGCCCACGCCGTGCGGCTGCCCGAGGGCGGCGGCCTGCCCGGCGGCCTGCTGCCCATCGAGGCCTGGGAGTCCCCGTCGTGGTCCGACCGCACCCCCGACAACGGCTCCCCGGACCCGCTGACCGCGATCGTGCCCGCCCGGCGCATCGACAAGAAGCGGCTGTTCGACTTCGTCCACTCCCGCGTCGACCGGCTCGAGCCCTTCCTCACGGACGTACGGACCCTCTTCCGCACCCCCGACGCCCAGCAGATCCTCGTCATCGAGCGGGACAGCGCCGACACCGCCTACTGGATCGCCGTCGCCAGCGCCGTCCTGCCGCGCGACTTCGCCGACCGGCTGACCTTCATCACCTACACCCGCCGCCCCATGCTCGCCCGCCAGCAGATCGTCGGCGCCCTCCCCGACGCCGACTTCGACTACGTCTCCGCCGCCGCCCAGCACCGCTACCGCGTCCACGACTGCACCGGCGGCC
>KL569402.1:32793-34380 GCA_000715685.1 Streptomyces lilacinus
CCGGCCCGCGCTGTTCGCCGAGGCCGCCCGCAGGACGGGCCCCGGCGGCTTCGGCCGGGGCGCCGCGGACGAGGCGGACCGGCTCGCCGCGCTCGCCGCCCGCGAGGGCATCACCCTCGACTCGAACGGCCGTACGGCGGCCGCCCGCTGGGCCCGCGCGCACGCGCCCGGCGACAGCCTCGACACCACCCTGCGCATCCGACTGCTCTCCACCCTCGCCGCGGGCGGCACCGACCGCACCCCCGAGGAGTGGACCGTCCTCGCCTCGCTCACCGAGGAGTTCTCCGCAGCCGGGGCCCGTACGGCCGCCGCCCCCCTCAAGCGCGACCTGCGGGCGGAGCTGGAACGGGCCGCCGAGACGCCCGACACCCCGCTCGTCCGCTTCCTCACGCTCCTGCGCCTCGCCGAGGCGCTGCGCGTCGACCACGCCCCCGTCATGCCCGTGCTCACCGCCCGCCTGACCGCCGCCCTGCTCGACGAGGCCTCGCCGGACCGCAAGGTCGTCCGCGCCGCCCTCGACGCGCACGCCCGACTGCGCACCGCCGTGCTCGACTCCCTCGACCACACCGCCGCGACGGAGGACCCCCGCCCGATCGTCCGCCTCCTCGCCGCGGAGTTCCCCGGCGCCGACCTCACCGGCCGCCCCCACCTCCGCATGGCCGCCGCCATGGCCGCCCCGCCCGTCCCGTACGCCGCCGGCGCCGCGGGCGACGAGGGACGCGACCACGAGGGTGACGGGGGCGACGGGGGCGAGGACCGCCCCGCGCTCCTGCACGTGCTCATGAAGACCGCCGGCACCGAGCACCGGGACACGCCCTCCGTCCTGCGCACGGCCTTCCGGCTGGTGTGGGGCGACGCGCGGCTGAGCAGCGTCGAGGCCGCCGCCCTGCTCGACGTCGTCCCGCCCGGCGCGCACCACGCGGCCGGCCTCGAGGAGCCGTTCCTCCGGGCCGCCCTCGACAGCGCCTCCGACGACCCCGTGGCCCCGGACCTCGCCAGGAAGCTCCTGCGCAGCGCCCTCGTGAGCGGCGCCGAGCTGAACCCGCGCCGGCGGGCCGCGCTGCTCCTGCTCGAGCAGGCCGGCGACCTCGACCGCGGCGAGGCCCTGCCCGGCTGCGCAGCCCGCGTGGTGGGCCTCCGCCGACAGGCCGCGCCCCTCGAGCCCGGCATCGAGGACCGGCTGGGCGACGCCCTCGCCCGCCACCTGCTGTGCATGGACCCGCCCCCCGCGCCCACCGAACTGCCCGACCTCATCCACTCCGAGGACGAGCGCCTGCTGCGCGCCTACGCCCGCGAGGCCCACGGTGACACGGTCCGCGAGCTGCTGCGCCGGACCCCGACGTACGCCGCCGTCTGCTTCGTCGCCTGGCACACCGTGCCCGACGTGAGCGCGGTCTGGGACGAGATCCGTGGCGACCTGCTCGCCTCGGTGCTGCGGCCGGAGGTGCGACGGATGTCGACCGAGGACATCGAGGAGATCCGGCGCTGCCTGCGGCAGGTCGGCGGCCAGTGGGCGGAGATCTTCCACGAGTGGGACCGCTTCGGCATGCTCGGCAGACTCAGCGGCCGCTGTCTCTTATACACATC
>KL569403.1:0-203 GCA_000715685.1 Streptomyces lilacinus
CCGGGGGCTTGCCCCCGGTTTCGGGAAGGGGTGGGTCAGGGGAGAAACTAGCCCCACGACGGAGACGACAGTCGGCATCGGCGGCGCGGCGGAGAGCACCGACATGGTGCTCAACATCGGGCCTCAGCACCCGTCCACCCACGGCGTGCTGCGGCTGCGCCTCGTCCTCGACGGCGAGCGGGTCACGCACGCCGAGCCGGTCA
>KL569403.1:463-12469 GCA_000715685.1 Streptomyces lilacinus
TACATGCACCGCGGCGCGGAGAAGCTCTTCGAGGCCCGCGACTACCGCCAGATCGTCATGCTCGCCAACCGCCACGACTGGCTGTCGGCCTTCTCCAACGAGCTCGGCGTCGTCATCGCCGTCGAGCGCATGCTCGGCATGGAGGTCCCCGAGCGCGCGGTGTGGACGCGCACGCTGCTGGCCGAGCTGAACCGGGTGCTCAACCACCTGATGTTCCTCGGCTCCTACCCGCTGGAGCTCGGCGGCATCACGCCCGTCTTCCACGCGTTCCACGAGCGCGAGGAACTGCAGACGGTGATGGAGGAGGTCTCCGGCGGCCGGATGCACTACATGTTCAACCGCGTCGGCGGCCTGAAGGAGGACCTGCCCGCGGGCTGGCTCGGCCGGGCGCGGCACGCGGTGGCCGAGGTGCGGTCCCGGATGGACGTCTACGACCGGCTGGTGCTCGGCAACGAGATCTTCCGCGGTCGTACGCGCGGCGTCGGCGTCCTCTCCCGCGAGGCCGTGCACGCGTACGGCGTGAGCGGGCCCATCGCCCGCGCGTCCGGCGTCGACTTCGACCTGCGGCGCGACGAGCCGTACCTGGCGTACGGCGAGCTGGGCGACGTCCTGAAGGTCGTCACCCGCGAGGAGGGCGACTGCCTGGCCCGCTTCGAGTGCCTGCTGGAGCAGACGCACAACGCGCTGGACCTGGCCGACGCCTGCCTGGACCGGATGGCCGAGCTGCCGCCCGGCCCGATCAACCAGCGCCTGCCCAAGGTCCTCAAGGCCCCCGAGGGCTCGACCTACGTCTGGACCGAGAACCCGCTGGGTCTCAACGGCTACTACCTGGTCTCGAAGGGCGACAAGACGCCCTACCGCCTCAAGCTCCGCTCGGCGTCCTTCAACAACATCCAGGCACTGACCGAGCTGCTGCCGGGCACGCTGGTCGCCGACATGGTGGCGATCCTGGGCTCGCTGTTCTTCGTCGTCGGCGACATCGACAAGTAAGCCCGGGCCCGGCAGCCCGCGCGGCGCTACGAGATGGCGGTGCGCAGCTCGGCGACGTCGATCTGCTCGGTCTCGTCGTGGGCGGTGAGGTCGATGACCGCCTCCTCGGCCTCGGCGAGGGCCTCCTCGCCGACGACGTCCGCGAGGTCCTGCTCCTCGACGGGCTTGGCGGCGGCCGGCGAGGACTTCTTCTTGTTGCCGAAGAAGTCGAAGCCGCCCTGCGCACGGCTGGCCTTCCGACGAACGGCGGGCACGACCGCAGCCTTCTCGGCGACGGCCTTCTCCGCGACGGGCTTTTCGACGGGCTTCTCGACGGAAGCCGTCTTCTCCGCAGCGTCCTTTTCGACCTCGGCCTTGACCTCGACCTTGACCTCGACCGCGGCCGCCCGGCGCTCGAGGGCGTGCAGGGCGTCGGCGGCCTTGCGGAACGCGGCGGGGTCGAGGCCGGTGCCGGACGGGGTGCCGGCGGCCGGCAGCGCCTTCGTCGTACCGCTGCCCTTCGCGAGCAGGCGGCGGCCCTCGAGGGCGCTGGCCCGGCCGGTCTCGGCGGCGGCGTAGCGGCGCAGGAGGTCGGCGTGCTCGGTGCGCAGGCGGGCGAGCTCGGCGCGCTTGCCGCGCAGCTTGGCCTCGAGCCGGGTGCGGGTCAGCCGGGTCTCCTCGAGGTCCGTCTCGAGCTCGGCGATGCGCTCCTCGGTCTTCCACTCCTCGCGCGTGCGGGCGGTGGTGAGCTGGGCGACGCGCTTGCCGGCCGCGCGGTCCCAACGGCGCATCATCACGGAACCGACCACGGTGGCCGCCGCGGCGGCCGCGGCCAGGCCCCGGATGACGGCGGTCTCACTCACCGCCAGGGCCCCGGCGGCGCACACGACCGATGTCGCGGCGACCGTCAGCGGGGGAAGAAGCCGGTGCAGGGGTGCGGAATGGCGGTGGCGTCCTCGTGGCATGGCCTGAAACTTACCGTGCGTCGCGGCGGGAGTGTGACCCCACCGCCAAACTCTTCCCTTGATCTTACTTCTCCCCTCCGCCCTTCCCCCCTCCGTCGTCACTTCGTCAGAAGCTTCTTCTCCTTGAGGTACTGCTGCGCCACATCGGCGGGCTTGAGCCGCTGTGCGTCGACCTTCTTGTTGAGTTCGGTGAGATCTGCCGTGGTCAGGACGTGGTTGAGCTTGGCGAGCGCGTCGGCGATCTTCTGCGAGCCGGCCTTCTTGGCATTCACCACCGGAAGCACGTTGTCGGAGTTCTGGAGCTTCTTGTCGTCCTCGAGGAGGACCAGTCCGAACTGCTCGAGGGTGGCGTCCGTGGTGGTGGTCAGCAAGAGCTGGGCCTTGCCGTCCTTGACCGCCTGCTTGGCCTGCGGGCTGCCCACCTCCAGCGGGGTGATGCCGGCGACGTCTATGCCGTAGGTCTTCTCCAGGCCCGGCTGGCAGAAGGGGCGCTGACGGCATTCGTCACCCGCCGCGAGCCTGACCTTCTCCTTCGACTTTCCAAGATCGGAAAGCGTCTTCAGCCCGTGCTCCTTGGCGAACTCCGCGGTCACCGCGAACGCGTTCTGGTCGACCGCCCGGCCCGCGTCGAGCACCTTCAGACCGCGCGGCTCGGCGAGTTTGCGCAGCTCCTTCAGAGTGGCTTCCGCATCGGCCGAGGCCACCTGCGGGGCGTCCTTCCCGTTCTGCTTCTTGTTCAGGAATTCGGTGAGCGTCGCCGCGTACTCCGGGACGACGTCGATCGCGCCCTTCTCGAGCTGGGGTTCGTACAGCTCGCGCGCGTCAACGGTCTGGATCGACGTGGAATATCCGGCGTCCTTCAGCAGGGCCGCGTATATCTCCGCCAGAACCTTCGATTCGGTGAAGGATGCCGAGCCGACGACCAGCGTTTCCTGGCCCGGTCGGGTGGAGCTGTCGCCCCGCCCGGACTTCTCCAGGCTGTCGCCGCCGCAGGCGGTGAGCCCGGCGGCCAGGGCGGTGATGCCGGCCACCGCCAGCAGGGCGCGACGCGGTGTCCTGGTCATGCGCAACTCCATCCAGTCGAGAATTCTTCACGTCTTCACGCGTGAGCAGCGGTCACGTGCCCACGCATCGGGTCCAGCAATCGCTGCAGCAGCACGAACACGCCCTCGACCAGCAGCGCCAGCACGGCCACCAGCAGTGCCCCGGCCACCACCTGCGCGGTGTCGGTGAGCCGGAAGCCGGCCGTGATGATCCGGCCGAGGCCGCCGCCACCGGGGAGCGCGGCGAGCGTGGTCGTCGCGACGACCTGCACCGCGGCGGACCGCACACCGGTCACGATCAGCGGGAAGGCCAGCGGCAGCTCGACCCGGGCGACTATCTGACGGCCCGTCATCCCCATGCCCCGCGCGGCCTCGACCATGCCCCGGTCGACGCCGCGCATGCCCACGTACGCGTTGGTCAGCACCGGGGGTATCGCGAACAGCACCAGCGCGATGACGGTCGGAAGGGAGCCCATCGTGCCCAACGGGCTGAGCAGCAGGAGCACCAGCACCGCGAACGTCGGCACCGCGCGCCCCACGTTGGAGAGATTCACCGCGAGGGCACCGCCCTTGCCCAGATGCCCGAGGACCACGGCGACCGGCAACGCGATCGCACACGAGATCAACAGGCAGACCACGGTGAGGAAAAGGTGCTCGCCCAGCCGGTGCCAGACGCCGTCCGTCCCCGACCAGTGGGCGGCGTCGGCGAGCCACTCCCACGTCCGCTCGACGACTCCCATCAGGCCACCGCCTCTTTCGCGAGCACCCGCTTCTTCACCCGGCGTCCGGACCGCGCCCAGGGGGTCAGCAGCCGCTGCACGCCCAGCAGTCCCACGTCGGCCAGCACGGCCAGCGCCACGCACAGCACCGACGCGGTCAGCACCTGCGCCTTGAAGTAACTGCGCATGCCCTCGTAGATGAGATTGCCCAGTCCCCCGTAGCCGATGATCGCGCCCACCGTCGTCAGCGAGACCGTCGAGACCGTGGCGATCCTCAGACCCGCCATCAGAGCCGGTACCGCCAGGGGCAGTTCGACGCCGAACAGCAGCCGCACCGGCCCGTACCCCATCCCCCGCGCCGCCTCCCGCGCCTCCTCCGGCACGGCCGCGAGGCCGGCCAGGATGTTCCGCACGAGGATCGTCAGCGAATACAGCACCAGGCCCGTGACCACCACCGCCGCCGACAGCCCGAACACCGGCACCAGCAACGAGAACATCGCCAGCGAGGGCACGGTGTACAGAATCGTGGTCGCCCCCAGCACCGGCCCCGCGAACCCCCGCCACCTGCGGGCCAGCAGCGCCAGCGGGAAGGCGACGAGCAGGCCGATCGCAACGGACGCGAAGGTGATGCCGACGTGCTGGAGGGTGGCGTCCGTCAGCTCCTGACCGCGCGTTCGGACGTACTCGCCGCAGATCCAGTCATTGGCGATCAGGCAGTTCTGACCCGCCATCCGCGCCCTCACCTCCCCCTTGGCTTTCACGGTCGGTCACTGGCGACCCTAACCCGGGGCACTGACATTCGCCTCCGACGGCCATCCAACGGCAACATTGTTCGAAGCACCGTCGGGCAACAATGGGGAACCATGATCCGCTTCGAGCACGTCACCAAGCGCTACGCCGATGGCACGACCGCCGTGGACGACCTCTCCTTCGAGGTCGCCGAGGGCGAGCTGGTCACGCTCGTCGGACCGTCCGGCTGCGGCAAGACCACGACCATGAAGATGGTCAACCGGCTGATCGAACCCACGAGCGGCCACATCCACGTCGACGGCGCCGACATCGCCACGGTCGACCCCGTCGAGCTGCGGCGCCGCATCGGCTACGTGATCCAGCAGGTCGGCCTCTTCCCCCACAAGACGGTGCTCGACAACACCGCGACCGTCCCGCACCTGCTGGGCTGGCAGCGCAAGAAAGCCCGCGCCCGCGCGGCGGAGCTGCTCGACCTCGTCGGGCTCGACCCGTCCGTCTACGGCGACCGCTACCCCGACCAGCTCTCCGGCGGACAGCGCCAGCGCGTCGGCGTGGCGCGGGCGCTCGCCGCCGACCCGCCGGTCCTCCTGATGGACGAGCCGTTCGGGGCGGTCGACCCGGTCGTGCGCGAACGGCTGCAGACCGAATTCCTCCGCCTGCAGTCGCAGGTCCGCAAGACGGTGCTGTTCGTGACCCACGACATCGAGGAAGCCGTCCGCCTGGGTGACCGCATCGCGGTTTACGGCAACGGGCGCATCGAACAGTTCGACGCGCCCGCGGCGGTGCTGGGGGCGCCGGCGACGCCGTACGTGGCCGACTTCGTCGGGGCGGACCGGGGGCTGAAGCGGCTGTCGGTGACGCCGATCGAGGCCGGCGACCTGGAGCAGCCGCCGGTCGTCCACCTGGACGATCGGCTCTCCGCCGCGGCCGCGCAGCTCGCCCGCGAGGACGCCCGCTGGGCGGTCGTCCTCGACCGTGCCGATCGGCTCCACGGGTGGATCTCGGCGGAGGCCGTCGCCTCCGGGGAGGGGGCGGTGCGGGATCGGGCGCGGCGGATGGATGCGTGGCTGCCGCTGGGGGCTTCGCTGAAGCAGGCGTTCAGCACGATGCTGCAGCATGATGCGGGGTGGATCGCGGTGCTGGACGGTGATTCGGCGGATCACTTTCTCGGCGTGCTCACGCCGGCGGGCCTTCATGAGGCGCTGCGACGGTCGATCGAGGCCGATGCTCGCGGCGGCGAGCGCAGCGAGGCCGAGATCGAGACCGTCTCGGGCGTCTGACGCTTTCCGGCTCCCCGCCGGTGGGGGTTGCCCACGCCTTCGGCGCGGGTTTCGCCCACCCACCCGATCACCCGGAACCGCAGCCCACAAACCGGCTATGCCCGGCTCGCGCCCGCGCCCCCGCTGCCTCCGCCGTTTTCGTCTTCGTCTTCCGGGAGCTTGCAGACGCGCTCCATGAAGAAGGCGGCGGCCATGACGCAGGCGCCCGCCAGTACGGACGCGCCCGCGTAGATGGCCTGGTCGCGGCGGGCCGGGACGTCGAGGCCGGCCATCAGGAGGAAGGCGCCCACGCCGCCGTACATCCCGGCCACCAGCGCCGCCACCAGCGCGCTGGCCTGGCCGAAGACGACGGCCCGCGCCGCCAGCAGCGGGTCGACGCCCTTCGCGCCGGGCCGGCGCTCGCGCTGCGCCCGCAGGCGCGCGCGCAGCGACAGGGCCGTCGCGAAGAGCACGACGGCGATGACGGCCAGCACGATCGGCGCCGCCACCGGCACGCTCGGCAGCGTCCCGAACGCGTCCCACAGCCGGGCCGCCGCCCATGACAGCACCCCGGCCACGACGAACAGCCCGGCCAGTACCCCGATCCGAAGTTGCTTCACCCTAGCCGTCGCCCGATGTGTATAAGAGACAGCTCGCGGTCGACACCGGCCAGCAGGTCCACCACCGGACCGCGCCCCGGGACCTCCGCCTCCGGATCCACGTCGTGCCACGGCACGAGCACGAAGGCCCGCTCGTGGGCGCGCGGATGCGGCAGCGTCAGCAGGGGGTCGTCGGAGACGACGTCCTGATAGGCGACGATATCGACATCCAGCGTGCGCGGCCCCCAACGCTCGTCCCGCACCCGCTCGAAAGCCTCCTCGATCGCGTGCCCGCGCTCGAGCAGGGAGTCCGGCGGCAGGGTGGTCTTCACCAGCACCACGGCGTTGAAGTACGACGGCTGGGAGCCGGGCTCGACGCCCCACGGCTCGGTCTCGTAGACCGGGGAAACGGCCTTGACCCGCAGGCCCGGCGTGTCCTCCAGCGCGTCGATCGCGCCCTGCAGCGTCTCCAGGCGGTTGCCCAGGTTGCTGCCGATCGAGATGACGGCTCGCTTGGGATTGCTCAACGTGACATCCGCGGCGTCCACCTGTTCCACCACGGAGGCGGGCACCGGCTGCACGGTCGGGTCGCTGCTGCTCATACTCGGCTCCGGGTGATCGTGATCGTCACATCGTCGAAGGGAACGGTGATCGGGGCGTCCGGCTTGTGCACCACGACCTCGACCTCGCGCACCGGCTCGTGCTCGAGGCACGACGCGGCGATGCGCTCGGCCAGGGTCTCGATGAGGTCGACGGGCTCGCCCTCCACGATGCCCACGACCTCCTCGGCCACGATGCCGTAGTGCACGGTCTTCGTGAGGTCGTCCTCGGCCGCGGCGGGCCGGGTGTCCAGGCTCAGCACCAGGTCCACGATGAAGGTCTGACCCTCCTCGCGCTCCCGGGGGAACACCCCGTGGTGCCCGCGAGCCTTCAGGCCGCGCAGCGCGACACGATCCACACGAATCACTCCTGCTGGTCGTCGGTACGGGCGCGCCCCCGGCCGGTCCGGGCCGGTCGAGGCCGGGTGCCCGCCATCGAATCTACCTGCGAGCACCGACAGCGCCGGTCCTCGGGTGCTATGGACAAGGCGCTTCCCCCGTGCTAGCCGGCACCGGCCGACACCCACCGCGCCTACCCGCGGATCCGCGCGCCCACTCCGCTCCCGGCCCGGCCCCGACCCGTGTCGTGCCTGTTCACCGAGGGGTCTCTACCCCTCGCCCCGCCGTCTCGTACGACTCGCGGGCCCGTCGTCACCCGGTCGGCTCAGCCGGCCCGGCCCCGCCGTCCGCCCCGGAAGCGTTGCCTTCGTCACCCTCCTCGTCCTCGCGGCCCGCGAGGACCGGCGAGCCGTGGTGGGACCACACCTTCCACTCCTCGCCCGAGCGCCGGAAGACGTTGGTGGCCACGACCAGCTGGCCCACCAGCGGGCCCAGCTCGCCCTCGTTCTCCGCGGGGGCGCCGCTGAGGATGTTCTCCGTACAGGTCACGAGCGCGGTGTCGCCGGTGACGGAGACCTCCACGTCGGTCAGGAAGAACTGGATGTAGTCCGTGCTCGCCATGATCAGGGCGTACGAGCGCAGGACCTCGCCACGCCCGCGCAGCACCGGCCACCCGGGGTGGACGCACGAGACCTCGGTGCCGGGCTCGTTCAGCCAGAGCCGGTCCATGGCGGCGGTGTCGCCGCGCTCCACCGCCTCGTAGAGGGCGGTGTTGGCCAGCTCGACCCGCTCGCCGTCCGTACGGGCGGCGCTCACTCGCCCGCCCCCGCGGCACCCGCTGCCGAGAAGTCCTCGACCGCCCGCACCACCCGCACCGCGTCCGCGCTCGCCCGCACCTCGTGCACCCGGACGGCCCAGGCGCCCTCGCGGGCGGCGAGGGCCGAGACGGCGGCGGTGGCGGCGTCCCGCTCGCGGGCCGGCGGCGGATCGGCGTCGGGGCCGGCCAGCACCCGGCCCAGGAAGCGCTTGCGGGACGCGGCGACCAGCATCGGCAGCTCCAGCTCCCGGCGGAGCCGGCCCAGCCCGGCGACGAGGGCCAGGTCGTGCTCGGCGTTCTTGGCGAAGCCCAGGCCGGGGTCGACCACGAGGCGCCCGGGGTCGATGCCGCCCCCGACCACCGCGTCGAGCCGCTGCCGCAGCTCGCCGAGGACCTCGCCGACGACATCGGGCCCGTAGACCGCCCGGCTGTTCATGTCGGCGCTGAAGCCGCGCCAGTGCATCACCACGAACGGCACCCCGGCCGCGGCGACCGCGGGCACCATCGCCGGGTCGGCGAGGCCCCCGCTCACGTCGTTGACCAGCGCCGCGCCCGCCTCGACGGCGGCCTCGGCGACGGCGGCGCGCATGGTGTCGACCGAGACGACCACGCCCCCGCCGACGAGCTCCCGGACCACCGGGATCACCCGGCGCAGCTCCTCGTCCTCGTCGATCCGCGTCGCGCCCGGGCGGGTGGACTCGCCGCCCACGTCGACGAGGTCGGCGCCGGCGGCGGCGAGCTCCAGGCCGCGCTTGACCGCCAGGGCGGTGTCGAACCAGCGACCGCCGTCCGAGAACGAGTCAGGGGTGACGTTCACCACGCCCATCACCGCACAGCGGTCCCACTCGGGCAGTCCGACCGGCCCCACACGGCCGCGCAACGTACTCATGGCGACCAGCCTAGGGCGTGGGGGCGTCCGGTTCACCAAAGCACCGAGCCCCTCTCCGGACGGCGTCCGGAAAGGGGCTCGGTCAATGCTCGATCAATGCGCGATCAGCGCGGCTCGAAGCCGGCGGGCGTCACGCGGCCCGCGTGACCTCGCTCTGCTCGGAGAGCGACTCCTCGTCCGGGAGCTCCTGCGGCGGGGCCGGGCGGCGGCGCAGCAGGCGCGGCAGCTCGAGGAAGCCCTCGGCCTGCATCATCGCGAAGCCGATGCGGGGCAGGTCGCGGTTGTTGGGGAAGACCACGAAGCGCGGCTCCCAGCGCGGCCGGAACTTCTCGTTGAACTTGTACAGCGACTCGATCTGGAACCAGCGCGAGAGGAAGACCAGCACCGATCGCTGGATGCGCACGACCGGGCCGGCGCCCAGCTTGCCGCCGCGCTCCAGGGCGGAGCGGAAGAACGCGAAGTTCAGCGACAGACGCTTGATCTTGAGCTCGGGCGCGGCCTGCAGGAAGGCGACGATCAGGAGCTCGTTCATGCCCGGGTCCGCGCTGCGGTCGCGGCGCATGAGCTCCAGCGAGCTGCCGTCCGGGCCCCACGGCACGTAGTGCTGCATGGCGCGGAGGTCGCCGAACGGGCAGTCCTCGCCCTCCTCCGGGTCCTTGTGGGCGGTCGCGATGATGGCGTCCAGGTCCTTGGGGTCGCCGATGCGGCCGAGCGCCATGGAGAAGCCGCGCTCGTCCTCGGTGTCGCGCCAGGCGTTGGCGGCCTTCTGGACGGCCTCGAGCTCCTCGGGGCCCAGGTCGCCGACGCGGCGGACCTTGGTGCTGTAGCCGTTGCGCTCGATGCGCTTGACCATCTGGCGGACGTTGCGCATGGAACGGCCGGTCAGGGAGAAGTCGGCGACCTCGACGATGGCCTCGTCGCCCATCTCGAGGGCGTCGAGCCCGGTCTCGCGGGTCCACACCTCGCCGCCGGTCTCGCTGCAGCCGGCGACGGCGGGCGTCCAGGAGTGGCGCTTGGCCAGCTCCATGAACTGCTCGATGGCGCCGGGCCACGCCTCGACGTCACCGATCGGGTCACCACTGGCGAGCATCACGCCGGAGACGACGCGGTACGAGACGGCGGCCTTGCCGGACGGCGAGAAGACGACGCTCTTGTCGCGGCGCAGCGCGAAGTGGCCGAGGGAGTCGCGGGCGCCGTGCTTGGCCAGCAGTTCGCGCAGCCGGTCCTCGTCCTGCTCGGTGAGCAGGGGGGCCGGGTACTCGGGGCGGAAGGCCAGGTAGGCGGTGGTGCCGACGGTCAGCAGGCCGAGGGCGCCGAGGGAGTAGCCGACGACGTAGTCGGTGCCGCCGGTGTAGCGGATCGATCCTTCGAAGCCGAAGAGGCCCCAGATGACGTGCTCGATCTGCTCGAGCACCGGCGGGTCGCCGATCATCTGGTTGGCGTGCGAGCCGACGATGACCCAGCCGAGGGCGAAGCTCAGGCCGCCCATGACGATCAGGTTGGCCAGCGCCTTCCAGCGGCTGCGCGAGTCGGGCAGGGCGTGGAAGGCCTGCCGGTGGCGCAGCAGGTAGACGAAGAGCAGCAGCGACAGGGCCGTGCCGATGTACGAGTGGCGGTAGATCAGCTGCGCGGCGGCGCCGAGGGGCAGCACGATCACGGCGGCCCACCAGGCCCGCTTCTTCGCCCGCTTGAGGCCGTGCGCGAGCATCAGCAGCAGGAGGCCGACGATGATCGAGCCGGCCGCGGCCAGCTGGGTGACCGTGCCGGGCAGCACCTCGGCGAGGGCGTGGACCTTGCTCCAACGGAACCTGGGGATGACTCCGGCAGCGATGTCCATGAGGCCGATGAGCGCACCGATCGTGCCTACGACGGCAGGCACACGCTCGGGCTTCGGCCCTTTGGCGATACGCGCAAGTCCCGAGAGCCACTTCGGTCCCTGCGGAACCTCATCGGACTTTTTGCCATCTACCCTGACAGACATCTCTTCCCGTCGTCCTGTCGAGTGGGCCTACGCCGTTTGGCGGCAGCGCCCGTGCAATGTGCGCCCTGTAGGACGACGGTTTCGGGGTTGAGGTTCCACGGGGGGCCGAGCCCGGAAAGAAGTAACCATTCCGCGACTCGGCGCCGGGTCGCTCGGCAGAAAGCACCTCATGGGTCTCACCAGCATGGCAGTACTGCTGCTTGCCATCGTGGCTGCGGTAGTGCTCTTCGCATTGACCATTTGGCTCTGGCCCCGACTGGGGAAGAAGAGCGTCGGGGCCGTGGCCGCCCGCGTGGGCATGATGCTGGCCACGCAGCTGACGCTGTTCGCGGCGATCGGCCTCTGGGCCAACCAGTCCTTCGGCTTCTACGGTTCCTGGGCCGACCTCTTCGGTCAGGTCAAGGACGAGGGCGTCGTCGTCGACCACAGCGCGGGCGCCAAGCGGGTGCAGGTCGTCAGCGCCCAGGCCGTCAAGGTGCCGCGGGGCAACGTGCCGCGCGTCGGCGGCAAGATCGAGAAGATCAACATCGTCGGCCCCGAGTCCAAGATCACCAGCCCGGCCTACGTCTACCTGCCGCCGGAGTACTTTCAGCCGCAGTACGCCAACAAGACCTTTCCCGCCTCCGTCGCGCTGACCGGCTACCCGGGCACCGCCGAGGCGCTGGTCAAGGGTCTGGACTACCCGGTGCGGGCGCACAAGCTCGCCAAAGAGAAGAAGATGCAGCCCACCATCCTCGTGATGATGCGGCCGACCGTCGCCCCGCCGCGCGACACCGAGTGCATAGACATACCCAACGGCCCCCAGACCGAGACCTTCTTCACCAAGGACCTGCGCAAGGCCATCTCGGAGCACTACCGCGTCGGCACCAAGGCCGCGAACTGGGGCATCATCGGCGACTCCACCGGCGGCTACTGCGCCCTGAAGTTCGCCATGCGCCACCCCGACTCGTACAGCGCCGCCGCCTCCCTCTCCGGCTACTACAAGGCCCCGCAGGACCCGACCACCGGTTCCCTCTTCGGCGGCAGCAAGCAGCTGGAGAAGGAGAACGACCTGCTGTGGCGGCTGAAGAACAAGCC
>KL569403.1:12723-17218 GCA_000715685.1 Streptomyces lilacinus
AAAAGCCGCTGCCGCCCGTCTCCCTGCTGGTCACCAGCAGCAAGAAGGGCGAGCACAACTACAAGGACACGATGAAGTTCATCGACATGGCCAAGGAGAAGCCCACCCGGGTCTCGTCGATCATCCTCGACAGCGGCGGCCACAACTTCAACACGTGGCGTCGTGAGCTGAACCCGACCCTGAAGTGGATGGGCAGCCGCCTGAGCGCATAGCGCTCGCCCTTCGGGGCACACACCCTGGGCCCGCCGCACGGCGGGCCCTTTTTGTATGCCCTGTTTTGTACGCCCTGCAGCAGCCGGACGTCAGCGGGCCATGATCAGGCTCATCGCCTCGGCGCGCGTCGCGGGGTCGCGCAGCTGGCCGCGCACCGCGGAGGTGAGGGTCTTGGCGCCGGGCTTGCGGATGCCCCGCATGGACATGCACATGTGCTCGCACTCGATGACCACGACGACACCGCGCGGCTCGAGGATCTCCATCAGGGAGTCGGCGATCTGCGTCGTGAGCCGCTCCTGCACCTGCGGGCGGCGGGCGAAGACGTCCACCAGGCGGGCCAGCTTCGACAGGCCCGTGATCTTGCCGGTGGTGGAGGGGATGTAGCCGACGTGGGCCACGCCGTGGAAGGGCACCAGGTGGTGCTCGCAGGTGCTGTAGACCTCGATGTCCCGCACGAGCACCATCTCGTCGTGGCCGAGGTCGAAGGTCGTGGTCAGGACGTCCTGCGGCTCCTGCCAGAGGCCGGCGAATATCTCCTTGTACGCCCGCGCCACCCGGGCCGGGGTCTCCCGCAGGCCCTCCCGGTCCGGGTCCTCGCCGACCGCTATGAGCAGCTCGCGGACGGCGTTCTCGGCCCGCTTCTCGTCGAATACGCCGATGGAGCCCTCGGCGTCCAGCGTCACCGGGTCGGTCATGGGCTTGCCTCGTTCTCTCGTACGTCGCGCCGTGTGCGGCCCCAGGAGGGGCAGCGGCGCCGGCGCCGAAAACGCGCGATGCCGCGTCACCAGGCTAAAACCTGGGTGACGCGGCATCCATTCCGGGCCCGGAATGACTCCGTCCGCCCGGCTGCGCGACTGCTGCTGTCAGCTCTCCGGCGTGGCCGGGCTGTCCTTGGAGAGCTCCACCGAGTCGACGGCGGGGGCGGCCCCGTTGCTGGGGGCGAGCTCCTTGGGGGAGAGCACCGGCGGACGGCTGGAGGGCGTACGGCGGGAGGAGCCGGTCCACGCGGGGCGGGCCGGACGCTTCACGACGTGCTTGAAGATCTCGGCGATCTCCTCCTTGTTCAGCGTCTCCTTCTCGAGGAGGGCCAGAACCAGGTTGTCGAGGATGTCGCGGTTCTCGACGAGGATCTCCCAGGCCTCGTTGTGCGCGGTCTCGATCAGCTTCTTGACCTCTTCGTCGACCAGCGCGGCGACCTCTTCCGAGTAGTCGCGCTGGTGCGACATCTCGCGGCCCAGGAAGGGCTCGGAGTTGTCGGAGCCGAACTTGATCGCGCCGAGGCGCTCGGTCATGCCGTACTGGGTGACCATCGCGCGGGCCGTGGCGGTGGCCTTCTCGATGTCGTTCGCGGCGCCCGTGGTCGGGTCGTGGAAGACGAGCTCCTCGGCCGCGCGGCCGCCCAGCATGTAGGCGAGCTGGTCGAGCATCTCGTTGCGCGTGGTCGAGTACTTGTCCTCGTCGGGGAGGACCATGGTGTAGCCGAGGGCGCGGCCGCGGGACAGGATCGTGATCTTGTGGACCGGGTCGGAGTTCGGGGAGGCCGCCGCGACCAGGGCGTGACCGCCCTCGTGGTACGCGGTGATCTTCTTCTCCTTGTCGCTCATGATCCGGGTCCGCTTCTGCGGGCCGGCCACGACGCGGTCGATCGCCTCGTCCAGCATGTGGTTGTCGATCAGCTTGCGGTCGCTGCGGGCCGTCAGCAGGGCGGCCTCGTTCAGCACGTTCGACAGATCGGCACCGGTGAAGCCGGGGGTCCGGCGGGCGACGGCCGCGAGGTCGACGTCCGGGGCGACCGGCTTGCCCTTCTGGTGGACCTTGAGGATCTCCAGGCGGCCCTGCATGTCCGGGCGGTCGACGGCGATCTGCCGGTCGAAGCGGCCCGGGCGCAGCAGCGCCGGGTCCAGGATGTCGGGCCGGTTGGTGGCGGCGATCAGGATGACGCCGCCCTTCACGTCGAAGCCGTCCATCTCGACGAGCAGCTGGTTCAGCGTCTGCTCGCGCTCGTCGTGGCCGCCGCCGAGGCCCGCGCCGCGGTGCCGGCCGACGGCGTCGATCTCGTCGACGAAGACGATGGCGGGGGCGTTGGCCTTGGCCTGCTCGAAGAGGTCACGGACCCGGGAGGCACCCACACCGACGAACATCTCGACGAAGTCGGAGCCGGAGATCGAGTAGAACGGCACGCCCGCCTCGCCGGCGACGGCGCGCGCGAGCAGCGTCTTGCCCGTACCGGGCGGGCCGTAGAGCAGCACACCCTTCGGGATCTTGGCGCCGACGGCCTGGAACTTCGCCGGCTCCTGCAGGAACTCCTTGATCTCGTGGAGCTCCTCGACGGCCTCGTCGGACCCGGCCACGTCGGCGAAGGTCGTCTTCGGGGTGTCCTTGGTGATCAGCTTGGCCTTGGACTTCCCGAAGTTCATCACTCGGGAGCCGCCACCCTGCATCTGATTCATCAGGAACAGGAAGACCACGACGATCAGGACGAAGGGCAGCAGCGAGAGCAGGACCCCGACGAAGGGGTTCTGCTTCGAGGTCGAGACGTTGTAGCCGTCGGGCAGCGTGCTCGAGTCGTCGTCATCGGCCTTGGCCTGCAGATCCTTGGAGATCTCCACGCCCTGGTCGCCGATGTAGTTGGCCTGGACCTTGCTGGAGCCCTTGATCTTTACGCCGTTTTTGAGCTCGACCTTGACCTTGTTCTCGTCGCCGGTCGTCAGCTCGGCCGACTTGACCTGGTTCTTGTCGATCGCGTGTACGACCTGGCTGGTGTCCACCGACTTGTAGCCGCCGGACGAGCCGACGACCTGCATCAACACGACCACGGCGAGGACGGCCAGCACGATCCACATGACCGGCCCACGGAAGTAGCGCTTCACGTCCATCCATACGGGGCGCGTGCGCCCCGTCCCTCCTGCCACAGTGAGGCACGGTCACCCCGGAGCGGGGTGCTGTGCGTGCGGTGTGCTGCTCGATCTTGCAGTGCTTGAAAAGAGTGCTTGAAAAAGACCGACCTTCGGACGGTACCCCAGCATTGTCACCCGACGCCGCTGCGGACGGTCAACAAACCCGCCCTCTCCTGCTCCAACGGCGGGAAACCGGGAAGGGTTCCCCGCGCGCCGGAAGTGCCGGTCGAGTGCCCGCTCCGAGGACCGGAAAACCGCTCAGCCGCCGTAGACGTGCGGCGCGAGCGTGCCCACGAAGGGCAGGTTGCGGTATTTCTCCGCGAAGTCGAGACCATAACCGACGACGAACTCGTTCGGAATGTCGAAGCCGACCCACTTCACGTCGATCGCCACCTTCGCGGCCTCCGGCTTGCGGAGCAGCGTCACGACATTGAGCGACTCCGGCTCGCGCGAGCCCAGGTTCGACAGCAGCCACGACAGGGTCAGGCCGGAGTCGATGATGTCCTCGACGATCAGGACGTGCTTGCCCTTGATGTCGGTGTCGAGGTCCTTGAGGATCCGCACGACGCCGGACGACTGGGTGCCCGCGCCGTAGGAGGACACGGCCATCCAGTCCATGGTGACCGGGTTGGACAGCGCCCGCGCCAGGTCCGCCATCACCATCACGGCGCCCTTGAGGACACCGACGATGAGCAGGTCCTTGCCCGCGTACTCCGCGTCGATCTTCGCGGCCAGCTCGGCCAGCTTCGCGTCGATCTCTTCCTTGGTGATGAGCACCGACTTCAGGTCG
Source organism: Streptomyces lilacinus (assembly GCA_000715685.1). GTDB lineage: Bacteria > Actinomycetota > Actinomycetes > Streptomycetales > Streptomycetaceae > Streptomyces > Streptomyces lilacinus. Next base: position 16,624 of record KL569403.1, read on the forward strand.
GTGCCCATGTCCTTCTCGTCCACCCGCGCCACTCTCGCTCGTACGACTCGTCCGGCCTGCGCGGCGCTAGTGCCCCGCTCGCATCAGCCCTGCCGGAGGACCAGTCTGCCACCCTGTCGGCGAACGGCGACGCGCCCGGGGAGGTTGATGGCGCCCTGACCGCGCCATCCGGTGATCAGCCGGTCGACCTCCTCCAGATGCCGGGCGAAGAGGGAACCCGCAGGTGAGCCCGCCGCGATGGCCGCGCGGCGCAGCACCCGACGGCGGACGGCGGGGGGCAGGGCGAAGAGCTTGGCGACCTCCAGGTCGCCGGCGTCGTCCCGGATGGACGGCTCCACGGCGGCGGCCCAGGAGTCGAGGGCGTCGGCGTCGTCACGGGAGAGCTGGGCGGTCCGGGCGAGGGCCTCCACGACGCCCTTGCCGAGGGCCTTCTCGAGGACGGGCAGCGCCTCGTGCCGGACCCGGGAGCGGGTGTAGGCGGGGTCGGCGTTGTGCGGGTCGTCCCAGACGGGCAGGGACTGCACCATGCAGGCCTTGCGGGCGGTCTGCCGGTCCAGGCCCAGGAAGGGGCCTGTCTCTTATACACATCTCTGAT
>KL569403.1:17523-19508 GCA_000715685.1 Streptomyces lilacinus
TCAGAGATGTGTATAAGAGACAGAGTGTGGCCGAGGAGGATCGCGGCGGCGCCGTGGCGCTCGGCGACGGCGTCCAGCGCGGCGTAGCGGGCGTCGCGGGCGGCGGCCTCGGGGCCGCCCGTCCTGCCGCCGTCGACCCGCACGGCCTCGACGGGATCGAGGTCGAAGGCCGCGAGACGGCTCACGACCTCGGCGGCACGGAGGTCGGAGCCCGGCTGGAGGCCGTGGTCGACGGTGACCCCGCCGGCCCGGATCCCGAGGCGGGGGGCCTCGAAGGCGAGGGCGGAGGCGAGGGCCATGGAGTCGGCACCGCCGGAGCACGCGACGAGCACGAGCGGCGGCTCGCCGGCGGCGGGGGAGGAGGGGGGCGGAGTCAGGGTGAGGACGTCGTGGAGAACGCGGCGGACCGCCAGGCGTATCGCCGCGACCGCGGGGTGTGGACCCATGTCCGTATGTCCAATCGTTCCATTCGGAGGGGGGTGCCGGAACCGGTGCCGAGCCGCCGGTGCCGGAGGTTCCGAGCTGTCACCGAGGTGGTTCCGTCACGCTGTGTACGTCGATGGTGACAGAGACGAGCCTTTACCCGAGCATCGCACGCCCACCCTTGGCTTACGGTCCCTCGGACGGGTGATTACGGGAGCGTTCATCCGGTACGGGGTCCGACACGGGGCGTGACGGGGTCACCCCTCCGCGCGTCCGTGCACCCGTGCGACCCAGTCCGCCGGTTTGGCGATCTCGGCCTTGGTCGGGAGGGTGTTCGGCGACGTCCAGACCCGGTTGAACCCCTCCATGCCGACCTCGTCGACCACCGCCCGTACGAACCGCTCCCCATCACGGTACTGCCGCAGCTTGGCGTCGAGGCCCAGCAGCTTGCGCAGCGCCGCGTCCAGCCGGCCGGCACCGCTGGCCCGCCGCTTCTGGAACTTCTCCCTGATCTCCACGACGGACGGCACGACCTGCGGGCCCACCCCGTCCATCACATAGTCCGCGTGCCCCTCCAGCAAGGACATCACCGCCGTCAGCCGGGCCAGGATCTCCCGCTGCGCCGGCGTCTGCACCAGCTCCACGATGCTGCGCCCCTCCGGCGGCCGGCCCCCCGCCAGCGACTGCGCCGCCTCCCGCACCCGCTCCAGCAGCGTGGCCGGATCCACGTCCGTCTCGCTCAGGAACGCCTGGATCTCGCCCTCGATGTGGTCCCGCAGCCACGGCACCGCCGTGAACTGCGTACGGTGCGTCTCCTCGTGCAGGCACACCCACAGCCGGAAGTCGTGCGGGTCCACCTCCAGCTCGCGCTCCACGTGCACGATGTTCGGCGCGACCAGCAGCAGCCGGCCGCCGCCGGTGGGGGAACCGGGCAGGTCGCGCGTGATCGGCGCGAACGTCTCGTACTGCCCCAGCACGCGCGACGCCAGGAACGACAGCAGCATCCCCAACTCGACGCCGGTCACCTTCCCGCCGACGGCCCCGAGCACGGCCCCGCCCGGCGCGCTGCCGCGCTTGTCCTGCATCTTCCCCAGCAGCGGCGCGAGGACCGACCTGAAGCCGGCCACGTTCGCCCTGATCCAGCCCGCGCGGTCCACCACCAGTACGGGCGTGTCCGCGCCCTCCCCCGGCGGCGGCGTCATGCGGGTGAACGCCCGCACGTGCTCCTCCGACGACCGCGCGTGCCGCCGCAACTCCGCGACCACCGCGCGAGCTTCGTCCCGACTCACCTCCGGGCCGGGCCGTACGAGTCGGGTCGCGGTCGCGACCGCGAGCTTCCAGTCGACCATCTCCGTGCCACCGACGCTCGTCATGCCCTTCACGGTACGTGCTGGGCCCGGTGCGGGGTGGCCCCTGGGACACTGCCCGCACCCACATCCGGCCGGTTCGGCACCGCCGGCCCGCGCCGTTCCCGGGGGCCCGGGGGCTTGCCCCCGGTTTCGGGAAGGGGCGGGACCGGGGCCCCACGCCCTCCGCAACGGCGCTCGGCCACCGCCTACGCA
>KL569403.1:19785-20156 GCA_000715685.1 Streptomyces lilacinus
GTGCCGAACCGGCCGCCAACGCCGACGCGGCCCGGTCCAGGGCCCGCTGCGCCGCCTCCGCCGCCGTCGTGCCATCGGCCAGAAAGGCAAAGGCCAGCAGCCGCCCCGACGGCGTCACCACCGTCCCCGCCAGCGTGTTCACCCCCGTCAACGTCCCCGTCTTCGCCCGCACCTGCGCCCGCCCCACAGCCTCCCGCGGATACCGCTCCCGGAGCGTGCCCGTGAAGCCCGCCACCGGCAGCCCCGTGAGGACCGGCCGCAGGGCCGGACGGCCCGGCTCCGCCGCCCGCGCCAAGAGGCGGGCGAGGAAGTCGGCCGTCGCCCGATCCGAACGGTCCAGGCCGCTGCCGTCGGCGATCCGCACGCCGGCC
>KL569403.1:20404-24058 GCA_000715685.1 Streptomyces lilacinus
ACCACCGCCTCCGCCGCGCCCTCGAAGCTCGCCGGCCGGCCGGACGCCAGGGCGGTCTGCCGGGCGAGGGCCTCGGCGATGTCGTTGTCGCTGTTGGTGAGCGCCCGCTCGACGAGCACGGACAGCGGCGCCGAGGAGACCGCCGCCACCCGCCGAGCCGCCGCCGAGCCGGCGCGGGCCTCCGTCACCTCGCCCTCGACCTCGACCCCCCGCTCCCGCAGCATCGCCGCGAACTTCCGCGCCGCGTCCGCCGCCGGCTCCGCCGTGCGCTCCGCGGGGCCGCGGTCGGAGTCGTCGAGGCGGCCCTCGTCGACCATGAGCGCGCTGACGGGCGCGAGGTTCTCGTTCGGCCCGATCACGTGCAGCGGGATGCCCGCGTACCGCGAGGCGTCGTAGGCGAGCCGGATCCGGCCGGCGCCGCGCGCCTTCAGCGCGCCGGCCGTCGCGTCGGCGAGCTCGGCGAGGCTCGCGAAGCGGGGCCCGGACGCGTCGCCGCCCTCCACCGGCGGACGCGCCGTGAGCGTCGGGTCACCCCCGCCCACCAGCACGATTCCGCCGTCCCCGGCGTCCACCACCGTCGTCTCGATGCGGTGTTCCGGCCCGAGCGCGGCCAGCGCGGCCGCCGCCGTCGCGAGCTTGATCGTGGAGGCGGGGGTGTACGCGGCCTGCTCCCCGGCCCCGTACAGCCGCTCCCCCGTCGCGGTGTCGATCACGGACGCCGCGGCGCCGGACGATCCGAGGGCGGGGTCCTTCAGCAGCGGTTCGAGCACGGCGCCGAGCCCCGCCGCCGCCCCCGGCCCGGCGCGCAGCGCCCCGAGCACCGCCGGCGCGGTGACCGCACCCGCGGCCGCCCCCGGGCCGCGCACCGCACCCGCACCCGGATGCCCGGCAGCGGCCCGCGCCCGTTCGGCCGTACGCTGGCCTCCGTCCCAGGGGCCCGCCAGGGCTGCCGCACCGGTCCCGAGCGCCAGGCCGGCGACGGTGGACACGGCGACGAACCGCACGGTCCGACGTCGTGGGACGGGGGCCTCGCGCCATGCGTCGCGCCACCGTCCGACCTGCCAGCGTCCGGCCTCCGGCACCACGGACCAGCCCCTTTCGCCACCACACACCTGCGTGGGGGACACTTAATCACCAGACGTATGTGTTGATCATGAAGGAGCCACCCGTGGAGTTCGACGTCACCATCGAGATCCCGAAGGGTTCGCGGAACAAGTACGAGGTGGACCACGAGACCGGTCGCATCCGTCTGGACCGCCGACTCTTCACCTCGACCAGCTACCCGGCCGACTACGGCTTCGTCGAGAACACCCTCGGCGAGGACGGCGACCCGCTGGACGCGATGGTCATCCTCGACGAGCCGACGTTCCCCGGCTGCCTCATCAAGTGCCGCGCCATCGGCATGTTCCGCATGACGGACGAGGCCGGCGGCGACGACAAGCTGCTGTGCGTGCCGGCGAACGACCCGCGCGTCGAGCACCTCCGCGACATCCACCACGTGTCGGAGTTCGACCGCCTCGAGATCCAGCACTTCTTCGAGGTCTACAAGGACCTCGAGCCCGGCAAGTCCGTCGAGGGTGCCGACTGGGTCGGCCGCGCCGAGGCCGAGGCCGAGATCGAGGCCTCGTACAAGCGCCTCGAGGCCGCGGGCGGCTCGCACCACTGAGGCCAGTGACGTGAGCGCGCGGCTTCTGGGGCCTGAGCTTCAGAAGCCGCGCGTCCGCTTCGCCGCACGGCGCGTCGCCGCCTCGCCCGGCACCTTGAGGAACATCCGGGCCATCTCGCTCCCCAGGTTCACCCCGATCGCGATCGCGAGCGCCAGTGCCGCCGCCTTCGTGAGGCTCGAGATCCCGGTGTTGAGCTCGTTCTTCGCGAAGTTCAGCAGCGCGAAGTACACCGCGCTACCGGGCAGCAGCGGCCCGATCGCCGCCGTGACGTACGGCAGCGCGGACGTGTAGCGGTAGCGCGAGAACAGCTGCCCGAAGAGGCCGACGAGCCCCGCCGCGATGGCCGTGGCCGGCACCGGGTCCAGCCCGGCGGTGTCGGCCAGCGCGCCGTAGACGACCCAGGCGACGCCGCCGTTGAGGGTGGCCACCCACACGGTGTGACGTTCCTGCTGGAGCAGCACCGCGAAGGCGAAGACCAGCAGCATCGCCGCCACGATCTGGATGACGGGCCGCTCCTGCCGCTGCAGCGCCGCCTCCGGGCTGAGCGTCCCGCCGCCGATGTGCACGCCTCCGTAGAGCACGATGAGCACCCCGCTGACGATGCCCACGATGAGGTAGACGACCTCGAGCAGGCGCGCCGCCGCCGTGATGTAGAAGCCCGTCAGGCCGTCCTGGACGCCCGCCACGAGCGCCCGCCCCGGGATCAGCGCGAAGAGCCCACCCGTGATCACCGCGGACGCCTGTACGTGCACGTGTTCGTGCGCCGCGCTCAGCGCCACCCCCATCGCCGCGGGCGGCATCGCCGCCGCCACGAACTGGTAGAACTCCGGCAGCCCGCGCCCCGCCGCCAGCCACGCCAGCCGGTCGCCCAGCATCGCCCCGGCCGCCGCCGCGAGGAACACCACGATGCCGCCGCTCACCAGCAGGCTCGCCGCGCCCGCGAGCAGCCCGGCCGCGAGCGTGAGCGCCCAGCTGGGGTACGGGTGGCGGTTGCGGCGTATCTCGGCGAGGCGGCCGTACGCCTCCTCGAGCGTCAGCCCCTGCGTGGTGATGTCGTGGACGAGCCGGAAGACCGCGGACAGCCGTGTGTAGTCCGTGCCGCGCCGGCGCACCGTGCGGTTGGCGGTGACCGGGTCGTCGACGAGGGACGGCTGGTAGCTGACGGTCAGCAGGGTGAAGGTGACGGTCGGCTCGCACCGCGCGAGCCCGTACGCGTGCGCCACGCCGAACATGGCCGCCTCGACGTCCTCCGCCCCCTCGCCGCCCGCGAGCAGCAGCTCGCCGATGCGCAGCGTCAGGTCGAGGACGCGGGGGACGGGCGGCCCGGCCTCCTCCTGCTTCTCCGCCCGCTCCGGCACCGGCCGCTCGCCGACCGGCATGCGCAGCATCGTGCGCATGCGGTCCTGCCAGGGGGCCTCCTTGACGAGGCTGACCTTGGGTATGCCGTGCGGCGGGGTGAAGGCGGGGTAGGCGGTGGTCGTGCCGGGCGGGGGGACGAAGGCGGAACGTTCCGGCGCGCTCTCCGGCTCCGGAGCGACGCCCTCCGGCAGCGCGAACTCGGACGTGGGGTGGTCGTCCTCGGGAGGTGGCGGCAGGGGCACGCCCAGCGGTGGGGTGAAGGCGCTGTGCGCCTCGTCGGACTGCGGCTTGCGGTCCTCGCCGCCGTCCGGGTCCGGGTCCGAGACGCCGCCGCCCCGCTGCCGATCAGCCACCACGTGCTCCTCGTTACGGCCCTCCTGTTACCGCCAGGATGCCTGGCGGCGGCGAGGGCCGCGCAGCGGGGGCCCCTGGAAACGGAATGAGGGGCCCCGGAGGGCCCCTCATTGCTCATTGCTCACGCGCTGGGTCTGGTCAGCGCCTGGCGTGCCGGCCGCGCTGAGCGGGGGGCTGACCGCCGTGGCCGCCGTCGTAGCCCTGACCGCCGTGGCCGCCGTCGTAGCCGTGACCGCCGTCGTAGCCGTGACCGCTCTGTCTCTTATACACATCT
>KL569404.1:0-1310 GCA_000715685.1 Streptomyces lilacinus
GTTGTAGAGGTCGGCGACGCGGGTGTGGACCCGCAGCACGGTCTGCGCCACACTCAGCCCGTACTCGCGGGGCGAGAGCTCGTAGTCCGCGAAGACCCCGGGCAGCGCCGGCTCCCCGACGTGACCGGAGGCGACGTCGATGGCCGACTCGCCGTGCTCGTTCTGCGGGAGGGCGGAGCGCCTGCGGTACGCCTCGACGTGCGCGCGCAGCCCCTGCGACGTGTCCAGTACTTGCTGGAACTCCTGGCGTGGCAGCGTCAGGACGGTGCAGGCCGTCACCGCGCGGACGGAGAAGTCCCAGTCGCCCTCGCGCTCGGCGGCCAGTGCCTGGTCGCCGAAGTAGCCGCCGTCCGCGACGACGCCGAGGACGGCCGGGTCGCCGTACTCGCCCTCGCGGACCTTCTCGGCCTTGCCGTGGGCGATCAGCACGACCTGGTCGGCCGGCCGTCCGGCCTCGACCAGCAGCTCGCCGGGCCCCACCTCGCGCTGGGTGAACCGGCCGGCCAGCGTCTCGAGGACCTCGGGGTCGGAGAAGTCCCGCAGCAGCGGCAGCTCGCCGAGCTCCGCGGGGATGACCCGCACCTCCGCCCCGGTGCTGACGAACTCCACCCGGCCGTCGCCCAGGGTGTGTGTCAGACGCCGGTTCACCCGGTACGTGCCGCCGGAGACCTGGACCCACGGCAGCAGGCGCAGGAGCCACCGCGAGGTGATGCCCTGCATCTGCGGCACGGACTTGGTCGTGGTCGCCAGATTCCGGGCGGCCTCGGTGCCCAGGCTCAGCCGACCCGGAGGATTGTCCGTCCCGGCTCCGGTCTCCACTGACGTCGTCATAAGTGAATGCCCACCCATCCCATGAGGCCCGCTCCATCAGGAACTGGCCAACGCGAAACTGGCTGTTACGGAAGCAGCGCGAAGGAATTCCCCCCGTCGGCCCACCAGCGAAGCTATCAGCGCGATTACGCCGGTGCGATCACTCAAAAGGATGGGGTTGAACGGTGATGTCACCGTCGGATTGATGTCATCGTCGGACGAAAATGCCGATGCCATTCGGCACCGGTCGTTCCGCACCGCCCGAGGGGTGGTTGCGCACCGTCGCGTGCCGGTCGTGCGGGCCCCGGGTGACCAGCGTCGACGACCCGCCGCCGTCCAGGTTGAAGGCGTCCACCGCCCCCAGCCGGCGCAGGGTGCGGGCCAGCTCCTCCACGGTCAGCCCCGGGAGATGCGGGGCGCCGCCGTCCAGGGCCAGGAGGTACAGCCGGTGCCCGCGGTCGGCCAGCCCCGCGGCCGTCCGCACGGCCGGGGTCGCGCGG
>KL569404.1:1555-4509 GCA_000715685.1 Streptomyces lilacinus
GCGCAGGACGGGGAAGCCGCCGATCGCGAAGCGGAGCGCCCCCGCCCGCCGTTGGCTCAGCCGCTGCTCGACGGCCACCCGGTCGCCGACCTCCAGCTTGCGCAGCTCCCGCGCCCCCTCCTCGCGCCCCACCAGCACCACCGAGTCCCGGGCGATCTCGCCCCGCCCCGGCCTGTCGGACAGCTTCGCCACCCGCCCGCGGCGCACGGTCACTTCGTAGGCCTCGTCGCTGCACGGCGCGCCCCGGTCGGTGTCCGTGCCGCAGGTGGACCGCAGCCGTGAGGCGCCTCCCCACGCGGGCGTGAACGCCCCGATGCCGTCGACCGGGATCGCGTACTGGTTGAAGCCGCTCAGCGGAAGTTCGTCGTCCGCCGTCCGCACGGACCCCTCCAGCTCCAGGTGGTCCAGGCGCCCCACCCCGTTCGTGCCCACGCCGAAGACGTCCTCCGTGCTCACCCCCGACGGCATCGCCGGCCCGAAGCGCTGCCCGTCCGGGACCGCCGCCTTCAGCGCCCGCCCGCCCGCGACGGCCGGGCCCACGGGGGCGCCGGTGGCGTCAACGCCGGGGTGCTGGGCCTCCGCGATGTTGAAGAAGTCCCCGTTCACCCCGCCCACCGCGCCGCGCCCGTCGGCCATGTGCGACAGCCGGTCCCGCGCCGCGACGGAGCCCGGGTGCAGCAGGTCGACCGAGACCCGCCGCTCGCGCAGGTCGACGGTGAGCAGATGCCCGTACGTCGCCCCGTGCGAACCCCGCACCGAGAACCCCCGGTACGTCACCCCCGGCCCGACCGAGGAGGCCGGGGCCAGCACCAGCGGAGTGACCTCCTCCGCCCCGGCCCGGGCCGTGCCCCCGCCGAACAGCGAGAGCGATGTCACCAGCACCGTCAGTACCGCGCGCACGCGGTGTCCGCGTCTTCCCACCGTCACCCCAGAGGTCCCGTCAACTCTCTCTTGGCGCATGGGGCTTATCCATGCCCGGAAGACCGGCAGGGAAAGCACCGGCGTCGGCCCCGGCAACTCTTGGCCCGCCCCTGTCAAATGGCCCGCCGGGCCCCGATACTCACAGACGACAGCGTGCGCAGCCCGCCCCTATTCGCTCACCGAGCCGCCGGGAGGCACCCCCATGTCCCGTACGCGCCGAGCCGTCGTCGCCGGCCTGGCAGCCGCCCTCGCCGGCTCCCTCGCCGCCCCCGCCCGCGCCGCCTCGCGGGGCCGGGCGGGCGCCGCACCGGTCGGCGGGCCGCCGTTGCGCCATGCCCACGCGCACAACGACTACGCGCACCCGCACCCCCTCGACGACGCCCTCTCGCACGGTTTCACCAGCGTCGAGGCGGACATCTGGCTCGTCGGCGACAAGCTCCTCGTCGGGCACGACGCCTCCGGGCTCGACCCCGCCCGGACCCTCGAGGCCCTCTACCTCGATCCGCTGCTGCGCCGCGTCAGAGCCCAGCACGGGCGCGTCTACGACGGATACGACCTGTCGCTGCAGCTGCTCGTCGACATCAAGTCCGCGGGCGAGAGCACCTATCGTGCCCTCGCCCGCCATCTGCGCCCGTACCGCGCGATCCTCAGTGCGTACGTCGACGGGCAGGTCCGGCGCGGCGCGGTCACCGCCGTCGTCTCGGGCGACCGCGGCGCGCGGGGCCCCATGGCGGCGGAGCGGGTGCGCCACGCCTTCTACGACGGCCGCCTGTCCGACCTCGGTGGGGCACCCGCCTCCTTCGCGCCGCTCGTCAGCGACAACTGGAGCCAGAACTTCACCTGGCAGGGTGTGGGCCCGATGCCCGCGCGGGAGCGGGCGGCACTGCGGCGGATCGTCACCGCGGCGCACGCCGAACACCGGAAGGTGCGTTTCTGGGGCACTCCCGACCGGCCCGGCGCGGCGCGCGACGCCCTGTGGCGCGAACTGCTCGCCGCGGGCGTCGACTACCTCAACACGGACGATCTGGCGGGTCTGGAGGCGTTTTTGCGCGCAGCTGGCTGAGCACACGGCGCACCGCCTGCGCGGGCACCGCCGGCAGCAGCAGCGCGACCGCCTGCACCAGCTTGCCGAGGACGAACGTGGTGTCGGGCGTGGCCCGCACCAGCTCCCGCACCGTCTCCGTGTCCTTGCGCCACACGGATTCGAGCAGCAGAGCGACATCCGGTGCGGCCTCCTCGTCCGTCTCGACCCAGCCCGGTTCCGCCGGTGTGCGCCGGACGAGGTGCCGCAGCACCCGGTCGGCGACGTCGGGCCGGTACGCCTTGCGGACGGCCTCGTTGGCGATCCAGGCGAGCGCGGAGACGAGGTCCCGGGCCTCCTCGGCCGCCATCGTCGTGGGCAGGGCCTCGTCGAAGGCCGCCTGATTGCCGTGCCGGAAGGCCAGCAGGAGGCGTGCCGCGCGCGCCTTCGCATCGGTGACCCGTAGCTGGGTGATCTCGGCAGTCATCCGTTAAATCGTACTGTTAGCGGATATTTATTCCGGTAACGCCACGCGGGGCCCGGGTCGGTGGAATGTACGGGTCCGTCATGAAGCGTGTAGCGGTACGGTCACACGCGGGACGGGCCGCCCCGGACTCGGGACGCTGGCCCCATGGCCACTCCACCAGGACCGCCGCCCAGCCCGCCGTACGGCCCCATGGGACCGCCGGCCCCGCCGCCCGGCGGCTTCGGCCCGGCCTGGCCCCCGGGCCCGCCGCGGGGCGGGGGAGGACGGCGGGTCCTCATGGCCGTGGCCGCGCTGGTGGCGGTGGCCGTCCTCGCGCTGGGCGCGGTGCTGGTGATGAAGGAGAGGAACGCCGCCGGCCCGGGCCGGGGCGACGCGTCCCACACACCGGTGGGTTCGTCGTCGTCCCCGAGCCCGTCCGGGGGGCTGCCGAGTGGTCTTCCGAGCGGTCTGCCGTCCGGTTTGCCGTCGCAGTGGCCGAGCGGGCTGCCTTCCGGCTTCCCCTCGGCGCTGCCGTCGGGTCTGCCC
>KL569404.1:4766-6483 GCA_000715685.1 Streptomyces lilacinus
CGAGCCGCGCGGCGTCCTGGGCGAGGGTCGGCTCCGGCGGCACCGGTGTCAGGTCGTGGCCCGGCGTCAGGGCCTCGTTCAGCAGCCGCCACGCGTGGGCTGCGGCGACCGCGACCAGGAACTCCAGCGCCTCGGCGTCGCAGCCGGGATCGGCGCCGGTACCGGTCAGGACGGGCGGGCGGCCCGGCCGGTCGACCGGCGGCGGGTCGGCGGGGAGCGGCGCCACGAGGTCGCGCCCGGCGAACACCTCGCGCGCCGGTACGCCGGCCGTCGGTTCCGGAGCGCACGCCGTGCTGTCGGAGGTGCGAGCGGCACGAGCGGCACGGGAGGCGCTGCGGTCCTGCAACGCGTCCAGCAGCTCGCGCTCCCCTCGCCCCCGCATCAGCAGCAGGACGAACGGGTCCTCGTCGAGCAGCCGCGCCACCTGGTGGCACAGCGCCGTGGTGTGCGGGCAGTGGTCCCAGGCCTCGCAGGCGCACTCCGGCTCCAGGTCGCCGATGCCCGGCAGCAGGTCGACCCCCGCGACCGCGGCGTCCTCCGCCAGGTGCGGCGGCATGTCCCGGTCCAGGAGGGCGGCGATGTACCCGGGGTGATCGGCCATCAGGTCCAGCAGCCGGTCCCAGTCGGCTTCCGGGAGCCGCTGTACGAGCACGTCGGAGCGGTACGACGTGCCGTCCCGGTCGCGTACGAGCGCGGTGACCCGGCCCGGTCGGACCGAGACGGCGCCGACCGCGCCCGCGCGGGCGTGCCGGCGGCCGGCCTTCACCTGCTGGGCGTCCAGCGCCGTGTCCTCCAGCGCCTTGAGCCAGGCCTGGCCCCACCACGTCCGGGCGAAGCCCTGCCCGCGCACGGGCGGCAGCGCCTCGAAGGTGCGCTCGTGTTCGTCCGTCGTCATCGTCCCGTCCCCCTCAGTGCCACGAGTTCCGCCAGCTCGGCGTCGGTCAGTTCGGTCAGCGCGGCCTCCCCGGCGCCGAGCACCGCGTCCGCCAGCGCCTGCTTGCGTGTGAGCATCTCCGCGATCCGGTCCTCGACGGTGCCCTCGGCGATGAGGCGGTGCACCTGTACGGGCTGGGTCTGGCCGATGCGGTAGGCCCGGTCGGTGGCCTGTGTTTCAACGGCCGGATTCCACCAACGGTCGAAGTGCACGACGTGCCCGGCACGCGTCAGGTTCAGCCCGGTGCCCGCCGCCTTCAACGACAGCAGGAAGACCGGTACTTCGCCCTCCTGGAAGCGGTGGACCATCTCCTCGCGGCGCGCCACGGGCGTACCGCCGTGCAGGAACGCGCAGGGCACGCCGCGGTCGGCCAGGTGGCGCTCCAGGAGCCGGGCCATCTGTACGTACTGGGTGAAGACCAGCACGCTGGCCCCTTCGGCGAGGATGGTGTCCAGTAGCTCGTCGAGGAGCTCGACCTTGCCGGAACGGCCGGCGATCCGCGGTGCGCCGCCCCCCTTCCGGCCGTCTTCCTTCAAGTACTGCGCCGGGTGGTTGCAGATCTGCTTGAGCCCGGTGAGGAGTTTGACGATGAGTCCGCGCCGTTCGAGGCCGTCCGCCTCGGCGACCTCGGCCAACAGTTCGCGCACCACGGCCTCGTACAGCGCGGCCTGCTCCGCGGTGAGGGCGACGGGATGGTCCGTCTCGGTCTTGGGCGGGAGTTCGGGCGCGATGCCCGGGTCGGACTTGCGGCGGCGCAGGAGGAACGGGCGGACGAGCGCCGCC
>KL569404.1:6761-7616 GCA_000715685.1 Streptomyces lilacinus
GCGGCCGGGTCGGCGCCGCTCTCGACGGCGCGGGCGTACCGCCTGCGGAAGCGGTCGAGGGGGCCCAGCAGGCCCGGGGTCGTCCAGTCGAGGATGGCCCACAGTTCGGACAGGTTGTTCTCGACCGGAGTGCCGGAGAGGGCGACGCGCGCCTTGGCGCCGATGGTGCGCAGTGCCTTGGCGGTCGCGGAGCGGGGGTTCTTGACGTGCTGGGCCTCGTCGGCGACGACCATGCCCCAGCCGGTCCCCGCCAGGCGCCGCGCGTCGCGCCGCATGGTGCCGTAGGTGGTGAGTACGAACGCGCCGTCCGCGAGGGCGTCCAGGTCGCGGGCCGAGCCGTGGAAGCGACGGACCGGGGTGCCGGGGGCGAAACGTTCGATCTCGCGTTGCCAGTTGCCCATGAGGGAGGCCGGGCAGACGACGAGGGTCGGTCCGGCGCCGTCGGGCGAGGTCTGGCGGTGCAGGTGGAGGGCGAGGAGCGTGATGGTCTTGCCCAGGCCCATGTCGTCGGCCAGGCAGCCGCCGAGGCCGAGCGAGGTCATGCGGTGCAGCCAGTCGAGGCCGCGCAGTTGGTAGTCGCGCAGGGTCGCGGCGAGCGCGGCGGGCTGGGCGAGCGGCTCCGCGGCGGCCTCGGGGTCGGCGATGCGGTCGCGCAGCGCCGCCAGCCAGCCGGTGGCGCTCACCTCGACGGCCTCCTCCCCGTCCGCCGCGTCGGTGCGGCCGGTCAGGGCCACGCCCAGGGCCTCGACCGGGGTGAGCTTGCGGTCCTTTCGCTCGCGGGCCCGGCGCACGGCGGCGGGGTCGACGAGCACCCACTGGTCGCGCAGTCGCACGGCGGGGCGGCTCGCCTCGGCC
>KL569404.1:7929-12214 GCA_000715685.1 Streptomyces lilacinus
GCTCCTCCCGGGTCAGCTCCAGGTCGCCCACGGCGAAGTGCCAACTGAAGCCCAGCAGCGCCTCGGCGGAGAGCAGGGAGGGCATGCCCGACCGGCGGTCGGGGCCGGGGCCGAAGGCGTCGTCCGGCGGTCCGACGACGGCGCGGGCCGTGAGCCGGCGGACGAGGTCCCTGGGCCAGTGGACCTCCACCCCGGCGCGGTCCAGTGCCACGGAGGCCGCCCCGAGCAGCTCCCCGACCTCGTCGTCGGCCAGCTCGCGGCGTCGGGGACGGCGGCCGAGAGCAGGGGGGAGAGCGCGGGCCAGGCGTGCGCGGCGCGGCGCAGGGCGAGCAGGGCGTTCATGCGGGCGCCCCGGCCGAGCGCCCGGCCGGCGGCGCCGGCCTCGGACCAGACGTCGGCGGCGTCGGCGACGAGAGCCGGATCGGTGAGGCTGTGCAGCTGCGGTACGGCCCTGAAGCGCGGCCGGACGTCCTCGCCGACCGGCTCGTCGGCTCCGGTGAGTCCGAGCACCTCGATGCGCAGCGAGAGGCGGACACCGGTGTCGTGCCCGGCGGCGACCTCCGCGGCCCACGCCCGCCGCCCGGGCAGCCGCTGCGGTTCCGGTGCGGCGAAGGCGCGGCTCCCGGTGGCGAGGGCGGCGGCGGGGGAGCGGGGCAGCCCGTCGGCGACGGCGTCGAGGAAGGACCGTACGAGCCGTTCCGGCTCGGGCAGCGGCAAAGTGCCGTCCCTGTCCGCCCCCGGCAGGGGGACGGCGTGGGCGGCGGGCGGCATGGCGGCGGCCAGCTCGCGCACGCGCCCCAGGTCGTCGGCGGTGAGGGGACCGACGCGCCAGGCGTCGTGGTCGGTGTCGGTCAGGCCGGGCAGCAGCTTGCCGCGCGCGGCGAGCTGCAGGGCGAGGACGGCGACGGTGCCCCAGAAGGCGGCCGCCTCGTCCGCACGGGCCGCGCGGGCGCGGGTCAGGACGGGCAGGGCTTCGCGGACCGGCAGAAGGGTGGCTCGTACGGTCGTGGTGGTCACGTCCGCGCCGGCGGGGACGGCGACGGTCAGTCGCTCGACGGCGCCGTGGGCGAGGGGGGCCTCGCCGTCGGGCAGCCAGAAGGCGACGCGACCGGTGCGCGCGGGGTCTCCGGGCAGGAAGACCGCCTGACAGCGGGCGAGGAGAGAGACGTCGGACGGTGTCACGGCAGAGGGTGGCGTCACAGGGCTGCGCATTCCTCAAATTTGACTAGTGCAGGGCTCGGAGCGCCCGAGGGTACAGGACGCGTCCGGCGAACGAAGAGTGCGCGGAGGTGAGCCCCGTCACAGGTTTGTCGGAGGGGGTGGTCAAACCCCCAGCCGCATCCGGGGGTTGTCCCCCTGTCGGCCGGGGTGGTGACGCCATGGTCGCGCCACGCCCGTGCTCCATACGGTTTGTGGGGTCGGACCGCGTACCCGAACCCCCCGAGCCACCGGAGAAGCCCCCATGCCACAGGCCAGTGCCGTCCTCGCCGAACCCGCCGCGGGCAGCGACTTCGCCCCGCTGCTCCGCCAGGTGCGGGCGGCGGGGCTCCTCGACCGGCGCCGGGGCCGGTACGCGCTCGCCGTCGCCGTCGACCTGCTCGCCCTCGCGGCCACGGCCGCCGGGATCGTCCACGTCGGCGACTCCTGGTGGACGCTGCTCCTCGCCGTGCCGCTGGCGGTCTTCTGCGCCCGTACGGCCTTCACCGGGCACGACAGCGGGCACTCCCAGATAGCCGGCACCCGGCGCGCCAACCGGGCCCTCGGTCTCGTCCACGCCGACCTGCTGCTGGGCATGAGCTACGGCTGGTGGAACGACAAGCACAACCGCCACCACGCCAATCCCAACCACGTCGACAAGGACCCGGACGTCGGCGAGGGCGCGCTGGTGTGGACCCGACGGCAGGCGGCCCGGCGCGCGGGCTTCGCCGGGTGGCTCACCCGGCACCAGGCCGCGCTGTTCTTTCCGCTGCTGCTGCTCGAAGGCATCAATCTCAAGGTTTCGGGCGTGCGCGACCTCAAACGGCGCGAGCCCGGACAACGCCGCCTCGAGACGCTCCTTCTGACGCTGCACGCGGCCGGCTACGCGACCCTGCTGCTGTGCGCGATGTCGCCCGGCAAGGCGGTCGTCTTCGCCCTGCTCCACCACGCCCTCTTCGGCCTCCACCTCGGCATGGTCTTCGCCCCGAACCACAAGGGCATGGAGATGCCCGACCCGGACGGCGAGCGCTGGGGCCACCTGCGCCGCCAGGTCCTCACGTCCCGCAACGTGCGGGGCGGACCGGTCACGGACTGGTTCATGGGCGGGCTGAACTACCAGATCGAGCACCATCTCTTCCCCAGCATGCCGAGGGCTCACCTGCGACTCGCCCGCCCCCTCGTCCGCGCCCACTGCGAGACGGTCGGACTGTCGTACGCTGAAACCGGGCTCGTCGACTCCTACGCCCAGGCGTTGCGCCACATGCACGACGTCGGTGCCCCGCTCCGGGAGGCCTGAGGAACCGCTCCCCGCGGCCGGGCGTTGTGCGGACAGGGGCCGGTGGGCGCCGCGGCAGTCGTCGCGAAGGAGGCACGGAGATGACCAACAGGGCCAAGGTCGCCGTCGGTGGCGTGGTGGCAGGGGTGATCCTGCTGTGGCTGCTGCCCTTCTGGGCGGCGCTGCTGGTGCTCGTCGGGGTGCCGGCCGGCGCGTACCTGCTGCTCGACCCCTCGCAGCGCAAGCGCTTCCGCCGGGTGTCCCGCAAGCAGCTGGGGCGCTGACCCACGGGCCCGTTTCCGGGGCCTCTCTGTGATCAGCCGAAGGCGGGTGCGAGCGCCGCCGTCATCAGGCGCCGCGCGGCGCCTGATCCGTCGGCCGGGACGGTCCACAGATCGGAGCCGAAGGCGCCGGGCAGGGAGTACACGAGGGTGCGCCCGTCCCGCCACACCGCCTGGTCGTCGATGTTGCGCCGCTCGGCCGTGGCGGTTTCGCGCAGGGTGCGCAGGTCCAGAACGTACAACCGCCAGGGCGCGTCGGGGGACGCGCCCTGGACGCGCTTCTTGTACGCGATACGCGTGCCGTCGGGGGAGAGCGAGGGGCACTCGACGTTCTCGTGCAGGGCCCGCAGTGTGCGGTCCGTGCGGTCGCCGCGCGCCAGATACGTCTTCCCGGCCGTGGCGACGGTGGCGTAGAAGTGGGTGGCGTCGGCGAAGGTGACGCCCCAGACGTTGAGATCGGCGGCGCGGTGCGGGCGGTCGTCGAGCAGGAATCGGTACGTCTCGAGGTCGCGGTCCAGGGCTCCGGAGCGGGTGTCGAGGATCGAGGTGCGGGTGGAGAAGGCGGTGCCCGCGTAGGAGTCCCCGCTGACGAAGACCGTCCAGGCGGCGGCGCGGCCGTCGGGGGAGACCCGGGCGCGGGAGGGGATGCCCGCCAGGTCGTAGCGGCGCAGTGCGCGCAGGCGCGCGTCGAGGACGACGGCACGGTAGGTGTCGCGCAGGCCGTCGCGCACGGACTGGAGGCAGACGCCGGTGCCGGCGGCGGAGTGGAAGCGCAGGCAGCGGACGCCGGAGGCGGTGCGTGGGCCGGTGAGGTCCGTGTCGGGCACCGAGGCGATCTCGTCGCGGTGCGGCCCCCAGGCCATGTTGCGGAAGACGCTGCGACCCGGCGCGTCCAGGGTGACCCGGCCGGAGGTCACGGCCGGGCCGCCCGCCCGCGGTCGGTCCCGCTCGTCGGCCCGGTCCGCGGCGCGCAGGGTGGCGCCGACGGCGACGCCCGTCAGCAGCACGACGGCGGCGAGGAGGGTCAGGAGCCGGTTCCTGCGGTTCAAGGGGTGTTCTCCGGTGGGGAGTCGGGGGCGGCCGCTGTCGTGGTGTCGCCCGCGCCGACGGTGGGTGTCGGGGCGTCGGTGGGTGTCGGGCCGGCGATGCGGGTCGGGCGCAGCAGCAGTGCTCCGGCGACGGTGGACACACACAGGCCGACGGCGGCGGTGCCCAGGGCCGTACGGTCGCCCCAGGCGGTCCAGGCCGCGCCGAAGGCGATGGAGCAGACGAAGCGGGCGACGGCCTGTCCGGTCTGGACGACTGCCAGGCCGCTGCCCCGAACCGCTGCGGGCACCGTGTCGGCGGTTGCCGCGGCGAGCACGCCGTCGGTCGCGGCGTAGAAGCCGCCGTGCAGGGCGAGCACCGCGCCGGCCAGGGCGGGGGAGTCGCCGAGCGGTACGACGAGCAGCGCGTAGGCGCCGAGCAGGGCGAGGTGACCGCACAGGAACAACCGCCGCCGGCCGAAGCGGTCGGCGACCTGTCTCTTATA
>KL569404.1:12474-15854 GCA_000715685.1 Streptomyces lilacinus
ATGTGTATAAGAGACAGGCCCAGCGGCAGCAGCGGGAACCACGCCTCGGACACCCCCAGCCGGCGCTGCAGGTGAGGTAGAGGAACGAATCGCTGACGGTGGTCAGGCCGAGGAGCACGGCGCAGCCGGTGAGCCTGCGCACGCCGGGGCCGCGCAGCACCTCCCGCAGGGGTGCCCGCGCTCCCGTGCGCCGGGGGCCCGTGGGTTTGCCGCCGTGTGCGGGAACGAACAGCAGCAGGACGAGGACGCCCAGCGCCGCCACGCATCCGCTGGCCGTGAAGACGGCGTCGTACCCCTCGGCCGCGGCCCGCAGGATGACGAAGGCGAGGAGGGGGCCGAGCAGCGCCCCGGCGGTGTCCATCGCGCGGTGCACGCCGAAGGCCCGTCCCCGGTCGGGCGGCGCGCAGGCGAGCGAGATCATGGCGTCGCGCGGCGCGGTGCGCAGGCCCTTGCCCGTGCGGTCGGCGGCGAGGACGGCGCCGATCAGCGGCACGCTGTGCACGACGAGCAGCAGGGGCTTGCACACGGCCGACAGGCCGTAGCCGACGGCGGCCACGGTCTTGTGACCGCCGTCCCCGCGGTCGGCGAGCCGTCCGCCGACGAGGCGGACGAGGGCGCTGACGCCGTTGTAGACGCCGTCGAGGAGGCCGAAGCCGAGCGGGGACAGCCCCAGCCCGGCGACCAGGTAGAGCGGCAGGACGGCGCTGACCATCTCCGAGGAGATGTCGGTGATCAGGCTGACGGTGCCGAGGACGAGCACCGTGCCGGGGACGGCGGCGGTCCGCCGGCCGGGAGGCGTGTCACGGCCGGCGGTGCCGGGCTCGGTGCGGCTGTCCGCGAGGTACACGGTCAGCTGTTCCAGATGCCGGTGATGTCCTTGGCGTTCGCGGCGTTTCCGGCGTGCGGGAGCCCGTGCATGGTCTCGAGCGTGCGCAGGACGTCGTAGTGGTTGTACGTGGTGCCCGAGGTGGCGCCCGGCTTGACGGGCTGGCCGTACAGGACGGTGGGGATGCGGTTGCCGCTGAGGCGGTTGTCCTCGTCGAAGGTGATCAGGAGCAGGCTGTTGTGGGTCTTGGCCCAGTCGGCGTAGCCCTTGAGGTTGTTCTTCAGCCACGTGTCGCCGGTGCCGACGGAACAGTCGTGCATGTCGCTGCACATGTTCGGGACGACGAAGGAGACGGTGGGCAGGGTGGAGTAGTCGCGGGGGAAGGCGGAGAAGGTGTGCGCGGTGCGCGTGGGGACGTTCGAGAAGCCGAACCAGGGGTTGTGCTTCTGGCGGTACGTGCCGCTCTTGCACGTGGTGGAGCCCTCGGCCGGCAGGGACTCGTTGTAGCTGGCCCAGGTCTTGCCGCCGGCAATGAGCTCGGAGGCGAGGTTGGGCTCGTCGCTGAAGCCGGGGTCGACGCAGCTGTCGTCGGTGACGCCCTGGGTGTCGCCGGAGAACAGCGCGTAGTAGTTGGGCTGGCTCGGGTGGGTCTCGGCGTACGACGCGGTCAGGTTCGCGCCGCCCTTGGCGAGGGAGTTGATGTACGGCGCCGCGGAGGCGCCCATGACCTGGTCGTAGGCGTGGTTCTCGAAGACGACGACCACGACGTGGTCGGGGGTGGGGACGGCCGGGGCGGCGGCGGAGTCCGAGGCCCAGAGGCCGACGGACGTCGCGGCGAGGCCGAAGGCCGTGGCGAGGGCGACGGAGTGCCGGCGGCGGAGACGGCCGGAACGGCGGGGGCTGTGGGGGCTGGCTGCGGCGGGCACGAGCTCCTCCGGGGCAGGGTGAAGTCGGTGGCGTGTGCGCGGGGTGCGGTGGCAGCGTAGAGCGAGCTTGATGGCATGTACACGACTTCAAAGTGACGGCTTCGCGAACGGCGGCCGAGGGAAACGCGACGGGCGGCCCGCCCCTCACCTCGCGGGCAGGCCGAGGAGGGTGCGGGCCACTGTCTGCGGCGACTCGTCGCGCTCGCGCGCGAGGGCGATGACGGCCCGGCAGGCGAGCTCGTTCACACCGAAGCTGAGGGCCTCCGGCGAGACCCACCGGGCGGCTTCCACGCTCTTGTCGTAGTCGTTCTCGGCGCACGCGGCCACGTACGCCGCGGCGGCCTCGAAGAGGTTGTGCCGTCGACCCTCGGGCGGGCGCGGCGCCGGAGGCTGCCGCACCTCTTCGATGCGCTTGCGGAGTTTGTCGAACACGCGGATCACCTGCCCCCGTGAGCGGCTATTCCTGCGGTCGTTCAAGTGTGCCCGGCGGCCGCGGGGTTGAACCTCCGGCGAAAGCCCGGGTGGCCGCCGGGTGAAGACCCGCGCGGGCGGGGCGGGCGGGTTGCCGGGAGCGCGGAGGTGGGCAAGGCTTGCACGGCAGTCACGGGGATTTCGCGGTACGGGGAGGAAACGCATGACGTTCGGCAAGGAACTCGAAGGGATACTGGACGAGTTGGCCCAGCGCGTGGGAGGAATACGCCACGCGTTGGTGCTGTCCAACGACGGGCTGGTGACGGGGGCGAGCGAAGGGCTGCCGAGAGAGGACGCCGAGCGCCTGGCGGCCGTCGCGTCCGGCCTGCACAGCCTCGCCAGGGGCACCGGCCGGCACTTCCGCGCGGGCCGGGTGCGCCAGACGATGGTCGAATTCGACCAGGGGGTGCTGTTCGTGACGGCCGCCGACGAGGAGAGCTGCCTGTGCGTCCTCGGCGGCGCGGACGCCGACATCGGGCAGGTCGCCTATGAAATGACCCTGCTGGTCAACCGCGTCGGCGAGCGCCCGGGCGGCGCCGCTCCACGACAGCCCTGACCTGCGCGGACACCGCTTCACGGAGAGTTATCCACAGGGCCGCGCGGGAGCCGCGACACCTCGCTATCGTCGTCACTGTCGGTAATCGGGCGACGTCGGGGAGGGCGTCATGGTGGTGCGGCAGGATCAGGCGCGGCGGCAAGCTCAGGGGCAGAGCGCGACGGGGGCGGGGGTCCCGCTCGCGCGGGCGGCACGTGAGTTGGAGCTCAAGCCGCGCGAGTTCGAGCTGGCCGTGCAGCTGGGGGAGGTGCGGACTGTGGTGTCCGCCCCCGGCGGGCGACGCCGAGTGACGCGGGAGGAGATCGAGCGGCACAGAGCCGCCGAGGGCTTCCCGCAGGCACTGCGCGGCCGGCTGTGGGCGGTCGGCACGGCGGAGGGCGCCGAGTCTGTCTCTTATACACATGTATAAGAGACAGGGGCGGGTGCTTCGCACCCGTGAGGTTCTACGTCAACCGGTACCGCATCGTGGTCTGGCACTATCTGGCCGCGGAGCTGGCGGAATTCGCCGACGGGAACCCGGAGTTGCTGACGGGCCGTACGCCGGCGCTGCTGCGCGCGGCACTCGAGGACCATCCCGACCGCCGGGCCCGCGGCTGGCGCG
>KL569404.1:16154-16527 GCA_000715685.1 Streptomyces lilacinus
GTGTATAAGAGACAGCCGCTGGACCCCGCCGAGCTCGCCCTCGCCGTCCCGGACCCCGAGGAGAGGGCGTATCTGACCGCGCTGCGCCCGGCCCTCGCCGAGGTGCGCTCGGCGGCGCCGGCGGCCCGGGACGTGACCGAGGACCTGGTGACGGCGGAGGACCCGGAGGAGACGCGGTGGTACCGACTCCGCCTCGCGGCGGCATTGGCGGAGGCCCGTGCCGACCGACCCGCGCCCGTCCCGCTCTCGGGCCCGGCAGGGTGGGCCGGGCAGGCTGGACAGGCCGGGGCGACGGCGCGGGCCGAGGGGGCGGAGCCGTCCGAGCGGCCCGGGCAGCCGGAGCGAGCGGCGTCGGCGGAGCCGACAGGGGCGG
>KL569404.1:16813-23532 GCA_000715685.1 Streptomyces lilacinus
GTGTATAAGAGACAGAGCGAGGGCTGTGGGCATGGCTGCGCGGGCGCGCCTAGGCGCCGGTCCGGCCGGGCGTCGCCCGCCCCGCCGGACCGGGCCCCGTGGGCTACAGCTGGCCGACGTCCGTGACGCGGACCACGGCCCGCCCCTCCTCGTCGGAAGCCACGAGATCGACCTCGGCGGAGATGCCCCAGTCGTGGTCGCCGTTCGGGTCGGCGAAGGTCTGCCGGACCCGCCACAGACCGTCCTCCGGCCGCTCCTCGATGCGCAGCAGCTTCGGGCCGCGGGCGTCGGGGCCGGTGCCCAGCTCCTCGTACTCGTCCCAGTAGGCGTCCATGGCGGTCGCCCAGCGGTCCTCGTCCCAGCCGGACTCGGCGTCCATCTCGCCCAGCTCGCCGACCTTGTCCAGGGCGGCCAGCTCGACGCGGCGGAACATGGCGTTGCGCACCAGCACCCGGAAGGCCCGGGCGTTGGCCGTGACGGGCTTGACCTGGTCGGCGCGGTCCTGCGCCTCCTCCGCCGACTCCTCCGCGGGGTTGGCGAGCTGCTCCCACTCGTCCAGCAGGCTCGAGTCGACCTGCCGCACCATCTCGCCGAGCCAGGCGATCAGGTCCTCCAGGTCGTCGGACTTGAGGTCGTCCGGCACGGTGTGGTCCAGCGCCTTGTAGGCGCTGGCCAGGTAGCGCAGCACGATGCCCTCGGTCCGCGCGAGGTCGTAGTAGGAGGTGAACTCCGTGAAGGTCATCGCCCGCTCGTACATGTCGCGGATGACCGACTTCGGCGACAGGGGGTGGTCGCCGACCCACGGGTGGCTCTTGCGGTAGAGGTCGTAGGCGTGGGACAGCAGCTCCTCCAGCGGCTTGGGGTAGCTGACGTCCATGAGGCGCTCCATGCGCTCCTCGTACTCGACGCCGTCCGCCTTCATCGTCGCGACGGCCTCGCCGCGCGCCTTGTTCTGCTGCGCGGCCAGGATCTGGCGCGGGTCGTCCAGCGTGGACTCCACCACCGAGACCATGTCCAGCGCGTAGGAGGGCGACTCGGGGTCGAGGAGCTCGAAGGAGGCCAGGGCGAACGTCGACAGCGGCTGGGTGAGCGTGAAGTCCGACTGCAGGTCCACCGTCAGGCGCACGATCCGGCCCTCGGCGTCGGGCTGGTCGAGCTGCTCGACCACACCGCCGTCCAGCAGCGAGCGGTAGATGGCGATGGCCCGGCGGATGTGCCGCAGCTGGTTCCTGCGCGGCTCGTGGTTGTCCTCGAGCAGCCTGCGCATCGCCTCGAAGGCGTTGCCCGGGCGGGCGATGACCGCCAGCAGCATCGTGTGCGTGACGCGGAAGCGGGAGGTGAGCTGCTCCGGCTCGGAGGCGATGAGCTTCTCGAAGGTGTTCTCCGTCCAGTTGACGAAGCCCTCGGGAGCCTTCTTGCGGACCACCTTGCGGCGCTTCTTCGGGTCGTCGCCGGCCTTCGCCAGCGCCTTCTCGTTCTCGACCACGTGGTCGGGCGCCTGGGCGACGACGAAGCCGGCCGTGTCGAAGCCGGCCCGCCCGGCCCGCCCGGCGATCTGGTGGAACTCCCGGGCCCGCAGCGTCCGGACCCGCTGGCCGTCGTACTTGGTCAGCGCGGTGAACAGCACGGTGCGGATGGGCACGTTCACGCCCACGCCGAGGGTGTCCGTGCCGCAGATGACCTTCAGCAGACCCGCCTGCGCGAGCCGCTCCACCAGCCGCCGGTACTTGGGCAGCATGCCGGCGTGGTGCACCCCGATGCCGTGGCGCACGAAGCGGGAGAGGTTCCGGCCGAACTTGGTGGTGAAGCGGAAATTGCCGATCAGCTTGGCGATCTCGTCCTTCTCCTCGCGCGAGCACATGTTGATGCTCATCAGCGCCTGCGCCCGCTCCACGGCCGCCGCCTGCGTGAAGTGGACGATGTACACCGGCGCCTGGCGCGTCTGCAGCAGCTCGGTCAGCGTCTCCGTCAGCGGTGTCGCACGGTACTCGTAGGACAGCGGGACGGGACGGGTCGCCGAGCGCACCACCGCGGTCGGTCGGCCCGTGCGCCGGGTCAGGTCCTCCTCGAAGCGGGAGACGTCGCCGAGCGTCGCCGACATCAGGATGAACTGCGCCTGCGGCAGCTCCAGCAGCGGGATCTGCCAGGCCCAGCCGCGGTCCGGCTCGGCGTAGAAGTGGAACTCGTCCATCACGACCTGGCCGATGTCGGCGTCCTTGCCGTCGCGCAGCGCGATGGCGGCGAGGACCTCGGCCGTGCAGCAGATGACCGGGGCGTCGGCGTTGACCGAGGCGTCTCCGGTGAGCATGCCGACGTTCTCGGTGCCGAAGATCTTGCACAGGTCGAAGAACTTCTCCGAGACCAGTGCCTTGATCGGCGCGGTGTAGAAGGTCACCTGGTCGTTGGCGAGCGCGGTGAAGTGCGCCCCGGCCGCGACGAGGCTCTTGCCCGAGCCCGTCGGTGTGGACAGGATCACATTCGCCCCCGAGACCACTTCGATCAGCGCCTCCTCCTGGGCGGGGTACAGCGAGATGCCGCGGTCCTCGGCCCAGGTCGAGAACGCTTCGAAGAGGGCGTCGGGGTCGGCATGGCTCGGCATCTGATCGATAAGGGTCACACCCCCATACTGCCTGGCCCCCGGCCGGATCAGGGAACCGGCCGGTCGAACGATGATCATCCGGGCGTTACCCTGAGTCGCCGACAGGGCGTCAGACGTGCCCGGCGCGGGCCGGCGAAGGGGTGGAACGACCATGATGGGACCTGCGCACTCGCTCTCGGGCGCCGCGGCCTGGCTGGGGGTGGGCGCGGCGGCCGCCGGGTTCGGGCACCCGATGCCCTGGCCCGTGCTCGTCGTCGGGGCACTGATCTGCGCCGGTGCCGCCCTCGCCCCGGACCTGGACCACAAGTCCGCGACGATATCGCGGGCCTTCGGCCCGATATCCCGGATCCTGTGCGAGATCATCGACAAGCTGTCGTACGCCGTCTACAAGGCCACCCGCACCAAGGCCGACCCGCGCCGCAGCGGTGGGCACCGCACCCTGACCCACACCGCGGTCTGGGCGGTGCTGATCGGGGCCGGCACCTCCGCGCTGGCGACGACCGGCGACCGCTGGGCCGTGCTCGGCATCCTCTTCGTCCACCTCGTCCTCGCCGTGGAGGGGCTGCTGTGGCGGATGGCCCGCACCTCCAGCGACGTCCTGGTCTGGCTGCTCGGGGCGACCAGCGCCTGGATCCTCGCCGGCGTCCTGGACCGGCCGGGCGGCGGCTCCGACTGGCTCTTCACCGGCGACGGCCAGGAATACCTGTGGCTGGGCCTGCCCATCGTCCTCGGCGCGCTGGTCCACGACATCGGGGACGCGCTCACGGTCTCCGGCTGCCCGATCCTGTGGCCCCTGCCCATCGGCCGCAAGCGCTGGTACCCGCTGGGCCCGCCGAAGGGGATGCGCTTCCGCGCCGGCAGCCGCGTGGAGACCAAGGTGCTCATGCCGGCCTTCCTGGTGCTCGGCGGCGTCGGTGGGCTGGGGGCCCTGGAGCTCCTGTGACACCGGGGCCGGCCCCGGCCCCGACGATCTGGGCCCCCAGCGGTGACTCTCCGCGTTACCTGCCGACCGTCACCTTCACCACGCGACCGGAGGCCTCGCTCACGAAGAGGGCACGCTGCGCGTCGTGCGCGCCGAAGCCGCGGGCGACGCGGACGCTGGTGGGCATGCGCAGGCCGGACGCCAGGACGCACGAGCGGCCGGTGGCCGGGTCCACCTGGATCAGTTCGCCGTCCCGGAAGGAGGCGACGACGAGGTGGCCGTCGACGTAGGTGAGGTCGTCGAGGAGCTTGATGCCCAGGGGGTTCGGGCTGAGGTTGGTGACCGTGGTGTGGTGGGCCGGGTCGTTCAGGGGGATGCGGACGATCGGGGACGCGGTGTTGGTGATGACGCTCGTGTACAGCTGGTCGCCGACGATCTCCAGGCCGTTGCTGCCGAAGACGTTCGCGGCCCGCGTCCACGCCTCGTCCTTCGTGCCGTCCGGCCGGATCTTCAGGATGCCGGTGGCGAGCTCGCGGCTGACGTAGAAATTGCCGTCGGTGTCGATGGCCAGGCCGTTGATGCCGGACAGGCCGTCCACGACCTTCTCCGGCTTCGGCGCGGCGGCCGTCGGGTCGAAGCGCAGGATGCCGCCGTGCGGCGTCAGCGGGTTCACGCCGTAGTTGACGTACATCATCCCGTCCGGACCCCGCCGGATTCCGCCGGGCCCGCTCACTCGGAAGCTAGCCTTCAGGGCCCCGTCGGGGGCGTATCCCTCGACCCGGTGCTGGGTCACGTTGGTGACCCAGAGTGTGCCGCGCCCGTCGAACTCCAGGTTCTCCCGCCAGTCGACCAGCGGTACGCCGTCCCGGTGGAACACCTCCACGCTCGCCCGCTGCCCGCAATAAGAGACAGCGCCAGGACCGCTCCGCGCGTACGCCTCATCACCCTCTACTGCCCCTCTCGGTCGCGGCGCTCGATGGGTGGAGCCGTGCGAGGATCAACTGGTCCGCCGCACACACCAGTTGGTCGATACCTTAGGAAAACCGAGCAGTAACTATCAATGGGGCAGGCGTGACGGAGCAGATGAGGCGGATTCGCTCATCCCCCTCACTGGTGCCAGGAGCGCCACAGCGCCGCGTACGCGCCGTCCGCCGCGACCAGTTCGTCGTGGCTGCCCAGCTCGCTCACCCGACCGTCCTCGGCCACCACGATCACGTCCGCGTCGTGCGCGGTGTGCAGCCGGTGGGCGATCGCCACGACCGTGCGGCCCTCGAGCACCTTCGCCAGCGAGCGCTCCAAATGACGGGCCGCGCGCGGGTCGAGCAGCGAGGTCGCCTCGTCCAGGACCAGCGTGTGCGGGTCGGCGAGCACCAGCCGGGCCAGGGCGATCTGCTGGGCCTGGGCCGGGGTGAGCGCGAGTCCGCCCGAGCCGACCTCCGTGTCCAGGCCCTTCTCCAGCGCCCGGGCCCAGCCGTCGGCGTCGACCGCCTCGAGGGCCGACCAGAGTTCGCCGTCCTCGGCGCCGGTCCGGGCGAGCAGCAGGTTGTCGCGCAGGGAGCCCACGAACACGTGGTGCTCCTGGTTCACCAGCGCCACATGCCGGCGCACGTGCTCCGTCGGCATCCGGGACAGCTCCGCCCCGCCCAGCGTCACCTCGCCGGTGCGCGGTGCGTAGATCCCGGCCAGCAGCCGGCCCAGCGTCGACTTGCCCGCGCCGGACGGGCCGACCAGCGCGACCCGGCTTCCCGGCTGCACGTCGAGGGAGACCCCGTGCAGCACGTCGTGGCCCGGCGCGTAGCCGAAGCGCACCCCGTCGGCGCGGACCTCGCGGCCCTCGGGGCGCACCCGCTCGTCGGCGGCATCCGGTTCGATCTCCCGCACGCCCACCAGGCGGGCCAGGGACACCTGGGCGACCTGGAGCTCGTCGTACCAGCGCAGAATGAGCCCAACAGGCTCGATCAGCATCTGCGCCAGCAGCGCCCCCGTGGTGAGCTCGCCGACCGAGATCCAGCCGTGGAGCACGCAGAACCCGCCGATGATCAGCACGGCGCTCAACAGGAGCACGTGCGTCATGTTGATCACGGGAAAGAGGACCGAGCGCAGCCACAACGTGTAGCGCTCCCACTGGGTCCACTCGGACACACGGCGGTCGGAGAGGGCGACGCGCCCCCGGCCGAGCCGGTGCGCCTCGATGGTCCGGCCGGCGTCCACGGTCTCCGCGAGGGACGCGGCGACGGCCGCGTACCCCGCCGCCTCCGAGCGGTAGAGAGACAGCCGACGATCAGCACGGGAAACGCGACGATCAGGGACAGCGCCAGCGGCGGTGCCGTCACCGTGAGGGCGCCCAGGAGCAGGCCGGCCCAGACGAAGCCGATCGCCAGCTGGGGGACCGCCTCGCGCATGGCGTTGGCCAGGCGGTCGATGTCCGTGGTGATCCGCGACAGCAGGTCGCCGGTGCCCGCCCGCTCCAGCACGCCCGGCGGCAGCGCCACCGACCGTACGAGGAAGTCCTCGCGCAGGTCCGCGAGCATCCGCTCGCCCAGCATCGCGCCGCGCAGCCGCACCATGCGGACGAAGAGCGTCTGCACGGCCAGCGCGACGGCGAACAGCGCGACCGTCCGGCCCGTATGGATCTCCCGCGCCCCCGAGGACAGGTCGTCGACCAGCCCGCCCAGCAGGTACGGGCCGGCCATGGACGCCACCACGGCGATCGCGTTGACCCCCACCAGCAGGGCGAAGGCCCTCCGATGCCGGTGCAGGAGTCCCTTCACATAGGCCCGGACCGTGCTCGCCCCCGCGACCGGCAGTGTCGTCGCCGACTCCGGTGCGGCCGGGTCGTACGCCGGTGGCGCCACGCCGATCATGCCGATTCCCCGATCTGCTCGCCCTGGTCGAACTCCGCGAGCTCCATGTCCAGTTCTTCGTCCGTCCTTCGGGTGACGACCGCGCGGTAAACGTGGTCCGTCCGCACCAGCTCGGCATGCGTCCCGGCAGCGGCCACCCGGCCGTCCCGTACGAACACCACCCGGTCCGCCCGGTCGAGCAGCAGGGGGCTGGAGGTGAAGACCACCGTCGTGCGCCCCGCGCGCAGGGCGCGCACCCCGTCCGCGACCCGCGCCTCCGTGTGGGAGTCCACGGCGGAGGTCGGCTCGTCCAGCACCAGCACCGGCGGGTCGGTCACCAGCGACCGGGCCAGGG
>KL569404.1:23799-33212 GCA_000715685.1 Streptomyces lilacinus
GGGCCAGCCGTTGCCGCTGGCCGCCGGACAGCGAGCGTCCGCGCTCGGTGATCCGGGCCCGCATCGGGTCGCCGGAGGCGTCCGGCGAGGCCTGGGCCAGCGAGTCCAGCACGTCGCCGCACTGCGCCGCCGTCAGGGCCGCCTCGGCCGGCACGGCCCCCGAGGACGGGACGTCCAGCAGCTCCGCGAGCGTGCCCGACAGCAGCACCGGGTCCTTGTCCTGCACGAGCACCGCCGCGCGGGCGGCCTCCAGCGGCACCTCGTCCAGCGCCACCCCGCCCAGCAGCGCCGAGGGCACCTCGCCGACGCCCTCGGCGGCGTGCCCGCCGAGCCGGTCGGCCAGCCGCCCGGCCGCGTCCGGATCGCCGCACACCACGGCGGTCAGTTCGCTGGCCGGGGCGAGCAGCCCGCTCGCCGGGTCGTACAGATCGCCCTCGAGCTGTCTCTTATACACTATAAGAGACAGGTGCGCTCCAGGCCAAGGACCTTGACGGCACGCTGCGCGGACGGCCGGGAGAATGAGTAGGCTTGGGCAATCTCTTCGAAGTGCCGCAGCGGGAAGAGCAGGAAGGTGACCACGCCGTAGACGGTCACCAACTCGCCGACCCCGATCCGGCCGTCCCGGGCCAGCGCGACGCCGTACCAGACCACCGCGATCAGCAGCAGCCCCGGCAGCACCACCTGCACCGCCGCGATCAGCGCCCACATCCGGGCGCTGCGCACGGCCGCCGTGCGCACCTCCTGCGAGGCGCGGCGGTAGCGCTCCAGGAACAGCTCCTCGCCGCCGATGCCGCGCAGCACCCGCAACCCGGCCACCGTGTCCGACGCCAGCTCGGTGGCCCGTCCGGCCTTCTCGCGCTGCGCGTCCGCCCGTTTGGTGGCGGGCGGCAGCAGCGGAAGGACGGCGAGCGCCAGCACGGGCACGCCGATCGCCACCACCACGCCCAGCGCGGGCTGACAGACGATCAGGACCACGGAGACCACCACCGTGGTGAACGCGGCGGACGCGAAACGCGAGAAGGACTCGACGAACCAGCCGATTTTCTCGACGTCGCCCGTCGACACCGCCACCACTTCGCCCGCCGCGACCCGCTGGGTCAGCGCAGCCCCCAACTCGGCCGTCTTGCGGGCCAGCAACTGCTGCACCCGCGCCGCGGCCGTGATCCAGTTGGTGACCGCGACGCGGTGCAGCATCGTGTCGCCGAGGGCGGTCAGCGCGCCGAGCAGCAGCATCAGGCCACCGGCCCACGCCAGCCCGCTGCCCGACCCGTCCACGACGGCCTGCACCGCGAGGCCCACGGCCAGCGGGAACGAGGCCACCGCCGCCATGTGGACGACACCCCAGAACACCGCCTTCAGCTGGCCGCCGAGCTGATTCCGCCCCAGCCAGAGCAGGAAGCGGCCGCCTGACCGGACGTCCGGTCGGCCGGGATCGGCATAAGGAAGATCGCGAATCTGCATGACATCCCGGTTCGCAGCGCAGGGGTGGGGGCTGTGCCAGGCTCCCCGTACGCCGGTGTCCGCTTCAACTGGTTTTCCGCGCCCGGGAAGTCGAACGACCCGATCAGGCCAGACCGCTACTGGTGCGCCGCGCGACGACGCGCTTCACTCCTGCCCCATGAGACGACTGCCTCCCGTCATCAGACGGCTCCTCGTCGTACTGTGCGCCGCGACCACGGGCCTGCTGCTGGGCATCGCCCCGGCCGGCGCCGCGCCCGTCGAGTTCGGCACCGACTGGCACGACCCCGTCACCGCCGGCCCGCCGATCCCCACCCCCGGCACGACCTCCTGCACCGTCACCGTCGCCGAGACCGAGTTCCGCGACTACACCCCCTACAAGGGCGATTACGCACCCCCCGAGCGCTGCGGCACCCGCTGGAACAAGGTCGTCCTGCGGCTCGAGGGAGCGGTGGCCGGGCGGCAGTACGACCGCCTCGGCTACCTCCGCATAGGCGGCGTCGAGGTGTTGCGCACCTCGACCCCCGAACCCTCGCCCGAGGGCATCACCTGGAACGTCGAGAAGGACGTCACCCGCTACGCCGCCACCCTGCGCAGCCGGCAGCCCGTCGAGATGCTCATCGGCAACCTCGTCAACGAGACGTACACCGGGGTGATCAAGGTCAAGGCGACCCTGACCTTCCACCGCGCCGAGGGGCGCGTACCGCCCGCCGCCGCCCCGGACAAGGTCCTCACCCTGGACGGCGCGCACACCGCGGGCGCGGCGTACGAGGGCACGATCACCGCACCGCGCAACAGCGAGCGGATCGTCGCCGAGGTGTACGCCACCGGCTCGGGCGGCGGCTGCGAGGAGTTCTGGTACCTCACGGTGCCCGACGCCGTGCCCTACTCGTGCAAGGCCAAGGACGGCCCCTACCGCGAGGTGAAGGTCTCGGTCGACGGACGGCTCGCCGGCATCGCCGCGCCCTTCCCGACCGTCTGGACCGGTGGCTGGTCGAACCCCTTCCTGTGGTACGTGATCCCCGGCCCCCGCGCCTTCGACGTCCGGCCGCTGGAGTACGACCTCACGCCTTTCGCCGGGCAGCTGAACGACGGCCGGCCGCACACGATCTCCGTCTCCGTCGCCGGCCTCCCCGAGGGGCAGAGCGGCTGGAGCACCCCCACCAACGTGCTGGTGTGGCAGGACACCGCGTCGACCCGCGTCACCGGCGCGCTCACCGTGCACAAGGAGGGCGACCCCACCAACGCCAACGCGTACGCACCGGGCGCCGAACACCGGCTCACCTCCCGGGGCGGCCACTCCCTGACCGTCGCGGGCTACCTCGACACCTCGCACGGCAGGATCACCACCACTGTCGCCCGTGAGGTCGCCGGGACGTCGACGCACCGCTGGACGGAGGGGGAGTCCAAGGACGCGCTGAAGGCCCGCTGGACCGACGACGAGACGGTCACCACCACCGGCCGCGGACCCGCGGCGGCGACCGGCGCGCACCGCGTCTACACGATGGACGGCGAGATCTCGATCGGCGCCGGGGACCGCCTGCGCACCGTGATGACCATGGGCGACCGGGCGGACAGCGTCACCCTGCGCGGCGGTGAACGGATCGGCTGGTCCCGGCTGGACGACACCTACACGGGCGACGCCGCGTACAACCAGAACGTGCCGCGGGACCGGCGCCACGCCACGGGCGTCTCCCGCGAGCGCTACCGCCTGTACGGGCCCGGCACGTGCTACGACCGCACCCTGGCCACCGCCCAGGGCGAGCTGACGGAGGATCGGCGCGTCTGCTGAGGGAGGCCGGGCGCGGGCCGCGGCCTCCCGGGATCAGGGGGTGCCGCGGCCCACGACCGGGCCTGAGAGCAGCTCGGCCAGCAGATCGCCCAGCACCTCCCGCTGCTCCGCGCTGAGCGGCGCCAGGATGTCCTCCACCGCGGCGCGGCGGGCGTCGCGCAGCTCGCGCAGCGTCGAACGGCCCTGGTCGGTGAGCTCTATGCGGATCACCCGGCGGTTGGACTGGTCCGGCACGCGGCGCAGCGCGCCGTTGGCCTCCAGGGCGTCGACCAGCGTGGTGACCGCCCGGGGGACGACCTCCAGGTGCTGGGCGAGGTCCGCCATCCGGGGCGGCGCCTCGTAGTGCGCCACGGTGCGCAGCAGCCGCGACTGGGCGGGCGTGATGCCGACCGGATCCAGATAGCGCTTCTGGGCGCGGTGGAGCCTGCGGGTCAGCCTCAGCAGCTGCTCGGCGAGCTGGCCGGACGTGTCGGGGGCCGTCATGATCGCATGTTACCAGGAGGCCCTCCATTGTGAGTATAGGTAACAGTGAGCTATGCTCTCTTCAGTGTCGGTGCGATGGCGCCATCCCGGCGTCATCGCGCTCTCCGCCTTCCGGATCCGACTTCGCTGAAGGAGCCCATGCCTCACGACGAACTGGACTGGACACCACCGCCCGCAGACCCGGAGCGGCCCGCGCAGGTGCGGCGCATCCTCCGCCTCTTCCGTCCCTACCGCGCCCGGCTCGGGCTCGTCGGGCTGCTCGTCGCCGCCTCGTCCCTCGTCGCGGTCGCCTCGCCGTTCCTGCTGCGCGAGGTCCTCGACGTCGCCATCCCCCAGGGGCGCACCGGCCTGCTGAGCCTGCTCGCCCTCGGAATGATCGCCGCCGCCGTGATCAGCAGCGTCTTCGGCGTGCTGCAGACCCTGATATCCACCACCGTCGGCCAGCGGGTGATGCACGACCTGCGCACGGCCGTCTACGACCGGCTGCAGAGCATGCCGCTCGCCTTCTTCACCCGCACCCGCACCGGCGAGGTGCAGTCCCGCATCGCCAACGACATCGGTGGCATGCAGGCCACCGTGACCTCCACCGCCACCTCGCTGGTCTCCAACCTCACCAGCGTCATCGCCACGATCGTCGCCATGGTGGCGCTCGACTGGCGGCTGACGGCAGTGTCCCTGCTCCTGCTGCCGGTGTTCGTCTGGATAGGCCACCGCGTGGGCGGCGAGCGCAAGAAGATCACGGCCCAGCGGCAGACGCAGATGGCCTCCATGGCCGCCATGGTCACCGAGTCGCTGTCCGTCAGCGGCATCCTGCTGGGTCGCACCATGGGCCGCGCCGACTCCCTGACCAAGGCGTTCGCCGCGGAGTCCGAGCGGCTCGTCGACCTCGAGGTGCGCACCAACATGGCAGGCCGCTGGCGCATGTCCACCATCGGCGTCGTCATGGCCGCCATGCCCGCCCTGATCTACTGGGCCGCCGGCCTC
Organism: Streptomyces lilacinus; assembly: GCA_000715685.1. Lineage (GTDB taxonomy): Bacteria > Actinomycetota > Actinomycetes > Streptomycetales > Streptomycetaceae > Streptomyces > Streptomyces lilacinus. Next base: position 28,517 of record KL569404.1, read on the forward strand.
GCGCTGCAGATGGGCGGCCCGGACATCTCCCTCGGCACCCTCGTGGCCTTCGTCTCCCTCCAGCAGGGCCTCTTCCGGCCCACGGTCGGCCTGCTCTCCACCGGCGTGCAGATGCAGACCTCCCTCGCGCTCTTCCAGCGCATCTTCGAATACCTCGACCTGCCGACCGAGATCAGCGAGCCCGAGCACCCCGTGCGCCTGGAGAAGATCCGCGGCGACGTCCGCTTCGAGAACGTCTCCTTCTCCTACGACCCCACGAGCACCGCCCTCAGCGGCATCGACCTGGACATCCCGGCCGGCGGCAGCCTCGCCGTCGTCGGACCCACGGGATCCGGCAAGAGCACCCTGAGCTATCTCCTGCCCCGGCTCTACGACGTCACCGGCGGCCGCGTCCTCCTCGACGGGGTCGACGTCCGCGACCTCGACTTCGACACCCTCGCCCGGGCCGTCGGGGTGGTCTCGCAGGAGACCTACCTCTTCCACGCCTCCGTCGCGGACAACCTCCGCTTCGCCAAGCCCGATGCGACCGACGAGGAGATCAGGGCCGCCGCCGAGGCGGCCCAGATCCACGACTACATCGCCGCCCTGCCCGAGGGCTACGACACCCTCGTCGGCGAGCGCGGCTACCGCTTCTCGGGCGGCGAGAAACAGCGCCTCGCCATCGCCCGCACCATCCTGCGGGACCCGCCCGTCCTCATCATGGACGAGGCGACCAGCGCGCTCGACACCCGTACCGAGCACGCCGTCCAGCAGGCCATCGACACCCTCTCCGCGGGCCGTACGACGATCACCATCGCCCACCGGCTCTCCACGATCCGCCACGCCGACCAGATCGTCGTCCTCGACAAGGGCCGCATCGCCGAGCGCGGCACCCACCGCGAACTCCTCGCGGACGACGGGCACTACGCCGCGCTGGTGCGCCGCGACGTCCACCTCACGGCCAAGGTCTGACGGCGTCCCGACGGGCCGGGCGGCCGGCCCGTCGGGCCCCGGTGCCACGGCCCCGGCTCACAGCGAGGCGAGGTCCACCGCCTCCGCCATGACGCGGTACCCCCCGTCGTTCGGGTGCTTGCGGTCCCCGGAGTCGTACGCCGGGGCGAGGGCCTCGGGGTCCTCCGCGGAGGCCAGAGCGGCCGCGAAGTCGGCGACCGCGTCGTACGTACCCGAGGTGCGGATCCACTCGTTGAGCGCGACGCGCTTCGCCTCCGCCCGCGCCGTGTGGTACTCCGCGCCCTTGAACGGCAGGATGGTCGCCCCGACGACCCTGATGCCGCGCGCGTGCGCCCGCTCGACCAGGTCCCGGTAGCCGGCCGTCAGTTCGGCGACCGACACGTCCGGGGCCGGCTTGTACGTCGGCAGGTCGATCTCGCTGAACCCGATGTCGTTCAGCCCCGCGAAGACGATCACCGACCGGACGCCGGGCTTGTCCAGCACGTCCCGCTCGAAGCGCGAGAGGGCCGACTCGCCGAACCACCGCGAGTCGTTGAGCACGAGGTTCCCGCCGATCCCCGCGTTGAGCACGGCCCAGGGCCTGTCTCTTATACGACAGTCCGGGTACCGGCGGTTGGCCCCCACGGTCGAACCGAAGCCGTCGGTGATGGAGTCGCCGAACGCCACCACCGTCTCCCGGTCCGGGCCGTCCCCGCCCGTCAACTCCACGTCGGACAGGTAGTACCAGGAGTGCGTCCGCTCCGCGAAGCCCTCGCCACCGACGTCCCCCGTACGGTCGCCCGGTGCCCGGAAGCTGTCCGCGTACGCCTGGGCGTGGAAGGTCGCCGGCCCGGTCGGACCGGCGAAGTACAGCGTCACCGACACCGAGGCGAAGCGGTCCACCCGCAGCTCGGCCAGGTCGCTCACGACCTCGCCGCCCGCCGGGATCACCACGGACGCCGCCCCGCCGAAGGTCACCTCGCGCAGCGTGCCCGGCCGGAGGGCGGCGCCCTCGCCGGCCAGCGCCACGCTCGCGGACGTCACGGCCAAGGGGGTTTCGCCGTAGCGGTTCGACAAACGGATGCGCGCCCCGGAACCACTGCCCGTCATCCGCACGACCTGCCAACCCGGTCTCCGCCCAGTTCTCCTCGAAGCCCTCGCTCGGCCGCTGCACCGGGGCGGACCAGCCCGCCGACCACCGCACCCGCGCGTCACCGTCGCCCGCCGCCCCGACACCTGCCGCGGTGACAACGTCCTGATCCTGAAGAGCCATTGGCCGAGCCTTCCTCGTGTACGCGCGCGATCTGTGCGCTCGCGTGCTCCGCTGTTCGCGTGTTCGAGGAAGAGCCTGCCGGTCGAAGATCACCGCAACCAGCCCCTCGCGCCGCGTACGCACCCCGTGCGTACCACTGGCAGGGTCACCCTCGGCCGGCGCGCCCCGCCTCCCGTCCGGGCCCGTCGGGCGCCGCGAACTCCGCCCGGATCGCGGCCGTGTGCTCGCCGAGCGCCGGTACCGCGCCCATCGCCGCCTCCCGCCCGGCCACCACCACCGGGGGCAGCAGCCCGCGCAGCGGTCCCGCGGGCGAGCCGAACTCCCGCCACCGGTCGCGCGCCGCCAGCTGCGGGTGCGCGGCGAACTCGGCGACCGACCGCAGCCGGGCGTTGGCGATGCCCGCCCCGTCCAGCAGCGCCAGGACCCCGTCCGTCGTGTGTTCGGCGAACCGCTCCTCGATGACGGCCGTCAGCTCGTCGTCATGCGCGTGGCGCAGCGGGTTGTCGGCGAAGCGCGCATCCCGGGCCAGGGCGGGCCGCCGCAGCACCCGCTCGCACAGGGCGACCCACTCCCGGTCGTTCTGCACGCTGAGGAACACCCGGCCGCCGTCACCGCATCCGTAGTGCCCGTAGGGCGCGATGGACGGGTGCCGGGCCCCGCTGCGGGCGACGGGCGCCCCGCCGTACGCCTCGGCGAAGTACGGATGGCCCATCCACTCCGCGAGGGCGTCGAACAACGACACCGACAGCGCCGATCCCTCGCCGGTGCGCTCGCGCTCGTAGAGGGCGGTGAGGATCCCCGTGTAGGCGTACATCCCGCCGGCGACGTCGGCGACGGATATGCCGGGGCGGGCGGGGGATCCGGGGCTTCCGGTGATCGAGACCAGTCCGGCCTCGCACTGCACCAGCAGGTCGTAGGCCTTCTTGTCGCGGTACGGGCCGTCCGTGCCGTAGCCGGAGACGTCGCAGGTGATCAGGCGCGGGTGGCGGGCCCGCAGGGTGGCGGCGGCGAGGCCGAGCCGTTCGGCGGCACCGGGGCCGAGGTTCTGTATGAAGACGTCGGCGCGGGCGAGGAGCCGGTCCAGCAGGGACCGGTCCGCGGCGTCCTTGAGGTCGAGGGCCACGCTCTCCTTGCCCCGGTTGACCCAGACGAAGTAGGCCGACAGCCCCTTGACCCGACGGTCGTAGTCACGGGCGAAGTCGCCGCGGCCGGGGCGCTCCACCTTGATGATCCGGGCGCCGAGGTCGGCGAGTTGGCGGGTGGCGAAGGGCGCGGCGACGGCCTGCTCGAGGGCGACGACCGTGATGCCGCGCAGCGGCAGTGCCCCGATGGCTTCCCTCATGTGTCCGTTCCGTCCGCGACGAGGACCACGTCCAGGGCGCGTGGCCCGTGCACGCCCTCCACCCGGTCCAGCTCGATGTCGCTCGTCGCCGAGGGGCCGGAGATCCAGGTCAGCGGCCGGGTGGGCACCAGGTGTCGCAGGGCCTGCGGCACCGAGTCGACGACCTGGTCGGGCACCCGCACCACGCACACGTGGTGGTCGGGCACGAGCGTGATGCGGCGCCGCCCCTGGTCCGGGCCGGCGTCGAGGACGAGGGTGCCGGTCTCGGCGACGGCCAGCGCGCAGCCGGTGACGACGCTGTCCACGCCGTCGAGCTCACGGGCTGTCAGCTCGACCGTGTCCGCGACGAGTTCCACGGCGGCTCCGGCGAGCCACCCGGCCGGCAGGCCCGGCGGCACGACCACGCGGCGCGCGCCGCGCCGGGCGAGCAGCTCCCCGAGGAGGGCCGGCAGCCCGGCCTCGTCCGTGCGGTGCACGGCGGCGCGGTAGTCCACGAGGTTCTCGGCGAGCAGGGCCACCGACGCCGCCGGGGTGCGCTGCCCGTGCGTGTCCCGGTAGCCGCGCGGTACGGGGTGGTCGTCCGGGCGCTCGTGCCGCGGCACGTCCGCCAACGCCCGCCGCACCCGCGCCAGGACACGGGCCCGGCTCGCCTCCCGCCCGGCGCTCACGAGGCACCGCCGCGGGTGCGCTCCCACCAGTCCCGAAACGATTCGACGGGCACTTCCGGCAGGTCTCGGGTGTCCGACCAGACGCGGCCGGGGCCCGGGAGCCGGCGGGGGTGGAGGCGTCGGGTGCGGGCCAGGAGGCGCTGCGTGCGGCGCAGCGCGGTCGGGTGGCCGAGCGTCCAGGCGGCGGCGCGTACGGCGGCGCGCTCCACCGCGTGCCGCCGGGCGGGCCTGATCACGGTGCGATTGCCCCGCAGCGTCACCGGCCCGCCCTCCACGACCCGCTCCCGCAGATGGACGAGCACCTCCGGGATGTCGATGGCGACCGGGCACACCTCGTAGCAGGCGCCGCACAGGGACGAGGCGTAGGGGAGCGACTCCTCGAGCGGGGAGGCGAGTCCGCGCAGTTGCGGGGTGAGGATCGCGCCGATCGGCCCCGGGTAGGGCGAGCCCTGTCTCTTATACACATCTCTGATGGCGCGAGGG
>KL569404.1:33468-34734 GCA_000715685.1 Streptomyces lilacinus
GTGTATAAGAGACAGCTCGTAGACGGGGCAGACGTTCAGGCAGGCCGAGCACCGGATGCACCGCAGCGCCTGGCGGCCGACCCGGTCGGCGAGGGTGTCGGTGCGTCCGTTGTCGAGCAGGACGAGGTGGAAGGCGCGCGGGCCGTCCTCGTCGGTGGTGCCGGTCCACATGGTCGTGTACGGGTTCATCCGCTCCGCGGTGGAGGAGCGGGGAAGCAGCTGGAGGAAGACCTCGAGGTCCCGCCAGGTCGGCACGACCTTCTCGATACCGACCACGGAAATCAGGGTTTCGGGAAGAGTCAGGCACATACGGCCGTTGCCTTCGGATTCGACCACGACCAGCGTGCCCGTCTCGGCGACCATGAAGTTGGCACCGCTGACGCCGACCCTGGCCCGCAGGAACTTCTCGCGCAGGTGCAGCCGGGCCGCCTCGGCGAGGTCGGCCGGGCGGTCCGTCAGGCCGTCCGGGGCGGGTCGGCCCCAGTCGGCCATCCGGTCGCGGAAGATGTCACGGATCTCGCCCCGGCCGCGGTGGATCGCCGGGACGAGGATGTGGGAGGGCAGATCGTCGCCGAGCTGCACGATGAGCTCGGCCAGATCGGTCTCGTACGCCCTGATGCCCGCCTTCTCCAGGGCGTCGTTGAGGCCGATCTCCTGGGTGGCCATGGACTTGACCTTGACGACCTCCCGTTCGCCGGTGGCCCGCACGAGCTCGGTGACGATGCTGTTGGCCTCGTCGGCGTCGGCGGCCCAGTGGACCGTGCCGCCGGCGCGGGTGACGTTCTCCTCCAGCCGCACGAGGTAGTGGTCGAGGTGGCGCAGCGTCCGGTCCTTGACGGCCGCTCCGGCGGCGCGCAGCTCCTCCCAGTCCGCCAGCTCGGCCACGGCCCGGGCCCGCTTGGCGCGGATGGTGTGCGTGGCGTGGCGGAGATTGGCGCGCAGCGTGGCGTCCCGGGTCGTCACGGCGGCGGCGCGCGGGAAGGAGGGCATGCCCAGGTACGTACGGCTCATGGGGCGGTCCCGTCGGTGGAGGCGAGGATCTCCGCGAGGTGGACGGCGCGCACGGCGGGATCCGTACGGGCGAGGGTGCCGCCGATGTGCAGCAGGCAGGAGGTGTCGACGGCGCACACCACCCCGGCGCCGCTCCGGCGGACGGCGGCCGCCTTGTCGGCGCCCATGGCGGCGGAGACGGCGGCGTTCTTGACGGCGAAGGTGCCGCCGAAGCCGCAGCATTCCTCCGCCCCGCCCAGCTCGCGCAGTTCCAGG
>KL569404.1:34958-36957 GCA_000715685.1 Streptomyces lilacinus
CGCCGAAGCCGCAGCATTCCTCCGCCCCGCCCAGCTCGCGCAGTTCCAGGCCCTTGACGTGCTCCAGCAGCCGGCGCGGGCGGTCGGTCAGGCCCAGGACGCGCAGGCCGTGACAGGTGGGGTGATAGGTGACGGTGTGCGGGAAGTACGCGCCGACGTCCGTCACGCCCAGGACGTCCACGAGGAACTCGGTGAGTTCGTAGGTCTTGCCGACCATGCTCCGCGCGGCCTCGGCCAGCCGAGCGGCCTCCGCGCGGGGACGCCGCTCCTCGGCGGCCCGGGCGGCGATCCGCGGGTAGGCGTCCCGGACCATGGCGGCGCAGGAGGCGGACGGCGTGACGACGTAGTCGTGGTCGCGGAAGGCGGCGGCGGAGCGCAGCATCAGCGGCTCCGACGCGTGGCGGTAGCCCGTGTTGTACAGCGGCTGGCCGCAGCAGCCCTGGTCCATGGGGAAGTCGACCCGTACGCCGAGCCGTTCCAGCAGCGAGACGACCGCCCGGCCGGTCCGCGGACGGAACGTGTCATTGACGCAGGTGACAAAAAGCCCAACGCGCATGACTCCTCGCTCGGCTCCTCGGAACCCGGTGATCGTCGGCCGCGGCCTCATACTGCCCCAGCGGACGGCCCGCTGGGAAGAACCCCCGGCTCCTGCCACGGGCACGCGGGAGCCCGTACGAAGATGGGGGCATGACCGATACCTTCCGTACCCACGTCCTGGACATCACCACCGGCTCCGCCGAGACGGTGTACGACCTCACGCGCGACTGCGAGGCGTTCCTGCGCCAGGCGGCGGCGGGCCGCGACGGCCTGCTCAACGTTTTCGTGCCCCATGCAACTGCCGGCGTGGCCGTGCTGGAGACGGGCGCGGGCAGTGACGACGACCTGCTCGCCGCGCTGCGGGAATTGCTGCCGGCCGACGACCGCTGGCGGCACCGGCACGGCAGCCGCGGCCACGGCCGCGACCACGTGCTCCCCGCCCTCGTGCCGCCGCACGCGACGCTCCCGGTCATCGGCGGCCGGCTGGAGCTGGGCACCTGGCAGTCCGTGTGCCTGGTCGACACCAACGTCGACAATCCGGACCGCCAGGTGCGGCTGACCTTCCTCGGCTGAGCTTTCGGGGCCGAAGGGGGACGGGCCCGGTCAGTCCTTCTGGGCCGACGGCGGCAGCTGGCGCAGCTTGACCTTCGTCTTCGTGTTGAAGGCCCAGTCCAGCATCTTGGCGGCGTCGGGGTAGCGGTTGGTGGGGTCGTTGAGGATGACGCCCACCACCGTGCGCTTGCCGCGCTGGGCCGCGAACACCAGGCACGGACCGGCGGCCGTGCCGGTGCCGGTCTTTATGCCGATCGCGCCCTTGTAGGACCCGAGCAGCTTGTTGGTGTTGTCCCAGTAGTAGGTGCGGTTGACGTTCGCGGCCTTCTGCCGGGTGGCGGTGGCCTTGACGACCGTGGCGAAGGTGCCGTTGGCCAGGGCGTGCCGGGCCAGCTTCGCGCTCTCGCGCGGGGTGGTGTAGTTGGCGCCCGCCTGCGATATGCCGTCGAAGGAGTCGTACTTCGTGTTCTTCAGGCCCAGATCGGCGGCCTTCTTGTTCATCTTGGCGACGAACGACTTCGTCCTGGCCGCCTCGGTGCTCCCGGTGCCGACAATGTCGGCGAGCGCGTAGGCGGCGTCGCAGCCGGACGGCAGCATCAGGGCGTACAGCAGTTGCCGGACGGTCAGCTTGTCGCCCGTGCGCAGGTCCGCCGTGCTCGCCCCGGTGCGCTGGACGTAGTCGCGGTAGGACTGCTTGACGGTGACCTGCTTGTTCAGGTCGATGCCGGGCGTGTCCAGGACCGTGACCGCGGTCATGATCTTGGTGGTGCTGGCCATCTGCCGCTTGGTGTCGGCGTCCTTGCTCCACAAGGTGCGGTTGGGCCCGCTGTCGAGCAGGAACGCCCCCTGGGCGGCGATGCCCGACGGGCCGGAGGCGGCCTCGGCGGTCGCCGTCGGGACGGCTACGGCC
>KL569404.1:37244-37905 GCA_000715685.1 Streptomyces lilacinus
GGCCACGGCCGCCGCCGACGCGACCACGGCGGCGCCCCAGCGGCGCGCGGGTCTTGTCCCACTTCGCTCCATGGATGTACCTGTTTTCCTCGCTGGTGACATGAGTGATGCAGATAATCGCACCAGCGTCGGCACGGCAAAAAGCTGGGGTCCGCAGCCGTCCGTTCTGCCCGGACAGGCTTGCCCCGCAAGGATTTTGAGGCTTCCTCAGCCCCCGCGCCGGGCCGCGCGTCCCACCGCGTCCACCAGCGGCACCATCCGGTACGGCACGCGCTCGCGCAGCACCATTTCCGTACGGGTGCGCACCACGCCCGGCAGCTGCACCAGCAGCTGGATCACGTCCTCCAGGTGCGCGGCGTCGCGGGCGACGACGCGGGCCATCAGATCGCCGCCCCCGGTGATCGAGAACGCCTCGATGATCTCCGGCACGTCGGCCAGTGCGTTCGCCACCGTGTCCAGGTGGCCCTGGGTGACCTCGATGTGGACGAAGGCCAGCACGGGATGGCCCAGGGCCGCGGGCGAGAGCCGCGGCCCGGTGCCCGTGATCACACCGTCCCGCTCCAGCCGGTCGAGGCGCGCCTGCAGCGTGCCGCGCGCGATGCCCAGCAGACGGGCGTACTCGCGCACGCTCGTGCGCGGCTGCTCCAGCAGCAGCCGCAGG
>KL569404.1:38211-38607 GCA_000715685.1 Streptomyces lilacinus
AGCCGCAGGATCCTGGCGTCCAGCGCGTCCACGGCCATGGGCCATCGGCTCCCTCGTGGTCGGTCTTCCAGCCCTCGCACTGTACCAATGGCCCAGTTTTACGGAGACGTGTTGAGCCACTGCGGAGACGAATGTTTTCCTCTACTCATCGATGGCGTTGCTGGGCTGCGCCGGACGGCGAGGAAGCCGCATCCGGACCCCGCAGCGCCTTTCCCATGTATCCGCACCGGTGCGGGCGCGACGGCGGTCGTCCGTGCGCGCCCGCGCGCACGCAGAAGCGCGCACACGCGCACGTAGAAGGGGGAGGCCGCTCTGAAGAGGATGTTCGTGGCTCCGGACCCCGGCCTGCTCAGGCTCCGCACAGCCGCCCGTGCCGTGCCTGTCTCTTATACACAT
>KL569404.1:38858-41428 GCA_000715685.1 Streptomyces lilacinus
GCTCAGAGATGTGTATAAGAGACAGGGCGGCGCTCCTCGCGCTCTTCACCGTCGGTGACCCCACCGTGCGGCGCCAGGCCGTCACGACGGCCCTGCTGCCCACGGTCGGCTTCCCCGTGCTCGCCCTGGCGACCGCCCTGCACGGACTCCCGTGGGCCCGGGACGCGGCCTTCCTCGCCGTGGTCTTCTGCGGCGTCTACGCCCGCCGCTGGGGAGCGCGCGGACAGGCGCTCGGAATCTTCGGATTCATGATGTTCTTCGCCACGCAGTTCCTGCACGCCGTCCCGGCCCAGCTGCCCGAGCTGTACGGCGCCGTGGTCCTGGCCCTCGCCGTGTGCGGCCTCGTGCGCTTCGTCGTGTGGTGCGTCGAGCGCCGCACCCCGCCGCCCGCCGCCCCGGCCCCGCCGACGGCGCGCGGCCTGGACCGGCCCACCACCCGCCTGGCGTTCCAGAACACCTTCGCCTGCGCCGTCGCCCTGGGCGTCGGCCAGATGGTCTCCGACGAGCGCTGGTACTGGGCCGTCGGCACCGCCTGGTGGATCTTCGTCAACACCTCCTCGCGCGGCGAGACGCTCGTGCGCGGCTTCCGCCGCGTCGTCGGCACCGTCGCGGGCATCGCCGCCGGGCTCGTCGTCGCCGTACCGCTGCACGGCGCCCCCGCGCCCACGACAGTCCTCGTCGCGCTCTGCGTCTTCGGGATCTTCTACACCGCCGCGCCCTCCTACAGCTGGATGATGTTCTTCGTGACCGTCATGGCCGGCCTGCTCTACGGGCTGCTCGGCGTGCTCCACCCCGGCCTGCTCGCGCTGCGCCTCGAGCAGACCCTCGTGGGGGCCGTGGCCTCGGCCCTCGCCGTCGCGATCGTCCTGCCGGTCACCACCCACGCGGCAACCGACGGGTGGATCCGGCGCGCGCTGCTCGCGGTGCGGCACTGCACGGCCGAGTCCGCGCGGCGGCTGGCCGGCGACGAGGCCGCCGACCCGACCCCGCACGTCGCCGAGCTGGAACTCCTCCTCGCCAAGGTCCGCGTCTCCGTCGCGCCCCTGCTCCACCCGCTCAGCCCCCTGCGGAAGCGCCGCGAGCGGGCTGAGCGGGTCATGGCCCACCTGGACGACTGCGCCCGGCAGGTCCGGGGCCTCGCGGAGGTCGCCGCCGACCCCGACGCCTCGCACGACGCCCGGCTGACCGCCGCCTGCCTGCGGGTCGAGACCGCGCTGCTGGGCCTCGTGGCCCCGGGCGACGCCCCGACGGCCGCCGACCACGCCGCGGCCCCGCCGCACCACCCCGGCGCCGAGCGCGCGCTCGCCCACATCCACGACCTCGAGGCGGCGGTGAGCTCGCTCGCCGCGCCGCTGCGCGACGAGCCGCGCGGAGTCTTCGCCCGGGCCTGAGCCGTCACTGTCAGTGCCACCGTGTAGCGTCGGGACCACTGACAGTGAGGTGAGGGCCCGCTGCGGCCCGGACGGGGGGACGATCATGAGCGGAAGCAGGACGAAGCAGGGGCGCCGCTTGGCGTACATCGGGTCGTTCACCGAGGCCGGCGGTCACGGACTGACCGCCGCCGAGGTCGACCCGGACACCGGCGCCCTGACCCCCGTGCACTCCACCGACGAGGTGGTGAACCCCTCGTACCTCGCCCTCTCGCCCAGCGGCGACGTGCTCTACGCGGTGAGTGAGACCGAGGAGGGCGCGGTCGCCGCGTTCTCCCTGGCGGACCCGGCGCGCCCGGAGCCGCTGGGTCCACCCGTCCCCGTCCGCGGCGACGGGCCCACCCACCTCGCCCTCGCCGGCCCGTGGCTGCTCACGGCCAACTACGGCTCCGGCAGCGTCAGCGTCCTCCCGCTCCAGGCGGGCGGCCGCCCGGGCACCCCGGCGGCCGTCCTCCCGCACCGGGGCGGCGGCCCGGTGACGGACCGGCAGGCGGGGCCGCACGCCCACGCCGTGGTGCCCGACCCGTCGGGCCGCTGGGTGCTCTCCGTCGATCTGGGCACGGACTCGGTGTGGCGCTGCGCGGTCGACCCGGTGAGCGGCGCGCCGAGCCCGGCGGGGGAGACGCGGCTGCGCCCCGGCAGCGGCCCCCGGCACCTCGCCTTCCACCCGCGCGGGGACCGGGCGTACGTCCTCAACGAGCTCGCCCCGACCGTCACGGTCTGCCGCTGGGACGCCGTGTCGGGGACGCTGGAGCCCGTGGACGAGACGCGCGTGGTGCCGGTCGGCGCGGAAGAGCCCATCTATCCGTCGGCGCCGGTGGTCTCGACCGACGGCCGCTTCCTGTGGACGGCCAACCGCGGCCACGACAGCATCGCCACGCTGGCTCTCGACGCGGCGGGCGACAGCCCGGCTCTGCGCGGCACCGTGAGCTGCGGCGGCCACTGGCCCCGCGACCTGACCGCCCATCCGGACAGACCCGTGCTCTACGCCGCCAACGAGCGCTCCGGGGACGTCACGTGGTTCACCGTCGACGCGGAGTCGGGGATACCGGTGCGCGGCGGCTCGGTCGCCCTGCCGGCGGCCTCCTGCGTGGTCCTCGCCTGACGGACGCGCCACCCCGACCCTGTCTCTTATACACA
>KL569404.1:41698-42173 GCA_000715685.1 Streptomyces lilacinus
GGACATGCCGGGAGGGGTCTCCATGGTGGCGGAGACCCCTCCCGTGGCGGCGTCGGCCCCGCGGTCGCGGTGGGCCGTGCGGTGGCCGGTGGCCGGCGTCAGCGGGCCGCGACGCCCTGCTGCGCCGACTGCGTGGTGATGCCGAGCACGTCGGCGTACTTGGCCAGGATGAGCTTGCCGATCGCCGGGTACGCGCCCAGCGGCTCGGCCGTCGCGCAGCCGGCCTCCTTCGCGGCCATGGCCGTGAGCGTCTCGTCGACCTCGGGGCCGATGAGGCAGGGGGCGAGCGCGAGGTTCCGCGAGCCCGAGCCGCGCAGCTGGTCGGCGGCGCGGGCCACGGCGCCCTCCTCGTCCAGCGCGGCGGCCAGCACCGGCACCGCGAGGCGGGCGGAGAGCAGCATGCCGGTGATGCCGGCGGTCTGCACCGCCTCCTCGCCGCCGACCGTCGCGAGGACGATGCCGTCGGCTGCCGTTG
>KL569404.1:42367-43720 GCA_000715685.1 Streptomyces lilacinus
GTATAAGAGACAGGCCTCGGCGAGCAGTGGGTGCGGGCCGAGCGCGTCGGTGAGCTCGCTGGCGGAGCCGCTGCTCATCACGGACTGGCGTATCCGCCGCAGCACGGCGCTGTCCGGTCCCGCGAGGAGCGGCACCACGACGGCGTCGGGGGCCTGGGCCCAGGCGTCGGCGGCCTCGTCGGCCTCCGTCGCGCGCGCTTCGCTCGCGCGAGCGGCCCGCTGGGCGGCCGCGTGGCCCAGGACGGCGTCCAGGGACGGGAAGCCCTCGGCGGCGTCCGCCTCGGCGGCGTCGAGGTAGCCGACGCGCGCGTCGAGGCCCGGGAGCTCGGAGCGGGCGATGCTCAGGGACTCCTCGGCGAGGCGGCGCGCGGCCGGGTCGGGTGTCCCGGGCACGGCGAGCACCAGCGGGGGCGCACCCGCCGGAGCGGTCACGGGCTCCGGTCGCCGGTGTCGTCCAGGCTGGCGGGGACGCGGCATTCGTACAGGCAGGCCGGACGTGGGCCCTGTGGGGGAGCTCATGGCGCCGCATGTTAGCCGTTCATAGGACTCGACCGTTTACGTGGGGGTATCTGATCAAGGTCTGTCCGGATTTATTCGTTGGCTCACGCGATGCGCGCGGATGTGATCGACGCGGGGCGTGATCAGCGAACGACGCGAAGCAACGCTCCGTCCGCGGGCAGCGTCAGCCGGTCCGTGGCCAGTGCGGTGGCCACCCGCAGCGCCCCCGACAGCGGATCGCCCTGCGCGGGAACCGACCGGGCGTGCGGTATTTGCAGGCGCAACTCTTCGCGGAGTGGTCCGAGCAGGGGTTCGCCCAGGCGGAACAAACCGCCCGTCAGCGACACCTCGCGTGGTTCCGCGGCGTGGCCCCGCGAAGCCGCCCCGGGCCCTGCCGCCACCCCGCCGTACCCCGGCCCGTCCGGGGCCCCGTCCCGCCCGTCCGGGGCCCTGTCCGGCCCCTCCGCGGCCCGCTCCGGCTCCGCCGGCGGGCAGGCCGCGGCGGCGGCCGCGGCGATGTGCCGGGCGGCCGCGCGCAGGATGCCGGCCGCGACCGGGTCCGCCGCGGCGCACCGGCCCACCTCGGGGGCGAAGGAGGCCAGGACCGCGGGCCGGTCGGGCCGCGGGTACAGCTTCCCGGGCAGGCCCCGCGCCGGGCCGAACAGGGCCTCCAGCCGCTCCAGGAGCGGCTCCGAGCCGCCGTCACGTCCGTCGAGGGCCCGCATCGCCGCCTCGAGCCCCGCCCGCCCGATCCAGGCGCCGCCACCGCAGTCGCCCAGCAGGTGGCCCCAGCCGTCCGCCCGCCGCCAGCCGCCGCCGGGGGTCAGGTCGGTGCCGAGCGCGATCAGGCCCGTA
>KL569404.1:43949-44107 GCA_000715685.1 Streptomyces lilacinus
CCGCGTCCGCGGCGAGCGCCAGCCGGCGGGCGCCGAGCTCCGCGCGCAGGACGCCGGGCAGGACCGCGTGCAGGTCGTCCCCGAGGGTGGCCATGCCCGCGGCGCCCACGCAGACGGCCTCGCAGCGCTCCGAGCCTGTCTCTTATACACATCTCTGA
>KL569404.1:44423-47265 GCA_000715685.1 Streptomyces lilacinus
CTCAGAGATGTGTATAAGAGACAGGTCCAGCAGGTCCGGCGCGTCGATGCCGCGCGCGCCCATGCCGACGGGCACGGGGGAGGACCAGGTCAGCGCCGGGCGGTCACCGGCCGCGGCGGCCAGGGCGATTCGCAGCCCCGACCCGCCCGAGTCGACGCCCAGAACCGGACCGGCACGAAGCGACATGGCGCGCACCCTACCGCCCGCGGCCGGGCCCGCGTCAGGGCAGCTGCCAGTCCACCGGCGTCGCGCCCTGTCGGGCGAGCAGGTCGTTGGCCCGGCTGAAGGGCCGTGAGCCGAAGAAGCCGCGGTCCGCGGACATGGGCGAGGGGTGCGCGGACTCCACGCAGGGCACGCCGCCCAGCAGGGGGCGCAGATTGCGGGCGTCGCGCCCCCACAGCACCGCCACCATCGGCTTGCCGCGCTCGACCAGGGCACGGATCGCCTGCTCGGTGACCTCTTCCCAGCCCTTGCCCCGATGCGCGGCGGGTTTGCGCGGGGCCGTGGTCAGGGCTCTGTTGAGGAGCAGGACGCCCTGTCGGGTCCACGGCGTCAGGTCGCCGTTGGACGGCCGGGGCAGCCCGAGGTCGGTGTGGAGCTCGCGGAATATGTTCTCCAGACTGCCCGGCAGCGGGCGCACCTCCGGCGCGACGGAGAAGCTCAGGCCGACGGCGTGCCCGGGCGTGGGGTAGGGGTCCTGACCCACGATCAGCACCCGCACCTCGTCGAACGGCTGCTGAAAAGCGCGCAGCACGTTCGCCCCCGAGGGCAGATAGGTCCGGCCCGCCGCGATCTCGGCGCGCAGGAAGTCGCCCATCGCGGCAATCCGTCCGGCCACCGGGTCGAGGGCCTTGGCCCAGCCCGGCTCGACGATCTCGTTCAAGGGTCTCGCAGCCACGGCGAGTCACTCTACTGGCTCAGCCCGTGACGGCACGAACTCGCCGGCACATCACGCTCGCCGGCACATCACACTCCCCGGCACATCACCGAGGCGAGGGGCGCGGGCGCCGGCCGGAGCCGGCGCCCGCCCTGCCGGAGCGCCGTGTCGGCAGCGCCCCGCCGGAAGCGCCGTCTCGGAAGCGTCGCGTCAGACCGCCCAGGCGTACTGGTCGGGCGTGCGCGCCTCGGCGCCCAGGGCGTGCGCCGCGCGGCGCGCCCAGAAGGGGTCGCGCAGCAGCTCGCGGCCGAGCAGCACCGCGTCCGCGTCCTCGACCGCGAGGATCTTCTCCGCCTGCTCCGGCTCGGTGATCAGCCCGACGGCGGCGACGGGCACGCCCGCCTCCTCCTTCACCCGCCGCGCGACCGGCACCTGGTAGCCGGGACCGACGGGAATACGGGCGCCGGGCGCGATCCCCCCGGTCGAGACGTCGACGAGGTCGACGCCGTGGGCGCGCAGCTCCCGCGCGAGGCGTACGGTCTCGTCCGCCGTCCAGCCCTCGCGGGGGTCCTCGGGGTTTTCGGTGAGCCAGTCGGTGGCGGAGACCCGGAAGAACACCGGCAGCTCCTCCGGCCACTCCGCGCGCACCGCGTCGACGACCTCCAGTGCCAGCCGTATGCGGTTCTCGAACGAGCCGCCGTACTCGTCGGTGCGGTGGTTGCTGTGCGGGGAGAGGAACTCGTGGATGAGGTAGCCGTGGGCGCCGTGCACCTCGACGACCTCGAAGCCGGCCTCCCGGGCACGCCGTGCGGCGGCGCCGAACTGGCCGACGATCTCCTTGATCTGCGCCACCGTCAGCTCCCGGGGCACCGGGTGGCCGTCCTTGAACGGCGCCGGGCTCGGGCCGACGGGCTGCCAGCCCTCCTCCGGGCCGACGGGCTCGCCCCCGCGCCAGGGGCGGTCGGTCGACGCCTTGCGGCCGGCGTGGGCGAGCTGGATGCCGGGCACCGTGCCCCGCTCCTTGAGGAACGCCGTGACGCGCCGCAGCGCCTCCGCCTGGGTGTCGTTCCACAGGCCGAGGTCCGCCGGGCTGATGCGGCCCTCGGCGGCGACGGCGGTCGCCTCGACGAGGATCAGGCCGGTGCCTCCGGTGGCCCGGGCGGCGTAGTGGGCGAAGTGCCAGTCGTTGGCCACCCCGGCGTTCGGCCCGAACACCTCGGCGCTGTACTGGCACATCGGCGCCATCCACACGCGGTTGGGGAGGGTCAGCGACCGCAGGGTGAGGGGTGCGAAGAGGGTGCTCACGGGGACTCCGTTTCTCGGGCACGACGTTTCTCGGGCACGACCGGTCCGGCCGTGCCGTGCACGACCGCGTTAGTACGACGTCTAACGTACTACGAAGATCTTCAAATTACGATGTTCCTCGTATGAAGCCTTCGTGTGAAGCCTCCCGCGAAGCCCTCGTACGAAGCCCTCGCACAGCGCCGGCCCCCATCGAGCCGCGCCGGACGGGCAGCCGGGGCGCGGTGACTGTATGCAGGGAACATGCGCCTTCCGCACCACCTGCCCGGCTTCGACGAGTCGTCGTTCTCCCGCCGTGCGCTGGTGGCGGCTCCGCTGGGGCTCCTGGTGCTGGTCACGGTGGCCGACCTGCTGACCGGGCCGAACGTCCATCTCGGGCCCCTGCTGGTCGTGGCGCCGGCGATCACGGCGGTCTTCGGCAGCCCCCGGCTCACCGCCCTCGTCGGGCTCCTCGCGGTGTGCGCCCAGATCCTCATCGGCGTTCTCCATGGCGGCCTGCAGACGCCCAATCACGAGATCCAGATCGCCGCGCTGCTGGCGGTCTCGCTCTTCATCGTGGCCTTCCGTCACATGTACGAGCGACGGGGCCAGGCGCTGACCCGGGCGCGGTCGGTGGCCGATGTCGCCCAGCGGGTCCTGCTCAGGCTCTGTCTCTTATACACA
>KL569404.1:47535-50126 GCA_000715685.1 Streptomyces lilacinus
AGTCACATCGGGCCGTTGCGGCTGGCCGCCGTGTACGTGGCGGCGGAGGCGGAGGCCCACATCGGCGGCGACCTCTATGCCGCCGCGCGCACCCGGGGCGGCACGCGGTTCATGATCGGGGATGTGCGCGGCAAAGGCCTGACGGCCGTCGCCGACGCCGGGCTGCTCCTGGGCGCCTACCGCGCCGCCGCGCACCGCAACCCGCCACTGCCCCGGCTGGTGGCGCACCTGCACAACACCGTCTACTGGGACATCGAGGACCCCGCCGGCAGCCTCGACGGAGGGGAGGGCTTCGTCACGGCCGCCGTCCTGGAGGTCCCGGACGACCGGGAGGTGCTCGAGCTCGTCAATTGCGGCCATCCGCCGCCGCTCGTCCTGCACGACGGCACGGTGACCGAGCTGTCCGTCCGCGAGATCGCGCTCCCCCTGGGCATCGGCGGCGACCTCTCGGAGGACGACTTCACGGCGGAAACGTTCCCGTACGAGGAGGGCGACCTGCTCCTGCTCTACACCGACGGGGTCATCGAGACCAGGAACGCCGACGGGACCTTCTACCCGCTCCTCGAGCGCTTCGCGGCCTGGCGGGAGACCGACCCCCAGCGGCTCGTCCAGCGCCTCCACGACGATCTGCTCGACCACGCCGGCGGCGCCCTCCAGGACGACGTCGCCCTGGTCGCGATCCAACGGGGCGGCGCCTCACTACGATGATCCTCGTACAATGGCCGCTCTGCCGCCGCCCCCGGAGGAACAGCCATGACGACGCGGACCACCCGCTCCCTCGAGCACCCCGCCCGCGACGACATCCGCCTCGCGGGCGTCCTGCACGCGCTGTCCGACCCCATGCGCCTCCACATCGTCCACGTCCTCGCGGAGGAGGCCGAGGCGCAGTCGTGCGCGGTCTTCGACCTGCCCGTCAGCAAGTCCACGACCACCCACCACTTCCGCGTGCTGCGCGAGAGCGGCGTGATCCACCAGGCCTATCGGGGCACGGCCAAGGTGAGCTGCCTGCGCCGCGAGGACCTCGACGCCCTCTTCCCCGGACTGCTCGACGGTGTGCTCAGGGCATGCTCCCTGGAGAGCGCGAGGCTCGCCGGGCGGCCGTGAGCAGCCCCTCCCAGTCCGCGATCTTCACCGGGCCGCGGCCCAGCCGCCGCCCTAGCGTCTCCTCCGCCGCCTCGATCCCCTGCCAGCCCTGCCACCGCACCGGCTCGGCGTCCGCCGCCCGCAGCGCGGTCGCCGCGTCCTCCTCGGGCAGCGGGCGGGCCATGAGCGTCCCGGCGTCGGCGAGCAGCGAGGTCACCGTCTCCTTGGCGCAGGAACGATTCGTCCCGATGACGCCCGTCGGCCCCCGCTTGATCCAGCCCGCGACGTACTCGCCCGGCGAGGGCACCCCGTCGCGCAGGACCCGCCCCCGGTCGTTGGGCACCGTCCCGCGCTCGGCGTCGAACGGCAGCCCGGGGATCGGCACCCCGCGGTAGCCCACCGACCGCAGCACCAGCTGCGCCTCGATCTCCTCGAAACGCCCTGTCCCCACGACACCGCCCCGCCCGTCCGGCGCCGTCCGCTCGAAACGCACCGCCCGTACGGCCTCCTCGCCCAGCAGCGCCACCGGCCGCAGGAAGAACCGCAGCCGGATCCGCCGGCCGCCTTCCTCCGCGCCCGGCCCGTCGGCCCAGCCCCGCAGCACCTCCACATTGCGCCGCGCCGCCGCCGGCAGCCCGGACGGATCCGCCCACGCCGGGTCCAGCGAAGCCTCCTCGCCCCGTACGAGCACCCGGGCACCCGGCAGCGACCCCAGCTCGCGCAGCTCCTTCGTGGTGAACTTCGCCTGCGCCGGGCCCCGCCGCCCCACCATGTGAATGTCCCTCACCCGGCTCTCGCCGAGCGCCGCCAGCGCCGCGTCCGGCACGTCGGTGGGCCGCAGCTCCTCCGCACCGCGCGCCAGGATCCGCGCCACGTCGACCGCCACGTTGCCGACCCCCACGACGACGGCGGAGCGCGCACCGAGGACGAACCCGCCGGGCGCGGCATCCGGGTGCGCGCTGTACCAGGAGACGAACTCGGTGGCCGAGAAGCTGCCGGGCAGCTCCTCGCCGGGGATGCCGAGCCGCCGGTCGGTCGCCGCGCCCACGCAGTAGACCACCGCGTGGTACAGCTCCCGCAGCCGCCGCGGCGACACCCCGTGCGGGCCGTCCCCGACCCGGACGTTGCCGAGGAAGGTCACGCCCGGCAGCTCCAGGGCGGCGCGCAGGTTGCCCTGCAGCGACTTGATCTTCTCGTGGTCCGGTGCGACCCCGTAGCGCACCAGCCCGTACGGGCAGGGCAGCCGGTCGAGGACGTCCACGGTGACGCCCGGCACGGCCCGCTGCTCCACCAGGGCCTGGGCGGTGTAGACCCCGCTCGGTCCCGATCCGACGACTGCGACGCGAAGCACGACGGCTCCCTTCGGCGGCTCCGTCCAGGATCCCACCGGGGGCCGCGGGGCGGGAGAGGACGGCGGAGTCCATGGGGAGGTTCGCCCGTATGCGGCCCCTGGGGTGTGGCCGGTGGTCCTTTCCCCAGTCCCGCCCCTTCCCGAAACTGGCGGCAAG
>KL569404.1:50405-50829 GCA_000715685.1 Streptomyces lilacinus
CGCGGCGCGCGGTGTCCTCAAACGCCGGACGGGCTGAATTCAGCCCGATGGCGGCGCCGGCCGGGCGTCGGGTGGGGAGCCGAGCTCCCACGCGAGTCCGTAGCGATGGAAGAGCTCCGCCCGCAGGCGCTCGGCCGGCATCGGCGCCCCCGGCAGGAGGATCGCCACGACCGCGCCCATCAACAGGGCCCGCAGCAGGCGGTAGTCGGCCTCCGGGTCGGTCGAGCCGTAGCGCGCCACCGCCTCGCGCAGCAGGAACGCCAGCCGCTGCTGCTCCGGGCACTGGATGAAGCCCTCGGCCGTCAGGATGCCCGCCATGTGGGTGCGCATCAGCCGGGGATGGTCGTCGGCGAGGCCGAGGATCGCGTCGATGGCGCGGGCCAGGAGCTCCCTGCCGTCACGGGTGCGCGGCTCGCGCTCGAGG
>KL569404.1:51119-63013 GCA_000715685.1 Streptomyces lilacinus
CCGGTGCACGGCGGACTGCAGCAGCTGCCGCTTGCCGGGGAAGTAGTACGAGACCAGTCCGCGCGCCGTGCCGGCCCGGTCGGCGATGTCCCCGAGGGTCGTCGCCTCGTACCCCCGCTCGTCCACCAGCTCGACGGTCGCGCTCAGCAGGCGCTCACGGGAGCGGCGGCGCAACTCCTCGTTGACCGCTGCGCTGCGCGGGCACATGGTTTTAACTCCTGCGTTGACTGGCTCCGAGCCAATATACTCAGGGGGGTGGCCGGTTGTCCCGCCCGCTGCGCGGGACGTCGTGCGTCCGCTCCGGTATCGGGCCATGCGGGGGATGGTCCGATACCGGCTTTTTCCTTGCCATCTGACGGCATGTCAGCCCGCGTGCTCGCCCGCGTGCGGGCTGAGCACGCCCGCCCCGACCAGGGCGAACAGCAGAAGCCCCAGCAGGATTCGGTAGATCACGAACGGCATGAAGCTCCTGCTGGAGATGAAGCGCATGAACCACGCGATGACGGCGTAACCGACCACGAAGGCGACGACGGTGGCGAAGACCGTCGGTCCCCACGCCGTGTGCCCGTCGCCCGCGTCCTTGAGCTCGAAGAGGCCGGAGGCGAGCACGGCGGGGATGGCCAGCAGGAACGAGTAACGGGCCGCCGCCTCGCGGGTGTAGCCGATGAGCAGGCCGCCGCTGATCGTCGCCCCCGACCGGGAGACGCCGGGGACGAGGGCCATGGCCTGGCAGACGCCGAAGACCAGACCGTCCTTGACGTCGAGCTCGGTGAGGTCCTTGCGCCGCCTGACCGCCCGGTGCCGGCCGCCCGTCTCGTCGCGCGCCGCGAGCCGGTCCGCGACGCCCAGCACGACGCCCATCACCACCAGGGTCGTCGCGATCAGCCGCAAGTCGCGGAACGGGCCCTCGATCGCGTCCTTGAGCAGCAGGCCCAGCACGCCGATCGGGATCGAGCCGACGATCACCAGCCAGCCCATCGTGGCATCGTGGTCGCGGCGCATGGTGCGGTCGAAGAGCGAACGGAACCAGGCCGAGACGATACGGGCGATGTCCTTGCGGAAGTAGAGGATGACGGCGGCCTCGGTGCCGATCTGGGTGACGGCGGTGAAGGCCGCTCCCGGGTCCTGCCAGTCCGCGAAGGCGGCCGTCAGTCGCAAATGCGCGCTGGAGGAGATCGGCAGGAACTCGGTCAGCCCCTGGACGAGCCCGAGGACGAAGGATTCGAACCAGCTCATGAAGTCTGCGCCATCCCAGCAATGATCGCGGCCGTGTTCCCGGCCTGCGTGCGTGTCGTCATGTGAAGGAGAAACAGGCGGACTGGTTCCTTCCCCCGGGGAAGCACGGGAAGGCCCTGAAAAACGTTAGGTTCCGCTTCCGCTTCGCACCGGGGGCTCGCGTTCCCGACCATGATCCGCCGCGTTCGCTGGGCAGCGTCTCACTTCCCGTAAATGTATGCACGTCATATCGGCGTTCGTACGAACAGTTCACGTGTTGTACCCGTCGACGACGGGTCGGGTTCACGCCCTACGACTTTTCTACGACTTTTCGCGGGGGCGGCGCCGGGCCCGGGCCGCGAGCGCGGGACCCCTGCGCCGCCACGCCACGGCCACGGCCGCGATCCCGGTGACGGCGATGAAGGCCATGGCGGCGAGGAAGACGGGCGAGGTGGGCGACGTCGCGTGGCTGCCCGCGATGACGTAGGCCGCGGTGTTCGGCGCGCTGCCCACCGCGGTCGCGAGCAGGAAGGGCAGCCAGCCCATGCGCGAGACCGCCGCGCAGTAGTTCATGGCGGCGAACGGCAGCCCGGGGAAGAGCCGCACCGCCAGCATCGAGCGGAAGCCGTGCCGGCTCAGCTGCCGGTCCACGGCCTTCAGCCAGCGCCCCCGCACCAGCGGTCGCAGGGCGTCCTGGCCCAGCAGCCGGCCCAGCCCGAAGGCCACCGCCGACCCCAGCACCGTGCCGGTCAGGGAGGCGGCCGTGCCGAGCGGCGCGCCGAAGAGGGCGCCCGCGGCGATGTTGAGCACCGGGCGCGGGACGAACGCCGCCGTGCACAGCCCGTACGCCACCGTGAACAGCACCAGCGCGGCACCGCCGGACAGATGTGTATAAGAGACGACAGAGCAGTACGGCCGTCACCGCGCCGCCGAGCAGCGCGACGAGCAGCCCCAGCCGGAACCAGGGGGACAGCAGCGCACGGGTGCTGCGCTCGGCGAGGCCGGGGGACGACGCGGCGGTATCGAGCATCGAAGGAGCGTAACCGACGCCGCCCCGGGGCGGAGCGATCTCGACGGGACGGAACGGAACCAGAATCGAACGGTCACTTCTCGTTCGCCTGACCGACGCCGGACCGGCGGGCGCCCGCGTGCGCCCTCGCCACGAACGCGCCACGAACACGTCGTGGCAGGGAATTCGCGCCCCTTATATATCGGGTGCCCTTCGCGCAGGTCCGGCCTACAGTTCGGACATGGGAGAGCGATGGGAAGGGGCAGGTGAAAAGGCCGAGCGAATGGCCCTGTTCGTGGCGGCCGAACGACGGGCGAGGCTCGCGCTGAGGCAGGGCCATCTGGAGAAGGTCCTCACCGCCCACCAGCTCACCATGGTGATCCGCCACATGACGCAGACGTGGCTGGACGGCTTCCTCACCGGCCGGGCCGCCGGCTCCGGCGGGCGCACAATGGGGGAGTGAACGAACCCATACCCGTGACCCGCGACGTCGACTGGGGCACCGCCAAGCTCATGCCCGACGTGGACCGGGACCGGGCCTGGCTGCTGACCATGGACGGGGCGCCCCAGTCGTACGTCGACCTGGACGACCCCACCCACCTCGAGTTCGAGTACGCGCTGCGCATCGCGCACGTCCTGGACACCGTGGCCGAGCCGGGCCGCCCGCTGGACGTGCTGCACCTCGGCGGCGGCGCGCTCACCCTGCCGCGCTACACGGCCGCCACCCGGCCGGGCTCGCGCCAGCGCGTGATCGAGGCGGACCGGGGCCTGATCGCCCTCGTCGCCGAACACCTCCCGCTCCCGGACGGATCCGGGATCGAGGTGCGCGCCGGCGACGCCCGAGCCGCCCTGGAGGAGGCCCCCGCCGCGTCCGCCGACGTGATCATCGCCGATGTCTTCGGCGGCTCCCGGGTGCCCGCGCACCTCACGTCCCTGGAGTACGCCCGCACCGCCGCCCGGGTGCTGCGCCCGGACGGCCACTACGTCGCCAACCTCGCCGACGGCGCGCCGTTCGGCTTCCTGCGCGCGCAGGTGGCCACCTTCGCCGCCGTCTTCGCGCACCTGTGCCTGATCGCGGAGGCCCCGATGCTGCGCGGCCGTCGCTTCGGCAACGCCGTCCTCGTCGCCGCGCACACCGAGCTGCCCGTCGCGGCGCTCGCCCGCCGGGCGGCCGCCGACGCCTTCCCGGCCCGGGTGGAGCACGGGGCAGCGCTCGAGCGGTTCGCCGGCGACGCGGCCCCGGTGGGCGACACGGACGCGGTCGCGTCGCCCGAGCCGCCGGGCGGCGCGTTCAGCGTCGGCTGAGGCGTCCGGCCCGGCCCGCCGCCGGGCGGGCCGGGCCGGGCCGAGGTCGCTCGGGCCGCTCAGGAGGAGGGCAGCGGTCGCAGCGTGCTCATGATCTTCTTGATGGTGGCGTCCGGCACCTCGCCGTCGCCGCCCTTGACGCCGGAGAAGATCCACGTGGCGAAGTCGCCGCTGGTGTCCTTGTAGGCCACGGAGAAGGCCTTGCCGTCGGTGGAGCACTTGTGGGCCTTGGGTACACCGTTCGCGGAGGTGGTGGCGGTGAAGCCGGTGAGGCCGTGCTCGCTGGTGAAGGGGGTGGCCTTGCCGATGTCGAACTTGCCCTTCTTCTTCTGGTCGAACATCGCCCAGGCCCAGCTCGCCGCGGAGTTCTCGGCGGCCTCCTGCAGGTTCTTCGCGCCCTGGGCGCCCTTGGCCCCGGTGATGCCGGAGGAGTACGAGTCCTCGTAGCCGCGCTCGTTCTTGACCACGCACTGCCCCCGCTGGAAGTAGGCGGGCCCGGACATCGCCTCGGCGAGCTTGCCGTCCTTCGTGTCGGACTCGTCGGGGATCGTGACGCCCGCGGTGGGCGGTGCCACGTCCCACTCGGCGGGCACGTCGAAGGCGATGTGCCGCTTGGGATTGACGACGACCTTCCAGCCGGCGATCACCGGCTTGACCTCCCCGCCGGCGCGCGGGTTGTCCTCGGGGCCCGCGGCGCTCGGGCTCGGGGAGACCGGGGCCGACGCCGAGGGCGAGGCGTCCTTCGCCGCCGGCTCGGGCTCGTCGCCCTTGCCGCCGCCGTCCTTCAGCACGACCACGCCGGTGATCACGGCCGCGGCGACCACCGCCACCGCCGCGCTGATCGCGATCACCGTCGTGCGCCTGCCCTTGCCGTCCGGCGGCACCGGCGGGCCGGCCGGTGCGCCCGGCGCCGCCCACTGCGCCGTGCCCGTGGGGCCGGGCGGCGTCGCGTAGGGGTTGGGCTGGTGGTAGCCCGGTTGCTGGTACGGGTTGTGCTGCGGAGGTCCCGGCTGCTGGTACGGGTTCCGGCTCGGGTCCTGCGGGTTCTGCTCGCCCCCGGGCTGCTGCTGTCCTGGCCACATGGCCGCTAACCATAGAGGGCGGCGGTGACCGCTGTGATCCGAGCCCCTTCCCGGTTTTGCTACCAGTTGGTAACTTACCGGCATGTCACAGACCCAGATCGGCGACGCCCTCGCGGCCACCGTGCCCATGGTCCGCACGCTCAACCTGACCTTCGGCGAGATCACCCGCGAGCGTGCCGTCGTCCACCTGCCCGACCAGCCCGACTACCACAACCACGTGGGCGGCCCGCACGCCGGCGCCATGTTCACCCTGGCCGAGTCGGCCAGCGGCGCGATCGTGCTCGCCGCCTTCGGCGACCAGCTCTCGCGGGCCGTGCCGCTGGCCGTGCGGGCCGAGATCGGCTACAAGAAGCTCGCCATGGGCCCGGTCACCGCGACCGCCGAGCTCGGTCGGCCGGCCGCCGACGTCGTCGCCGAGCTCGACGCGGGCGAGCGCCCCGAGTTCCCCGTCCGGGTCTCGATCACGCGCGAGGACGGCGCCGAGACGGGCGAGATGACCGTGGTCTGGACCCTGCGGCCGAACGCGTAGCCTCCGAACCGCTGTTGCGCCGCCCGGGAGGCGGCGCACGGAAGGCCCCACCCGTACCGCTTCCGTGCGGGTGGGGCCTTCGCCATTCCTGGGGGCGGTTGTCGCCGCCTCGCGGTCAGGAGTTCATGAGGTCCGCGATGACCAGCGCGGTGACGGTCCCCTTGAAGCCCCAGCCGGGGTTGCGCGAGTCGTTGGGGTGGTTGCGGCGCCAGAGGGTCAGCTTGACCTGCCCGTCGTCGTCCGTGTCCTCGCTCGCGACGATCTCCAGCCCTATCTGGTCGAGCGACATCAGGCAGTGGCTCGGGTTGCCGTTCTCCAGCACCTCGAGCGAGTACGACTGGAGCGTGACGTTGAAGACGGGGCGTCCCTTCTCGTCCAGACGGATCTTGCCCGGAATCTGGAACCCCTTCTTCTGTGTGTACGGACCCGCCTGAGGCGCTCGGTCCACCTCGAATGTGATCCGCCTGAATGCAATGGCCATTGCTTACCTCCGAGTTCGGGTGGGCGAATTTTGCCGGGGCCGTTGTTAGCACGGCCTTCGGGGGCGTTGTCACGTTGATGAATCGCCTGTGGATTCATTTCGAGCCGCATTTCCGCGGCGTGATTTGCGCTGGTGAAACCCCCTTGACAACGGCTCTATGAGGCCGGCCCTCGAATTCCTTCGGAAGGCTGGCTTGATGTATGCGCCAAGGTTCGAAAGGATCCATTCCGTTTTGCGTTGCCGGGAGCATCCCCGGGTAATGTCCCTTCGCACCCGAGCCGCGCGAGAGAAAGGTTGGAGAAAATGGCACTCACCATCAGGCAGGGCTTCGTTCCCCACACCCTGCAGCCCGGAGGCAAGGGGGCATTTACCATCGATGTGGCCTCGGATGTCGTCATCAGCGGTCAGAAGGAATGGATCGCGGTACGGTTCCCGGACGGCGTCACGTTCCCGGAAGGCGGCGTGGTCCGGTACATCGCCGACGGCGCGAAGATCAACGACACGCTCGCCGCCATGTGGGATCCGAGCAGCCGACAACTCCGGTTCCAGAGCGAGTTGCACCTCAATGACGGCACGCCGCGGCAGAACGGCTTCTACTCGATCGACGTGCGGGCACTCCCGGACGCGGCTCCGGGACTGCGCAAGCTGGAGAACGCGATCGAGATAGCCGGAGTGAAGGCCGGTGTGGAGTTCGAAATCGTCTCCCCTCGGCCGGCCGAGAGCCTGATCAAGAATGGCGGCTTCGCCGACGTGCGGTTCAAGCCGGACGGGAAATGGGACCCCAACCAGGGCGTGCTCTATGCCCGGAAGCTTTCCGTGCTCGGCTCGTGGAACGTCGGAACGTACCAGGGCAAGGGCGTCTGGTCACCTTCCCGGACGGGTGAGCCCGGCACTCTGATCGACGTGATCAACGGCGACGCGGACGGCCATTTCCCGGAGGATCCGGTACGCCCCTTCGCCAAGGGCGAGAACATGGTCGACCTCAACGGCTCCAACACCTGCGGCTACATCGAGCAGACCGTCGAGGTGAGCCCCGACTCCTGGTACGAGTTGTCGTTCCACACCGGGTATCACCTCGTGAAGGACGACCCCACCGGCCCCACATACCTGCGGGCGGACGTGCGGTACGGCAATCCGGGCTCCGAGACCACGGTGGTCTGGGAAGACTATGTGCAGTACTACACCGGTAAGGCCGACGTCTCCTCGCAGGACTCCCGGAAGAAGCTCAACAATCCGGGCTGGCGAAAGCGCCGACTGCGCTTCCGGGCCCCGGACGGCGTCGGCGAAGTGACCGTTCGATTCGCCAACCCCGGTCCCTCGGGGTTCGACCGGGAACTGCCCGCGAATCCGGGCGGCAGCAACGGCATGCTCGTCGCTCACGTGGTGCTCGTGCCCTCCGCTCCTGACCCGTACGCCGGTCAGTAGAACACCGAAGCCGGTGGTCCGTCACGAATGCGGCGGGCCGCCGGCTTCTCCATGACTACCGCGCATGCCATGGCCGCCTCCTTTCGGATTGATGCGGCGCGTCATTCTGGATGGGGCTTCGCAGGCCGGTCAACCGCATGTCGGTGAGGATTCAACCTGTCCGGCCGAGATGGTTCGTACACCGTTCCGATTACCCACCGTCGCCTGCGCGTTCAGTGCGCTGACGTCAGTTCGAGGAGGCCGGTTCCCGGCCGATCGGGCCGACATCGTTTTCGAGCCGCATTCCCTCGGAAATCCCGACTGATGGCGGGGGTCTTGACACTTCTCGGAAGTGGCTGTATTTCGCGCGGAGTTCGCGTTGGCGGTTACGGAGTGCTCAGCCGCTCCCTGGCTCGATGCACGCGGCAGCCACCGGAAATCGCCTGCTCCGGTTTGTGTTTGCCCAGGCTTCCCTGGGTAGTGTCCGGTCCCGCCTGGCCGAGCAAAGGAAGCGTCGGCTCCACCACCTGCACGTCAATGATTCGTTCATCGACCCTTTGCCGGCCCGCGGTTTGCTTGGAAGCGTCGGCAAGTCCGTGCAAGACGCCAGAGGAGAACCCCGCAGTGGAACGCCCCCGCACGGCAGAAATCCGGGACGCCCGCGCCCCGTTGCCGGCCGCCGGTTCCGTACCGGCCGGCGCTGCTGCCTGTGAGCTCGAATTACTCATCCCCGCCTACAACGAGGAGGAAAGACTCGCCCCTACGGTCATCGCTCTCGCCGAGTATTTACGGGGCATGCCCCTCACCGCCGCCCTGCGCGTCATAGACAACGGCAGCAGCGACCGTACCGCCGAATGCGTCGACCGCCTCGCCGCCTCCGGCATTCCCATCACTGTGACCGGCTGCTCCCGCCGTGGCAAGGGGGCCGCGGTGGCGCGGGGAATGGTGACCACACGGGCGAGATGGGTCGGTTTCTGCGACGCCGACCTCGCCACCCCCTGTCTCTTATACACAGAGACAGGGGTTCCGGCTGGCGACGCGGCGGTTCTCCGGGCCGGTCAAGGACACCCAGTGCGGCTTCAAGTTCTTCGAGGCCGAGGCCGCGCGCCGGATCTTCGCCGACGTCACCACCACCGGCTTCGCCTTCGACCTCGAAGTGATCGCGCGAGCACGGGTCTTGGGACTCGGCCTGACCGAGTTCCCCGTCGTATGGAGCGACCAGCAGGGCTCCAGCTTCCGCCCGTTCGCCGACGGGCGCCGCGTGGTCGGCGAACTGTGGCGGCTGCACCGAACCTTGCGCCACCGCCCGCCCCGGACCGGCCGGCACATCCCCGCCGTCGCGGCTGCCGCCGAGGTGACGGGATGAGCCCGACGGACTTACGAGCCGCCCTCCCCGCCACCGAGGACTGGCAGGGCCGTCACGTCGTCGTGTGCAACTGGCGCGACGGCCGCCACCCCCAGGCGGGCGGCGCAGAGTTGTACTGCGAGGAAGTCGCGCGTCAGCTCCACGACGCGGGCGTCCGCGTCACCTATCTGACCGCCCGCCCCCGAGGCACCGCCCGCCGCGAGGACACCGGCTTCGGCACCGTCGTACGCGGCGGAGGCCGGTTCACCGTCTACGCGTTCGTCCTGCTGTGGTCACTGCGCCACCGCGGCACCGTGGCCGCCGTGATCGACTCGCAGAACGGCATCCCTTCTTCACCCCGCTCGTGCTCCGCCGCAGCACCCCCGTCGTCCTGCTCATCCACCACGTCCACCAGGGCCAGTTCGCCCTGTGGTTCCCCCGACCCGTCGCCGGCTTCGGCCGCTGGCTGGAGGGGCGGGGCAGCGGCCTGGTGTACGGGCGGCGCGCGGTGTGCGCCGTATCGCCCTCCACCCGGGCCGAGATCCGCAGGCGGCTCGCCGTGCGCGGCCCGGTGCACTTCGCCCCCGCCGGCCTCGAACCGGCCCCGCCGCCCGCGCCCGGGCCACGACGCCGGGCCGCCGCACCGCGCATCGTCTGCGTCGGACGGCTCGTCACGCAGAAGCGCGTCGACCGGCTCGTACGCGCCATGCCCGCCCTCCGTCTCGAACTGCCGGACGCGGAACTGCACATCGTCGGCGACGGAGAGGCCCGCGCGGGCCTCGGTGGGCTCGTGGCCGAACTCGGCCTGAGCGACTGCGTCGTCCTGCACGGCCGCGTGCCGCTGGAGGAGCGCGACGCCCTCGTCGACTCCGCCTGGATCACCGCCACCACCTCCCTCGCCGAGGGCTGGGGGCTGTCGGTGATGGAGGCCGCGGCGGCCGGGGTACCCGCGCTCGCCTACGACGTCCCCGGCCTGCGCGACACCATCCGCCATGACGTCACCGGCTGGCTCCTGAACCCCGACGACGACCTCGCGGCCGGCCTCGCCAAGGCCCTGCGCACCGTCGAGACACCGCGGGACGCCGCCCGGTGGGAGGCCGAGTGCCGCGCGTGGGCGGCCGGGTTCAGCTGGACTGCCACCGCCTCCCACCTGCTGGCCGCGCTCACCGCCGAGGACGGCCGGCTGCGCGGGACCGCTCGGAGGAAGTCCGCCGAGCGGCGCACCGTCACCGACGTGTGCACCCTTGTCACCGCCCCCGCCGCTCTCATCGAACGCGCCGACCTGGCCTCCCTGCGCACCACCGACCTCGTCGACCTCACCGGCCCCCGCCCCGGACTGCTGCTGCTCGGCGCCGACGAGCGCGACGCGGCGTCCGTCCTCACCCGCATCGGCGTCGATCCCGCCGACGAACGGGTCTCCCTGCGCCTCGCACGGCACCACGACATCCTCGGCTGGCAGGCCCACCCCCCTGCCCGGGCGCGGCGGCATGAGACGGGCCGCCGCCGCGCCGCAGGCCGGGCCGCCGCCATCGGCGCCCTCTTCGCCCTCTTCGCCCTCGCGCTCGCCCTGCGGCTGATATCCATCGACCGCTCCTACGACGTGTTCGTCGACGAGCTCTACTACACGGCCATCGGCCGCCACCTCGCCGACGGCCAAGGACCGGTCTTCGACGGGCAGTTCTTCGCCCTCCACCCGCCCGCCCTCTTCGCGGTGCTGGCCGCCTTCATGCGCGTCACCGGCCAGGCGTCCGGCGACCTGCTGCACCAGGCGCTCGAGCTGCGTCCCGTCGTGGCCGTCACCGGGGCGCTGACGGTCGTCGCGGTCACGGCACTGCTGCGCCGCGCCGTCCGTGGTCCGCTGGCGCTGCTCGCCGGGCTGTTCCTGGCACTGGACCCGTTCCTCAACCGCTTCGACAGCCGCGTCATGCTCGAGGCCCAGGCCACGGCCGCCGCCGCGCTCGGCATGCTCGTCCTCGCCCGCACCCCGGCCGGCCCACGCGGCCGGGCCGCCACCGGTCTCGGCGCGGGGCTGCTGTTCGCGCTCACGGTGACCACCAAGGAGCCGTACGCGCTGGGTACGTTCGTGCCCGTCACCGTCCTGGGCCTCGCCGCGCGCGGTGAGGTGCGGCGGACGCGGCTGACGGCGGCCGTCGTCACGCTCGCCGGCTACGCGGTGTACGTCGTGACGACGGCCGCGACCGGCAACTGGGCGGCCTGGTGGGCGCAGAAGACCGACGGCATCGCCCGTGCCCTGGGTCTGAAGCAGATCAGCGGCTTCAACAGCGGTGACGGCTCGGTCGCGTTCACCGACCGGCTGCTCGTGCAGCTGGGCCAGTTCGCCGTCCCCTACGCGTTGATCGCCCTCGGCACCGCCGCGACGGCCTGGCTGCTGTGGTGCAGGGCCCGGCGACCACAGATGTTCGCCGACGGCCCGGGGCGGACCCTGGTCACGGCGTGGGCCGCCTGCACGCTGCTGCACCTGCTTTACGCGATGGCGGTGGGCACCCTCGAGGAGCAGATGTTCTACCTGCTGGTCGTCACCAGCACCGCCGCGCTCGCGCTCGCGGCCGACGTCCTCCTCCGGGCCAGGTCCATGGCGACCAGGACCGTCGCCGTGCTCGCCGCTCTCGCCCTGACCGCGAACGCCGTCGTCTGGGCACGCGTCCACACCCGCCACGACGACGCCCTCCGGCGGACCCTGGCCTGGTCGCGTGCGCACCTGCCCGAGGGCAGCGTCGTCGCGGCCACCGACGAGGGCGCGTCCTTCGTCCTGCCCGGCGCCCGGCTCGCCGACTGGCGCACCACCGCCGACCTCCGGCGCGACCGCGTCGACTACCTCGTGCTCTCCACCGAGCTGGTGAAGCAGGGGTACGCGCGGATCGGCTCCCGCCTTCCTGGAGTGCTCGAGCGCGAGGCGCCGCTCGTCCACAGCGAGCCCGGCAGGACCGTCGGGGCGCTGCGCGTGTACGACGTACGGGCGCTGGTCGCCGGCGCCGGAAGGGCGGGGTGACGATGGTGACGACCGCCGCTCCCGCCGCGCCCCCGGCGCAGGAGAACCAGGAGAAGGGGACGGTCCGCGGAGCCCTGCACCTCGCTCTCTCCGCCGTGCTGGTCGGTGCGGGCAACTACGCGCTCTCCCTGTTCCTCGTCCACCGCCTCTCCGCGCCCGAGTTCACCGTCTTCGCCGCCGTCTCCTCGGTGCTGCTCAGCGTGGGCACCCTGGCCGGGGCCACCTTGCCCTGGGTGCTGGCGCGCGAGGTCGCGGACAGCGCCCCGGGCAGCGCGCGGCGACGGACGTCGGTGCGTACCTGCCTGTGGCTGGCGCTCGGCCTGGCATTCCTGACAGCGGCCGCGGCGTGCGGGGCCGTCGCTTCGTACGCCGGGCCGGGTCCGCTCGCCGGACTGGCGGCGGCATGCGGGATGCTCTGGCTCAACTCGGTGGGGGCCGGTTATCTGCAGGGCCGCGAGCGCTTCGCCGGGCTGGCGGCGCTGCGGGTCGCCGGTGTCTCTTATACACATCTCTG
>KL569404.1:63282-63985 GCA_000715685.1 Streptomyces lilacinus
CCGTCGGGCTCGTGGCTCTGCGCGGGGAGTTGGCAGGGCGGGGGCCGGCCGAACCGGCGCCCGGACACCACGGGTTGTGGCGGCGCGCCGCCGTCATCGGCGGCATCCAGGTCCTCACCTGTGTGCTGTTCACGCTGGACGTGGTGGTCGCGGTGTCGGTGCGGGGCGGATCGGCCGATCTGGCGCCGTACCAGGCCCTGCTCGTCCTCGCCCGGGTGCCGCTCTTTCTGTCGACCGCTCTGGCCACCGTCGTCTTCCCCCGGCTCGCGGCGGGGCCGTCCCCGGCGGGCGGCGCCCACTTCCGTACCGCGCTGCGGCTGCACTGGATCACCGGCGCGGCCGTCACCGTCACGATCGCCACCTGCCCCGACGCGGTGGTGGGGCTGGTTCTGCCGCAGCACTACACGGCGTCGGCCGCGTTGCTGCCGCCGTTGGCCCTGGCCGGGTTCGCGGGCGCCACGGTCGCCCTGGTGAGCGTGGTGTTCCAGGCCTGGGGCCCGGCCCGGCCGGTCGTCGTGGTGCTGGGGCTCGCCTGCCTGGCCGGGGGCGTCGGCTACGCGCTCACCGCCGCCCGCCCTTTGGCGCTGGCCTGGTGCTCAGCGGCTGTGACCTGCGCTGTCGCGGTGGTGACGATCGCCCGGGCCCGGCGCCGAGTGCCAGGGCTCGGTCCGGCCGCGGGAGCCGCCGGTCCGCTGGCGGCAGG
>KL569404.1:64297-64442 GCA_000715685.1 Streptomyces lilacinus
GGGGGCCCCGCCGGTCCGCTGGCGGCAGGTGCCGTGGCCTGCTGTGCGCTGCTCGTCCTGCGGCCGTACCCCGTGCCGTGGGCCGTCGCGGCGCTCGTGGGGCTGGGCGCCGCGGGCCTCGCGGCTCCCCCCCCCCCCCCCCCCC
>KL569404.1:64699-66966 GCA_000715685.1 Streptomyces lilacinus
GCCCCGGCCCGTACCGCGTGCTCCACCTGGGCTTCGAGGACCCCCGGCGGCCCGGCGCGGGCGGCGGCTCGGTCCGTACGCACGAGGTCAACCGACGGCTGGCCGCGCGCGGCGTCGAGGTGACTGTCGTCGTCGCCCCCTGGCCCGGCGCCACGGAGACCGTCCGCGACGGCGTCCGGTACGTGCCCCTGCCCGCGCACCCGGGACCGCTGGCCCGCAGCCGCTTCGCCTCCCAGATCGCGTACTTCGCCGTCGTCGTCACCCGTCTGCCGTGGCTGACGCGCCGGTACGACCCGGACGTCGTGGTGGAGGACTTCGCCGCCCCGTTCTCGTCCGTCTGCGTCCCGTATCTGACCCGCAGGCCGGTCGTCGGGCTGGTGCAGTGGTTGTTCGCGGCGGACAAGGCGCGCGAGTTCCACCTGCCGTTCGGTGTGGTCGAGCGGCGCGGGCTCGCCTCGCACACCACGCTGCTGGCGGTCAGCGACGACCTCGGCGCGGAGCTGGGCCGGCGCAACCCGACCGCGCGCGTGGAGGTGATCCCCAACGGCGTCGACCGGGCCGCCTTCACCCGGCCCGCCGCCGAGCGTGGGGATTACGTGCTCTATCTCGGCCGCCTGGAGACGACGTCGAAGGGCCTGGACCTGTTGCTGCGCGCCTACGCGCTCGCCGCCCCGCACACCACGGCAGCCCTGCACATCGCCGGCGACGGCCCGCACGCCGATGCCGCCCGCGCCCTGGCCGCCGAGCTCGGCATCGCCGACCGCGTCCGCTGGCTGGGCCGCCTCGACGGCCCGGCCCGCTTCGACCTGCTGGCCTCGGCCCGCCTGGCCTGCGTCCCCAGCCGGCAGGAGACCTTCGGCATGGTCGCCGCCGAGGCCCTGGCCACCGGCACCCCCGTGCTGGCCTTCGACATCCCCCGCCTGCGCGACCTGGTCACCGACGACGTAGGTGTACGCGTCCCGCCCGGCGACCTCGACGCCTACGCGGCCGCCCTGGTCGCCCTGGCCGCCGACCCGGCCCGCTGCGCGGAGCTGGGCGCGAAGGGGCCGCCGACGGTGGCCCACCTGGACTGGGACCGGATCGCCGCCGCACAGCTCTCGTGGCTTACCACCGGGTCACCCCGGACGTCCGGCTCCCGCACAAGGCACCCGTCACCGACGGGTGACCACTCACCCACAGAAAAGGAAGCAGAGACATGGCGTTCCACATCACTCAGGGCAACCCGAACCCGCAGGTCCTGCAGCCCGGGGCCAACGCCTCGTTCGCGATAGAGGTGTACGTCGACGGCAACCCGGTCGGCCCCGGCGAGATCATCCAGGTCAAGCTCCCCGACGGCCTGGTCTTTCCCCCGACCGGCGAGATCCGCTACATGAACCTGGACTCCGGCATCAACCGGCCGCTGCCCATCGAGAGCCGCGAACCCGACGGCCGCCTCGTGCGGTTCAAGGCCGAGGCGATCGGCAACAAGCCGGAGGGGTTCTACTCCGTCAACGTCCAGGCTCTGGCGAACGCCGCCCCGGGGGACCGTACCGTCACGGACGGCCTCGCCATAGGCGCCACCACCTCGAAGCTCAGCTTCCGCGTCAGCGCTCCGCAGCCGGTGGAGCGCCGGGTGTACGGAACCGTCACCGCGGCCGGCGGCGTCGGCTCGGGCTCCGGCTTCACCTCCGTCCGGTCGCAGACCTCGACCTACACGATCACGTTCGCCAAGCCCTTTGCCTCCCCGCCGGTCGTCGTGGCCGCAGCCGCGCAGGGGAGCCCTACGGCGATCGTCACGGTCGCCGGCGTCTCCCAGAGCTCGGCCGTGGTCTACACGGCGAGCACGAGCGGCACCTATGCCCCTCTGCCGTTCCACTTCATCGCCATGGGCCTCGCGGCGCCCACGGCATAACCGCACCCGCAGCGCCCCGCGGTCGAACATGTAACCGGATCGATGCCATCCGACCTCAACCGTCGAGCGCCTCGGTGAGTCTTCACCTCCAGTAGGCTTCCCGGCGTGCGTCGCGCGGCGCACGCCGGGAAGCAGAGCGTTCAACGGGAGGAACCGGCGTTGCACATCCAGGAGTGGCTCGAGACAGTACCGGCGATCGTCGTCTACCTCCTGGTGGGTGGCGTCATCGGGCTGGAGAGCCTGGGCATCCCGCTTCCCGGTGAGATCGTCCTCGTCAGCGCCACCCTGCTCGCCGCGACGCAGGACCACATCAACCCCTACGTCCTGGGGGCCTGCGCGGTCACGGGCGCGATCGTCGGCGACTCGATCGGCTATC
>KL569404.1:67276-70430 GCA_000715685.1 Streptomyces lilacinus
GATGTGTATAAGAGACAGCTTCGGCCCGCACCACGTGGCCACCGCCGAGCGGTCGTTCCAGAAGTGGGGCATGTGGGCCGTCTTCGTCGGCCGCTTCATTGCTCTGCTGCGGATCTTCGCCGGCCCGCTCGCGGGCGTGCTGAAGATGCCGTACTGGAAGTTCCTGATCGCCAACGTCCTCGGCGGCATCGTCTGGGCCGGCGGTACGGTCGCGGTCATCTACTCCGTGGGCAAGGTCGCCGAGGAGTGGCTGAAGAAGTTCTCCTGGCTCGGCCTGGTCGCCGCCCTGCTCTTCGGCCTGGGCTCGTTCGTCGTGATGCGGATCAAGGCGAAGAAGGCC
Organism: Streptomyces lilacinus; assembly: GCA_000715685.1. Taxonomy (GTDB): domain Bacteria; phylum Actinomycetota; class Actinomycetes; order Streptomycetales; family Streptomycetaceae; genus Streptomyces; species Streptomyces lilacinus. The sequence continues at coordinate 67,617 of KL569404.1, forward strand.
GCCGCGGCCCAGGAGGCCGGGCACCCGGCCGGGCAGCCCGAGGCCGAGGCCGTCGCGGCCGAGTAGCCGCCCCCTCGTACGTACGAACGGCCCCCGGCGATCGCCGGGGGCCGTTCGCGTGTGATCTCCGCCTCGGACGGGCCGTGATCCGGGTCCGTTCGCATAGCGTGCCCCTGACGTAGCCGGTGGGTCCGCGAGGAGGCGGCAGTGGTGGAGCGAGCGCTGATCAAGGGTGTGGCCGGCCGGGAGCCGAAGGTCGACCCGGAGGCGTTCACGGCGCCGACCTCCGTCGTGCTGGGCGATGTCACCCTGGCCGCGGGCGCGAGCGTCTGGTACCACGCGGTGCTGCGCGCCGACTGCGGCCCGATCGTGCTGGGCACCGACAGCAACATCCAGGACAACTGCACGGTCCACGTCGACCCCGGCTTCCCCGTGACGGTCGGCGAGCGGGTGAGCGTGGGGCACAACGCGGTGCTGCACGGCTGCACCGTCGAGGACGACGTGCTGGTCGGCATGGGCGCGACCGTGCTCAACGGCGCCGTGATCGGCGCCGGTTCGCTCGTCGCCGCGCAGGCGCTCGTGCCGCAGGGGATGCGGGTGCCGCCCGGCTCGCTGGTCGCGGGCGTGCCCGCCAAGGTCCGGCGGGAGCTCACCGAGGAGGAGCGCGAGCACATCCGGGTCAACGCGCGGATGTACCTGGAGCTGGCGAAGGCCCACCGGGAGACCCCGGCGGGCTGATCGCGGGCGGGCGGCGGGTCAGCCCGTCGCCAGCAGGACCGTGCCGACGAGGGCCAGACCCGCGCCCGCCGCCTGGACCGTCTGCAGCTTCTCGCGCAGGACGCCGCGGGCGGCGAGCGCGGTGACGACGGGGTAGAGGGAGGCGAGCACGGCGGCGACGGTCACCGGGCCGTTGTTCGCCGCGATGCTGTACGTGCCGTTGGCGGCCACGTCGGCGAGGCCGACGAAGGCGAGGGCGGGCAGTGCCGAGCGGATCGCGCTCCAGCCGTCCTCGGGCAGGGCGGGGTTGCCGCGGCGGACCGATGCCCACAGCGCGCCCCCGCCCACCACCACGTTGCACACGCGCTGGACGAACAGGGCGAGGAACAGCCCGGTCAGATTGTGCGAGGCCTCCGCGATCAGCGCCATCACGGAGCCGAAGCCGAAGGCGGCGACGAGGGTGAGCAGCAGGGTCTGGCGCTGGACGGGTGCGCCGCCCAGGCTCGGGCCGCTGGCGAGGACGACGCCGGCCACGGCCACGGCGATGCCCGCGAACTGCAGGATGCCGGGCCGCTCGCCGAGGACGAGTCCGACGCCCAGCGGCACCGCGACGCCGCCGAGCGCGCCCAGCGGCGAGACGACCCCCATCGGGCCGAGGGCCAGTGCCTTGTAGAAGGCGAGCATCGCCGCGGGGCCCACCACGCCGGCGGCGACCGCGTACCAGAGCTGGGGCCCGGCCTCCGACCAGCCGCCGGTGGCGACGACGATCGTGCCGAGCGCGCCCACGGCGAGGAGCTGCGAGACGAGGACCACGGTCAGCGCGGGCATGCGCCGGGTGAGCAGCCCGCCGCCGAAGTCGGCCAGCCCCCACATGAGGCTGGTGGCCAGGGCGAAGACCGGTGTCATGGGGAAGACCTCGCAGTACAGTGTGGTGAACAGTGGAGTCCAGGACACCGTAGTACATGAACGTGAACTTCCTTAAACAATATATTGGACGGGACGCATCGTGACCGACCTCGATCAGCTCACGCAGTCGCTCGCCCGCAACCTCAAACGCTGGCGTGCCGAGCGCAACTTCACCCTCGATGCCCTCGCCGCCCGCTCCGGCGTCAGCCGCGGCATGATCATTCAGATCGAGCAGGCCCGGACGAACCCCAGCGTCGGCACCACGGTCAAGCTCGCCGACGCCCTCGGCGTGAGCATCACCACCCTCCTCGACTACGAGCAGGGCGCCCGCGTCCGGATCGTGCCCGAGGAGCAGGCCGTGCGCATGTGGTCCACCGAGACCGGCAGCCACACCTCGCTCCTCGTCGGCACCGACGCGCGCGGCCCCCTGGAACTGTGGGACTGGCGCATCGTGCCCGGCGACAGCAGCGTCTCCGACCCCCACCCGGCCGGCACGGTCGAGCTGCTGAGGGTGACCGCCGGCGAGCTCACCCTCGTCGTCGACGGCGAGGAGTACCGCCTGCCCGCCGGCACCTCGGCCACCTTCGAGGCGAACGTGCCGCACACCTACCGCAACGCCGGCTCGGAGGTCGTCGAGATGACCATGGCGGTGGCCGTCCCGCCCGCCCGCTGAGACAGTCGGTCCGGGCGCCGGCTCCGCTGTTAGTTTTGGCGGCATGACGACCCACGGTTCGGCGCCCATGGCAGCCTTCGACGACGTCCGACCCGCCGTGGAACGTCTGGACCTGCTGGTCCCACCCGTCGCCGACGCCCTGCGCGGCTGGTCCGGACCGGTGCCCGTGACCGAGCTGCTGTACGTGGACACCGACCCGGAGCGCGCCGACACCGCCGTCCTGGCCGAGAGCTACGGCCCCTGGCTGCTGGAGTGCTCCGCCAACTGCGTGGTCGTCGCGGCCCGGCGCGCGGGGGCCACCACCCTCGCCGCCTGCCTCGTCCTCGGCCACACGCGCGCGGACGTCAACGGCGTCGTACGTCGTCATCTGGGGGCGCGCAAGGCGTCGTTCGCCCCCATGGACACCGCGCTCACCGCGACCGGCATGGAGTACGGCGGCATCACGCCCATCGGGCTGCCCGCCGACTGGCCGGTCCTCGTGGACCCGGCCGTCGCCGACAGCCCGCACGTGATCATCG
>KL569404.1:70710-71022 GCA_000715685.1 Streptomyces lilacinus
CGGTCCTCCCGGACCTCGCCGCGCCGGTCGGCTGAGGCGGCGGACGGCGGGACGGGCGGCGCGGGTCAGAGCGCCGTGGCCCGTCGGGACACGTCGAGCGACAGGGCGAGCGAGTGCTCGCGGAAACCGAGGTCGCGGTAGAGGTGCTCGGCGTCCGGCGTCGCGTGCAGATCGACGCGCGTGACGCCCCGCTCGGCGAACCAGTCGAGCAGCGCCTCCGTCGTCGCCCGGGCGAAACCCCGCCCCCGGTACCGCGCGTCGGTGGACACGGTGAAGACGAACCCGAATCGGCCTGTCTCTTATACACATCTC
>KL569404.1:71294-72592 GCA_000715685.1 Streptomyces lilacinus
ATGTGTATAAGAGACAGAGTCGTGGCCGTCCATCGCGGCGAACATCTCCCGGCGCAGCCGGACCAGCTCGGCGGCGTCCCCGGGGCCGGCCATGCGCGTCATGATCATGGGAAGACAGTAACGCGGGCCGGCCCGGGGGCGTTTCGGGCGGTTTAATGGAGCTTGGTTCCGTTATGTGTCAGCGCAGTCGCGGGATCTCGATGGCCGGGCAGCGGTCCATGACCATGGCGAGGCCCGCCGCGCGCGTCCGCTCGTAGGCGTCCTCGTCGATCACGCCCAGCTGGAACCAGACCGCCTTCGCGCCGATCGCCACCGCCTCGTCCGCGACGGCGCCGGCCAGCTCCGACCGTACGAAGACGTCCACCACGTCGACGTCGAAGGGGATCTCGGAGAGCGAGGCGTAACCCCGCTCGCCGTGCACCGTCTCGGCGTTGGGATGCACGGGCACGACGCGCTTGCCGTGGCGCTGCAGGACCTCGGCCACGCCGAACGCCGCGCGCTGCTGATTGGACGACAGACCGACCACCGCCCAGGTGTCGCCGGTCCCCTCAATGATCTTCCGGATGATCCCCGGTTCTGCGTACATGCCCCGCTCAACGAGCGGCCCGGCCGGACCATTCCCATGATCCGTCGAGCCGTGGTCGAGGATCGGTCGAGGGCTGGTCGACGATCGATCCAGGTCTCGTCGAGGATCTCTGGAGGGTGCGGCGAGCACTTAGGCTTGCGGAATGCAGGACGAATATCGGACGGTGGCGCGCGAGGGCGTGCACGAGATCGAGATCAACAAGTCGCGCTTCATCTGCGCGCTCGCGCCCGCCGCGACCGAGGAGGAGGCCCAGGCGTTCGTCGCCCGCGTCCGCAAGGAGCACCCCACCGCCCGGCACCACTGCTGGGCGTACGTCCTCGGCGCCGACGGCTCCGTCCAGAAGGCCAGCGACGACGGCGAGCCCGGCGGCACCGCGGGCCTGCCCATGCTGCAGATGCTCGTCCGACGGGAGATGCGCTACGTCGTCGCGGTCGTCACCCGCTACTTCGGCGGCGTCAAGCTCGGCGCGGGCGGGCTGATCCGCGCCTACGGCGGCGTCGTCGGCGAGGCCCTCGACACCCTCGGCACCCTCACCCGGCGCCGCTTCCGCCTCGCGACCGTCACCGTCGACCACCAGCGGGCCGGCAAGCTCGAGAACGAACTCCGCGCCACCGGACGGGCGGTGCGGGAGGTGACCTACGGAGACGGTGTACGGATCGAGATCGGACTGCCCGAGGCCGACGTGGAGGCGTTCCGCGCCTGGCTCGCGGAC
>KL569404.1:72893-75140 GCA_000715685.1 Streptomyces lilacinus
CCCGCCTCGAGCTCGGCGGCGAGGCGTACGGCGACGCCTGACGCGCCCCCTGATCGGACCGCTGTGGCGAAGGGGGCCACCCGCACCCCGTACCGATGAGAAACTGAGGACGGTGCGAAACAGGGTGCCGTCCGGAGCGGAAGTGGCCGGTGCGCCCATCGGTCGCACCGAGGCCGGACACGACACCGGACACGACAGCGGAGGGGACGAGGACATGCGGGCGGGAGCCGTCCTGTGAGACTGCTGCACACCTCCGACTGGCACCTGGGACGGTCGTTCCACCGCGTCGGCCTCCTGCCGGCCCAGCGCGCGTTCCTCGACCACCTCGTGCGGACCGTCCGCGAGCGGCGGGTCGACGCCGTCCTCGTCGCCGGGGACGTCTACGACCGGGCCGTGCCCCCGCTCGCCGCCGTCGAGCTCTTCGACGAGGCACTGCACCGGCTCGCCGACCTCGCCGTGCCCACCGTCATGATCTCCGGCAACCACGACTCGGCCCGTCGCCTCGGCGTCGGCGCCGGGCTCATCGACCGTGCCGGCATCCACCTGCGCACCGACCCCGCCACCTGCGGCACCCCCGTCCTGCTCGCCGACGACCACGGCGACGTCGCCTTCTACGGCCTGCCCTACCTCGAGCCCGCCCTCGTCCGCGAGGAACTGGGCGCGGCCGGCACCGGCCACGCCGCGGTGCTCGGCGCCGCCATGGACCGGGTGCGCGCCGATCTCGCCGCCCGGCCCGCCGGCACCCGGTCCGTCGTCCTCGCCCACGCCTTCGTCGCCGGCGGCGCGCCCAGCGACAGCGAGCGCGACATCACCGTCGGCGGCGTCGCCGCCGTCCCGCCGGAGCTCTTCCACGGCGTCGACTACGTCGCCCTCGGCCACCTGCACGGCAGCCAGACCATCACCGAGCGCGTCCGCTACTCCGGCTCGCCGCTCGCCTACTCCTTCTCCGAGACCGACCACCGCAAGACCATGTGGCTGGTCGACCTCGCCGCGGACGGCACGGTCACGGCCGAGCGCGTCGACTGCCCCGTACCCCGTCCGCTCGCCCGGATCCGCGGCCGGCTCGAGAACCTCCTCGCCGACCCGGCCTTCGACCGGCACGAGGACGCCTGGGTCGAGGCCACCCTCACGGACCCCGTGCGCCCCCACGAGCCCATGGCCCGGATCGCCCGGCGCTTCCCGCACACCGTGAGCCTCGTCTTCGAGCCCGACCGGGCCCCCGAGGACCCCCTCGCCTCCTACGCCCAACGGCTGCGCGGCCGCACCGACCAGCAGATCGCCGAGGACTTCGTGGCCCACGTACGCGGCGGCCACGGCCCTGACGACGCCGAGCGGGCCGTCCTGACCGCCGCGCTCGACGCCGTACGCGTCGACGAGACCGTCCGCGAGGTCGCCCGGTGAGACTGCACCGACTGACGGTCACCGCCTTCGGGCCCTTCGGCGACACCCAGCACATCGACTTCGACGAGCTGTCGACGGCCGGCCTCTTCCTGCTCCACGGCCCCACCGGCGCGGGCAAGACCTCCGTCCTGGACGCGGTCTGCTACGCCCTCTACAACGAGGTCCCCGGCACCCGGCAGGGCAGCGCCCCGACCCTGCGCAGCGACCACGCCGACCCCGGTACCCCCACCGAGGTCGTGCTCGAGCTCACCGTCGGCGGACGGCGCCTGGAGATCACCCGGCGCCCCGAGCAGTTGCGCCCCAAGAAGCGGGGCACCGGCCTCACCAAGGAGAAGGCCTACAGCGCGCTGCGCGAACGGCCCGCGGGCGGCGGGGAATGGAAGGGTCTCAGCCGCTCCCACCAGGAGATCGGCGAGGAGATCGGCCAACTGCTCGGCATGAGCCGCGAGCAGTTCTGCCAGGTCGTGCTGCTGCCGCAGGGCGACTTCGCCCGCTTTCTGCGCGCCGAGGACGCGGCGCGCGGCAAGCTGCTGGGGCGGCTCTTCGACACGGGTCGCTTCGCCGCGGTCGAGGACCGCCTTGCCGCGCTTCGGCGCGAGGCGGAGGCCCGTGTTCGTGCGGGTGATGAGCGTCTGCTGGCGCTTGCGCAGCGGATGCGACAGGCGGCGGATGATCCGTCCTTGCCGGAGGTGGGCACGGCGTCGCCGGCGACTGCACCTTTGCCCGCTTCCGCGGGTGCCGCAGCCGCTTCCCGGCCGGTACGCGCGCGGGGGCGCGTGGGGGTTCCGGCGCCGACCGCGTCTGCGGACCGTGGTCGGGTTGTGCCCACCCTCCCCCAGCTACCGC
>KL569404.1:75404-76152 GCA_000715685.1 Streptomyces lilacinus
CCCCCAGCTACCGCTGGGAGGTACCCCCATCGCCCTGCGGAACGATTGCCCACAACCAGTCATCCCCGCGCAGCGGGATGGTGGGACGCTCGCCGCGGGTGACCACGGGCTGGCCGAGGCCGTGTTGGAGTGGGCGGCGCTGGCTCGGGTCGGTGCCCGGGAGCGGCGGGAAGTCGCCGTGGAGGCGGTCCGCATTGCCGAGCGCGCTCACGACACAGCGCGGCGCCGGGCCGAGGAGGCCCGGGAGCTGGACCGGCTGCGGCGCCGGTACGCCGAGGCGCGGCGCCGCGCCGACGCCCTGGCGGAGCGGCGCGAGGAGCGGCAGGAGGAGCGCGAGCGGCTGGAGCGGGCCCGGGCGGCCGACGCCGTCGCGCCCGCGCTGGCGCTGCGCGAGGACGCCGAGACCGAGCACCGCGCGGCGGCGGACGCCGAGCGGCGGGCCCGCCAGGCCCTCCCCGACGCGCACCGTGCCGCGGGCGCCGGACAGCTGGACGCCCTCGAGCGCACGCTCCGCGAGGACCTGGGCTCGCTCGCCGCCGCCCGCCGCGCCGAGACCCGCGCCGCCGCGATCGTCGCGGAGAGCGCGAGCCTGGAGCGCGACGCCCGCGCCGACGAGGACGTGCTCGACGAGGCCACCGAATGGCTGTCCTCCTGGGAGACCACACGCGGAGCCCACCAGCGGCGCGTCGAGACCGCCCTGGCCGCGGTCGGCCGGGCCGAGCAGCTGGAGAGCCGGCTCGAGCCGGCC
>KL569404.1:76445-76670 GCA_000715685.1 Streptomyces lilacinus
CCCCCGCCGAGAAGCGACTGCTGGCCGCCCGCGAGGAAGCGGCCGACGCCCGGGAGCACTGGCTCGACCTCAAGGACCGCCGCCTGCGCGGCATCGCCGCCGAGCTCGCCGCTGCTCTCGCCCCCGGCGCGCCCTGCGCCGTGTGCGGCGCCACCGAGCACCCCGACCCGGCCCGCGCCGGCGCCGGCCACGTGGACCGGGCCGCCGAGGAGGCCGCGCTGGCGG
>KL569404.1:76951-77404 GCA_000715685.1 Streptomyces lilacinus
CCGCGCTGGCGGCCTCCCGGCGGTCCGACGACGCCCGCGACCGCGCCGAGCGGGAGGCACAGGCACTGCGCGAGTCCCTCGCCGGGGCCACGGCCGAGGCGGGCCCCGCCCCGGTCGCCGAACTGGCCGCGGCCGCCGAGGAGCTGGAGGGCTCCTTCGCCCGGGCACGGGCCGAGGGAGCGGACCTGCTCGCCGCCCGTGAGGCACTGGACGCCGCCGAGCGCGAGTGCGAGCGGCGACGCCGCGCCCAGGAGGAGGCGCGGCTGCGCATCGCCGCCCGCACCTCCCACCGGGACGACCTCGACCGCGAACTGGCCGCGCTCGAGGAGGAGCTGGCCCGGGCGCGCGGGGGCGAGGACAGCGTCGCCCGCCGGGCCGCCCTGCTGGAGGAGCACCTGGCGCGCGTGGCCGCCGCGGCCGAGGCCGTACGGGAGGCTGTCTCTTATACACATC
>KL569405.1:0-4589 GCA_000715685.1 Streptomyces lilacinus
GCGCCATCAGAGATGTGTATAAGAGACAGAGGCCGGCCTGCCGGGCCTTGGCTGCCGCGCTGTCGCGCTCGGCCTGATAGCCGGCCTGCAGGATCTCGCTGTCCCGCCGGGCCTGCGACATCCGGGCGGCCGCCTGCTGCTCGGCCTCGGTGGCCAGGCGGTCGGCCTCCGCCTGGGCGATCCGCGCGTCCCTCTGCACCGCGGCCGCGTGGGGCGCGGACAGGTTCTTGATGTAGCCCGTGGGGTCCTGGATCTCGTGGATCTGCAGGGAGTCGATGATCAGACCCAGCTTCTCCATCTCCGTGCCCGAGGCGGCGCGGGTCTCGCCCGTCAGCCGCTCCCGGTCGCGGATCATGTCCTCCACGGTCAACCCGCCGACGATCGAGCGCAGATGGCCCGCGAAGACGTTGTGCACCCGCTCGGCCATGTACTTCTGCTGGTCGAGGAAGCGGCGGGCCGCGTTGGCGATGGACACGAAGTCGTCGCCGACCTTGAAGATGACCACGCCGTGCACCTTGAGTGGAATGCCCTGTTTCGTCACGCAATCCACATTGAGATCCGCCTCGTTGAGATCGAGCGACAACTTCCGCACCACCTGCACACCAGGCAGCACGAGCGTTCCCCGCCCCGTGACGATGCGGAAGCCCATCCCCTCCTCCAAGCCCTCCGTACGGTGCTTGGAACCGGAGATCACCAGGGCCTCGTTGGGCTCGGCGACCCGCCACATCAGCTTGAACAGTCCGACCAGAACGATGAGCGTGACGAGGACGACCCCCGCCACGACGCCGACGAACATCCGCTGCGTCCCCCCTTGTGAGCCGGCTCCCCCCGGAGCCGGCGGTCAAGATCCGTAGGCGGCCGTCACATAGACCGTGCGCGGTGGCTGGTAGTCGACGACCAGGACGACCGTGCCCCGCTCGATGTGCTCACCCGGCTCGGCGGCGTAGGCCAGGAAGGCCTCGGCGCCGCCCCGGACCCGCACCATCACCTCGCCGACCAGCCCCGGGCCGACCGTCCCCGTCACCCTCCCCAGCTCCCCGATCACCGGCGGCCCCCGCTTCCCCCGTCACTTCGCCCGGCGGCGCCTGCCTCCCCGTGCCCTGCCCCGCGCCGTACCCCCATGGTGCCGGTCGGCACTGACAACGAGCGCCGCCAGCAGGGTCGTCACCGGGACCGAGGCCACCAGCCCGATGCTGCCCACCAGCGTCCGCACGATCTCCTCCGCGACGATCTCGCTCGTCGCCACCGTGCCCACGCCGCTGTCCGCGATCGAGAACAGCAGCAGCAACGGCAGGGACGCGCCCGCGTACGCCAGCACCAGCGTATTCACCACCGACGCGATATGGTCCCGCCCGATGCGCATCGCGGAGCCGTACAGTTTCCGCCAATTCGCCGTCGGATCGGCCTCCTTCAGCTCCCAGACCGCCGACGTCTGCGTGACCGTCACGTCGTCGAGCACGCCCAGCGAGCCGATGATGATCCCGGCGAGCAGCAGACCCCGGATCTCGATCTGCGGGTAGAGCCCGTGGACCAGTCCCGTCTGGTCGTCCGTGTTGCCCGTCAGGTGCGCCCACTCGATGAACAGTGACCCGAGCAGGCCGATGACCAGCAGCGACGTGAGCGTGCCGAGGACCGCCACGGACGTCCGGGCGTTGAGGCCGTGACACATGTAGAGCGCGATCAGCATGATCGCGCTGCCGCCGACCACGGCGACCACCAACGGATCGGAGCCCTGCAGGATCGCCGGCAGGATGAACAGCGTCAGCACGCCGAAGCTGATCACCAACGCCACCAGCGCGAAGACCCCGCGCAGCCGCCCGACGACGATGACCGCGAGGGCGAACACCCCCGCGAGCAGCGCCACGGGGAGGTCGCGGTCGACGTCCGTGACCGAATAGCGCAGATTCTCCGGGGCCTTCGGCGCGTACGCCAGGATCACCTTCTGACCCACCGTGTAGCGGCGCGACGCGTCCGGCTGGACGATCTCGGTGAAGGTCTTGCCCTTGTCCTGGCCCGAGGCGACCTCGATGGTCGCCCGCTCGCAGGGCCCCTGCGCGGCGGGCGGGGCGGGGGGCGCCCCCTGCTGCTGAGGTGCGCCGGGCGGCGGGCCGCCGGACTTGGGGCAGGAGAACTCCTCGATCTTCACGACGCGTCCGGCCTCGGTCTGCTGATCGAGGCCCACGCCTGTGTGCTGATGCGGTGGCGCGCCACCGGGCCAGAGGACTATCAGGCCGGTCACGACCGCGGCGGCGAAGGGGATGAGGACCGCCGCGATGACCTTGCGCAGGTGGGCGGAGACGGGCGTCGCCGGGCCGTGGCTGTGGGCATGGCTGTGTCCATGGCCATGACCGTGGCCATGACCGTGTCCGTGGCCGCGGGAACGGGCCCGTCCGCGCTCCGGCGCGGGGTCGTGCGGGGGATCGGCTGTGTGGGGGGTGTGCTCGGTGGGGGTCACCCGCCCATCCTCGCAAGCCCCCCTGGCCCTCCGGACGAGGGAGGCGCTAGCGTGGTGCCACCTTTGCAATCGCGGGAGCTCGGAGCACCGGGCTGAGAGGGCGCTGACCTTCGTACGGCACACACGTACGAAAGCCGCTGCGTCGACCGCCGAACCTGTTACCGGGTAATGCCGGCGTAGGGAGTTACGGTCTTATGACCACGCAGGATGCACGCACGTCCGCAAACGGCCGGGAGATCGGCTGGCACAAGGACTATGTGACGGGCTCGCGGCCGGACATCCGGGTTCCGGTGCGGCGGGTGCACCTCACCAACGGGCAGGACGTACGCCTCTACGACACGTCCGGCCCGTACACCGACCCGGCCGCGGAGACCGACGTGCGCCGGGGCCTCCAGCCCCTCCGGGAGAACTGGATCATCGCCCGCGGCGACACCGAGGAGTACGCCGGGCGCCCCATGCGGCCGGAGGACGACGGGATCAAGCACACCTCGCCGCGCGGCGGTCTGAAGAACCTCGACGCGGTCTTCCCCGGCCGGCCCCGCCAGCCCCGGCGCGGCCGCGACGGCGCGGCGGTGACCCAGTTGGCCTACGCCCGTCGGGGTGAGATCACCGCGGAGATGGAGTACGTGGCGCTCCGGGAGAACGTTTCTCCCGAGACCGTCCGCGAGGAGATCGCGGCGGGCCGCGCCGTGCTGCCGGCGAACGTGAACCACCCGGAGATCGAGCCGATGATCATCGGCAAGAAGTTCCTGGTCAAGGTCAACGCCAACATCGGCAACTCCGCCGTCACCTCCTCCATCGAGGAGGAGGTGGAGAAGATGACCTGGGCGACCCGCTGGGGCGCCGACACGGTCATGGACCTGTCCACCGGCCGCAACATCCACACCACCCGCGAGTGGGTGCTGCGCAACTCCCCCGTGCCGATCGGCACCGTGCCGCTCTACCAGGCCCTGGAGAAGGTCGACGGCAAGGCCGAGGAGCTGACCTGGGAGATCTACAAGGACACGGTCATCGAGCAGGCCGAGCAGGGCGTCGACTACATGACCGTCCACGCCGGCGTGCTGCTGCGCTACGTGCCGCTGACCGCGCGCCGCAAGACGGGCATCGTCTCACGCGGTGGTTCGATCATGGCCGCGTGGTGCCTGGCGCACCACAAGGAGTCGTTCCTCTACGAGAACTTCGAGGAGCTCTGCGAGATCCTCGCCGCGTACGACGTGACGTACTCGCTCGGCGACGGGTTGCGTCCCGGCTCGATCGCGGATGCGAACGACGAGGCGCAGTTCGCGGAGTTGAAGACGCTGGGCGAGCTGAACCGGATCGCCAAGCGCCACAACGTGCAGACCATGATCGAGGGCCCGGGCCATGTCCCGATGCACAAGATCAAGGAGAACATCGACCTCCAGCAGGAGATCTGCGAGGAGGCCCCCTTCTACACCCTCGGCCCCCTGACCACGGACGTCGCGCCCGCGTACGACCACATCACCTCGGGGATCGGCGCGGCGATGATCGCCTGGTGGGGCACGGCGATGCTCTGCTACGTCACGCCCAAGGAGCACCTGGGCCTGCCGGACCGCGACGACGTGAAGACCGGTGTCATCACGTACAAGATCGCGGCTCATGCGGCGGACCTCGCCAAGGGTCACCCGGGGGCGCAGGAGTGGGACGACGCGCTCTCCGACGCCCGTTTCGAATTCCGCTGGGAGGACCAGTTCAATCTGGCGCTCGACCCGGAGACGGCGCGGGCCTTCCACGACGAGACGCTTCCGGCGGAGCCGGCGAAGACCGCGCACTTCTGCTCGATGTGCGGACCGAAGTTCTGTTCGATGAAGATCTCTCAGGACATTCGGCGGGAGCACGGCGGCGACCTCGCCCTCGATGCCGAGGCCGGAATGGCGGAGAAGTCCCGCGAATTCGCCGCGGCCGGCAACCGGGTGTATCTGCCGATCGCGGAGTCGGGCCGTTCGTGACGTAGACCCGTTCGTGGCGTAGGCCCGTTCGTCATGAACGGGCCTACGGGCCTACGGGCTGGATCGCGGGATCACTCCGACCGGTGGTCCTGGCCGCCGAGCTCGGGGCTGGTGAAGTCCGGGCTCGTGAAGCCCGTACGGGCGGGGGAGGACGAGCCGTCGTCGGG
>KL569405.1:4949-8638 GCA_000715685.1 Streptomyces lilacinus
GTTGGCCAGGGCCTCCCGCAGGAACGGCAGGACGCCGCGGTGCAGCAGCGCCTGCCGCCAGGCCTCACGGGCCCGGTCGGTCTCCTCGGCGAGCCGGTCGTGAGGGAGGCCCGCGTCCGGCTCCCGACCGTTGCGCACGGCGGTGAGCAGCATGCCGGAGGTGGCGACCAGCACGCCGGCGACGGTGAAGCCGCCGAACCACCAGCCGATGGTGATCATTTGATCGGCGACCGCCTCGCTTCCGCCGATGGTGCGCATGACGTACCCGATGAGCAGGAAGAGGAACGCCGCGATCCCGGCCAGGACCGGGGCGAGCACGGCGACGACCGCGCCGGCGCCGGCTCCCACGTCCTCGGGTGCGTCCTGGGCGCCGGCGTGCGCGCCGGCGGGCACTGGGCCGGCCGGGTGGTCGTCGTCGCCCGCGTGGGCGATCCCCCCGCCGACGGGCTGGGGGCGGGCGGCGGGCGGGCGGGAGCGCAGTTCCTCGCGGGCGTCCACAAAATTCTGATATTCCGTCATCGCGCAGGCGGCGATGGCGGCCATGGCGCTCAGGGCCATGGTGCGCAGCTGTTCGGTATTGAGCCGCTGTCCTATCGCGGCGGCCAGTTCCGGGTCATGGTTCGCGGTACGCAACGCCTGGTCGAGTACCCGCTCGAATTCCGGGCGGTCCTCGGCCAGCAGGTGCGGAGCGCTGTTCATGTGCATCCCCCGATGCTCCGTAGGGCCTTGTTGCCGGCTTGTACCGGGCAGTGGGCGGAAACGGAGGAGAGCCTGCTACGGATAAGCCGATGGTAGAGCCGCACCGGTGCGCGGTGACAGTCGGTTTCCCGAATTGCCCCGTGCCGGTGGAACCCGTCATCTGCCCGGGGAACGCCCCGCTGAACCCTCAGCCGGTGAGCGGAAGTTGCACGACCAGCAGTTTTCCGGCCATGGTGACCCCGCCGTCCATGGCGAGCGCCAGCCCGTCGGCGTACAGATGCGGGCCGTCGATCAGCGGCGTGCCGCTGTCCTCGCCGTCCGCGTCCTCGGTGCCGACCTCGCCGAGGAGGTACGGGATGGGGCTGTGGCCGTGCACGATACGACTTCCGCCGTACGTGTGCAGCAGCTCCCGTACGGCCATGGGGCCGGCTTCCTCGTCACGGAAGGCGAAGCGCTTGGTGAACTTGCGGAAGAGATCCCAGACCTCGTCGGGGTCGTTGCGCTGCAGGGCCTCGGTGATCGCGTCGTTGACGTCCTCGATGGAGTCGCCGAACTCCAGGTAGGCGGTGGTGTCGGAGTGGACCAGCAGGTGGCCGTCCTCCTCGGCGATCGCGTCGAGCCGCGACATCCACTGCAGGTGGTGGTCCTCCAGGCGCTCCATGTCGGTGCGCTGGCCGCCGTTGAGCAGCCAGGCTGCCTGGAAGGAGGCGGTGCCCGCGCCGGAGTTCACCGGCGTGTCGGCGAACCGCTTGGCGCCGATGAGCAGCAGCTCGTGGTTGCCCATGAGGGCCTTGCAGTAGCCGCCGGCCGCGGCGGCCTCGGCGGACAGCCGCATCACGAGGTCGATGACGCCGACGCCGTCCGGGCCGCGGTCGGTGAAGTCGCCGAGGAACCACAGGCGGGCGTTGCCGGCGGCCCAGTGGCCCTGGGCGTCGATGAGCCCCTGCGCGGCGAGCGCCTCGTGCAGCTCGTCGAGGTAGCCGTGGACGTCGCCGACCACGTACAGCGGGCCGCGGCCGGCGGGCAGGGGCTGCTGCTGCGGGGCGGAGAGGGGGGTCAGCTCGACGGTCGGGACGTCCCGGGGGGCGCGGTGGCCGATCACCGGGAGGTCGCGCGCGGTGGGGGTGTAGCCCTCGGGGTACTCGCCGTACTCGGGGGCGGGCGGCGCGGGCGGCCCCGGCTGGGTGGGCGGAACCGGCTGCACGGGGGGCGGGGCGGCATGGGTGTAGCCGGGCATGGGAGGGTGCGCGGCGGCGTACCCGGAGAAGGGCGGCATCGCCGCCGTGGTCCGTGCCGCAGGTCCCTGTCCGGCCCCCTGAGTCATCCGACCCCTCCACCATCGCGCCGCCGTGCACCTTGTGGACCTTGCCCTGGTCGACGGCGGTCCGTGGTGTCGTGCGCCCATCATAGGAATGACCGTCGCGGCTTGTGACGCACCAGGGGCCGTGAATCGGTGCGGGAGGCAGGGATCGTCGGTCATTTCTCCCCAAATGAGCCATTAAATGAGCCGTTCGCGCCGGTCAAACGAGCGTGGGTCGGCTCCGTCGGGCCCGGGGGACCGCCTTCCGTGCGCGGGTCCGCGCCTCGTCGACGTCCCGCTTCCGTGTGATCTCGCGCTCCCGCTTGACGCTCGGTGGACTGACACGCCGAGCCCGGTCGGGGGCGACTGTCGGGGATGCCTGTTGGGGTGGGCCGGCGCCGGTGTGTCGGGTGGGGCGGTGGCCCTGTCCCGGGTGACGGGGTGGGCCGTTCTGTGAGCCGGGCGGCGGGCCGAATGGTGGGCCGGGCGGCCGGTGCCGGCGCGGGGGTGGTGACCGGCGTGTCGGGCGGCGGGGCGTGGCGGCCCGTTGCGGGTGCGGCCTGGTGGGCCGGGCGGAGGTGGCGGTGGCTGTTCCGGGTGGTGACGGTCGGTGCGCCGGGTGGTGTGTCGCGTTTCCTGCCGACCGTCGGGCGGCGGGCTCGGGGTGGGAGCCGGGAGACGGTCAGGTCGCGGCGGGCTCGGGCTCGGGGTGGGGGCTCGGGGCGAGGCGCCGGAAGGCCGTCAGGTCGCGGCGGGTCCGCGCGGCGGGCTGACGGTGGTGCGGGGCGGGCGGCGCTCGGACGAGGTCCGGATGATCAGTTCCGTGGGTATGACCTGTTCCACCGGCCGGCCGGTGTCCAGGCCCTCGATGGCGTCGATCAGCAGCTGGACGACCGCGGTGCCGATGCGCCGCGGCTTGAGCGAGAGCGTGGTGATCGGCGGCTCGGTGGTGGCGTAGACGGTGGACTCGCTGCAGCAGACGAGCAGCAGGTCGTCCGGGACCCGCAGGCCGTAGCGGCGCGCCGCGGCGAGGAGGTCGGTCCCGTTGGGGTCGAACAGCCCGTACACCGCGTCCGGCCGGTCGGGCCGGGCCAGCAGCCGGTCGGCGGCCACGGCGCCGGCGCACGGGTCGTGGGCGGGGTACTCCTCGTAGACCGGGTCCTGGCCGACGCGCTCGCACCAGTGCAGGTAGGCGGTGGTGGAGAGGCGGGTGTAGGTGTCCGTGGTGGTGCCGGTGAGCAGGCCGATCCGGCGCGCCCCGGCGGCGGCGAGGTGGTCGAGGATGCCCAGCACCGCGGCCTCGTGGTCGTTGTCCACCCAGGCGGTCACGGGGAGCGAGCCGGCCGGGCGGCCGTCGGAGACGACCGGGATGCCCTGGCGGACCAGGTCGGAGACGACGGGGTCGTGGTCGGAGGGGTCCACGACGACCGTGCCGTCGAGGGCCACGTTCGACCACACGTCGTGCCGGGAGGTCGCGGGCAGGATGACGAGGGCGTAGCCGCGCGCCAGCGCGGCGGAGGTGGCGGCCCTGGCCATCTCGGCGAAGTAGGCGAACTCGGTGAAGGTGAAAGGTTCATCCCCGTACGTGGTCACGGTCAGGCCGATGAGGCCGGACTTGCCGGTGCGGAGCGTGCGGGCCGCGGCCGACGGGCGGTAGCCCAGCCGGTCGGCGACCTCGCGGACATGGCGG
>KL569405.1:8862-15730 GCA_000715685.1 Streptomyces lilacinus
AGATGTGTATAAGAGACAGCATGGCGGCGGGTCGCGTCCGGTAGCCGGCCCTTGCCGTTGAGCGCGTCGGAGACGGTCGTGATCGAAACCCCGGCGGCGGCGGCCACGTCCCGGATGCCCGCCCGTCCTTGCCGGCTGCCCCGGCGGGATGTCTCAGCCCGGCTCACCTGGTGCTTCCCTGCTGCTGTCATGGCAGGCCGATAGTAGGGCTCGGTTGGTCCTTTGGCAGGGCACCGCATTTGACTGTTGACAGGCACGTTTCTGCTGCGCCGATTTCGATCAATGATCATGGAATCGCAGGTAGTTGAGGCCTTGGGTGGGGTGTCGTCGGCCTCTGGCATATCCACGCCTGGTGAATGGTCCAGGTCTCGAAGAGGTCTCAACTCACCTTCACGAGGGACGCGCGCCAGGGCGCTCGCCAGGGCGTGCGACCTGTTGAGGAGCGCTCCCACAACTCTGGACGCCGCCCGGGGCAATCCTCATAAGGTGTGAGGTATTCACGTCAGAGGTGGAGGAGGACCAGCGGTGACCGAGAAGACCCCGAAGCTGCGTGCGGCGCTCGACAGTGTGCCGACCTACAAGCCGGGCAAGCCGGCGGCGCCCGGCGGGCCCGTCGCGTACAAGCTCTCCTCCAACGAGAACCCCTACCCGCCCCTGCCGGGCGTGCTGGAGAGCGCTGTCTCAGCGGCGGCCTCCCTCAACCGCTACCCGGACATGGCCTGTGCCGGCCTGATGGCCGAGCTCGCCGAGCGCTTCGACGTGCCGCTGACCCACCTGGCCACCGGCACGGGCTCGGTCGGCGTCGCCCAGCAGCTGGTCCAGGCTACGGCGGGCCCCGGCGACGAGGTCGTCTACGCCTGGCGCTCCTTCGAGGCGTACCCGATCATCACCCAGGTCTCGGGGGCCACCCCGGTGCAGGTCCCGCTGACCGAGGGCGCGGTGCACGACCTGGACGCGATGCTGGCCGCGATCACCGACCGGACCCGACTGATCTTCGTCTGCAACCCCAACAACCCCACGGGCACCGTGGTGCGCCGGGCCGAGCTGGAGGCCTTCCTCGACCGGGTGCCCTCCGACGTGCTGATCGTCCTCGACGAGGCGTACCGCGAGTTCATCCGGGACGAGGACGTCCCCGACGGCATCGACCTCTACCGCGACCGGCCGAACGTGTGCGTGCTGCGGACGTTCTCGAAGGCGTACGGCCTCGCCGGACTGCGGGTCGGCTTCGCGGTCGCACACGAGCCGGTGGCGGCGGCGCTGCGCAAGACGGCGGTGCCCTTCGGGGTGAGCCAGGTGGCCCAGGACGCGGCGGTCGCCTCGCTGCGCAGCGAGGACGCGCTGCGCGAGCGGGTGGACGCGCTGGTGGCCGAGCGGTCGCGGGTGGTCCGGGGGCTGACGGAGCAGGGCTGGACGGTGCCGGGGTCGCAGGCCAACTTCGTGTGGCTGCCGCTGGGGGAGCGCGCGGCGGACTTCGCCGGGGCGTGCGAGCGGGCCGGCGTGGTCGTACGGCCGTTCCCGGGCGAGGGCGTGCGCGTGACGATCGGTGAGACGGAGGCGAACGACCTCTTCTTGAAGACGGCCGAGGAGTTCCGCAAGGAGCTGTAGTTGTAGCCGTCGCGGCCCCCGGGCCGCCTGATGGCCGTGAGCGCCGTGCGCCCCCTCCGGGGGTGCACGGCGCTTCGCGTTCTCCGCTAGGGCCGAAGGGGGCACCCCGCCTGCTTGTCCGAAAAACAGGTGCGCCATAATGCTTGTGAATGTGAACGCGTTCACAAGCGCGCGTTTATGTCCCTCTTTATCTGGCTCATACAGGGGCAAAACGCCGGTGGCGTCGGTCGCCGGTGACGCAAGAGGCAAGGAGAGACCCCAGTGAATCTGGCCCTGGCTCCCGAGACGCTCGCCCGTTGGCAATTCGGCATCACGACCGTCTACCACTACCTCTTCGTACCGCTGACGATCAGCCTGGCCGCGATCACGGCCGGCCTCGAGACGGCCTGGGTCCGTACGGGCAAGGAGAAGTACTTCCACGCCACGAAGTTCTGGGGGAAGCTCTTCTTGATCAACATCGCGATGGGCGTGGTCACCGGCATCGTGCAGGAGTTCCAGTTCGGCATGAACTGGTCGGACTACTCGCGCTTCGTCGGCGACGTCTTCGGTGCGCCGCTCGCGATGGAGGCGCTGCTGGCCTTCTTCTTCGAGTCCACCTTCATCGGATTGTGGATCTTCGGCTGGGACAAGCTGCCCAAGAAGATCCACTGCGCCTGCATCTGGATCGTGTCCCTCGGCACCATCCTCTCCTCGTACTTCATCCTGGCCGCGAACTCCTGGATGCAGCACCCCGTCGGCTACACCGTCGACAAGGCGACCGGCAAGGCGCAGCTCACCGACATCTGGGCCGTGCTGACGCAGAACACCACGCTGGTCGTCGTCTTCCACACCCTCACCGCCGCCTTCCTCACCGGAGCCGCCTTCGTCGTCGGCGTCGCCTCCTTCCACCTCTGGCGCGCCAAGCGGGCGCAGCTCAGGGGCGAGGAGCTCGGCGAGAAGCGGCGCCGGCAGATCCCGGCGATGCTGCTCTCGCTGAGGGTGGGTCTGGTCGTGGCGGTGATCGCCGGCCTGGGCACGGCGATCAGCGGCGACGAGCTCGGCAAGGTGATGTTCGAGCAGCAGCCCATGAAGATGGCGGCCGCCGAGGCCCTGTGGGAGACCCAGTCACCGGCGCCGTTCTCGGTCTTCGCGGTCGGCGACGTGTCCAAGGGGCACAACAGCGTCGAGATCGAGATCCCCGGCCTGCTCTCCTTCCTCGCCCACAACAACTTCTCCGACGCCGTCCCCGGCATCAACGACATCGCCGCGCAGGAGGCCGCGCGCTACGGCGGCGACCCGGAGGACTACATCCCCAGCATCTTCATGACCTTCTGGGGCTTCCGCCTCATGATCGGTTTCGGGATGACCTCCTTCGTCGCGGGTCTCATCGGGCTGTGGACCACGCGCCGGAAGCTGTGGCTGGCGCCCGAGCTCCGGCCCGGCGAGGGCGAGATCCCGCGTCTGATGCTCACCAGGACGCGCGAGATGAACCCCTTCCTCACCAAGTGGTCCTGGCGCGTGGGCATCCTGACCATGGGCTTCCCCCTGATCGCCAACTCCTTCGGCTGGATCTTCACCGAGATGGGCCGCCAGCCCTGGGCCGTCTACGGGCTGATGAAGACCGGCAACGCGGTCTCGCCGGGCGTCGGCCAGGGCGAGGTCATCACCTCCATGGCGGTCTTCACCGCGCTGTACGCGGTCCTCGCCGTGGTCGAGGTCAGGCTGCTGCTGAAGTACGGCAAGGCCGGTCCGGACACGGACGAGCAGCTGTCTCTTATACACCGACGCCGCGGCGGACGCCGACAAGCCGATGACCTTCGCGTACTGACGCGCCGGCGGAACGGAGAACTCCGACCATGCACCTCCACGACTTCTGGTTCCTGCTGATAGCCGTCCTGTGGATCGGCTACTTCTTCCTCGAGGGATTCGACTTCGGCATCGGCGTCCTGACCAGGACCCTCGCCAAGGACCGCACCGAACGTCGCGTGCTGATCAACACGATCGGTCCCGTGTGGGACGGCAACGAGGTCTGGATGATCACCGCCGCCGGTTCGACCTTCGCCGCCTTCCCCGACTGGTACGCCACGCTCTTCAGCGGCTTCTACCTCCCCCTGCTCGCCGTCCTGGTCTGCCTGATCGTGCGCGGCGTCGCCTTCGAGTACCGCCACAAGCGGCCCGAGGAGCGCTGGCAGCGCAACTGGGAGTGGGCGATCTTCTGGTGCTCGCTGCTGCCCGCCTTCCTGTGGGGGGTCGCCTTCGCCGACATCGTGCGCGGCGTGCCGATCGGGCCGGACAAGAACTTCACGGGCGGCGTGCTCGACCTCTTCAGCCCGTACGCGCTGCTGGGCGGCCTGTTCACCGTCGTGCTCTTCACCTTCCACGGCGCGGTCTTCGCCGCGCTCAAGACCGTCGGCGACATCCGCCACCGGGCGCGGGCGCACGCCCTCCGTTACGGCGCCGGTGCCGTCGTACTCGGCGCCTCCTTCCTGGCCTGGACCCAGGCCGCGTACGGCCTGTCTCTTATACACCGGCCGTCGTCGCGGTGGTCGCGCTGCTCGGGGCGCTGGCCCTCACCCGGGCCGGGCGGGAGGGCTGGGCGTTCGCCCTGTCCGGGCTGACGGTCGCCGCCTCCTTCACGATGATCTTCCTCGCCCTCTTCCCGGACGTCATGCCGTCGTCGACCGATCCCGCCTGGAACCTGACGGTGACCAACGCCGCCTCCAGCCCCTACACGTTGAAGATCATGACGTGGGTCGCGGCCTTCACGACCCCGCTGATCATGGGCTACCAGGCCTGGACCTACTGGGTGTTCCGCAAGCGGATCGGCACCCAGCACATCCCGGCCGCCCACTGACGCGGGCGACACGGTCATGAAGCCCGTCGACCCCCGGCTGCTGCGGTACGCCTCCGCGACCCGCCTCTTCCTGGGCGCCACGGTCGCCCTCGGGCTGGCGGGCGCCGGCCTGGTCGTGGCCCAGGCGATGCTGATCGCGGAGGTCGTCACCGGCGCCTTCCAGCACGGACGCACGACCGGCGAACTCGCCGCGCCGCTGGCGCTGCTGGCCGCCGTCGCCCTCGGTCGGGCGGCGGTGGCCTGGCTCACCGAGCTCGCCGCCCACCGCGCGAGCGCGGCGGTCAAGTCCCAGCTGCGGACGCGACTGCTCGCCCACGCCACCCGCCTCGGCCCCGGCACCCGCCCCACGGGCGAGCTGACCACCCTCGCCACGCGCGGGATCGACGCGCTCGACGACTACTTCGCCCGCTACCTGCCCCAGCTGGGCCTCGCGGTCGTGGTGCCCGTCGCCGTCCTCGCCCGTATCGTCACCGCCGACTGGCTCTCGGCACTCGTCATCGTCCTCACGCTTCCCCTCGTCCCCCTCTTCATGGCCCTGATCGGCTGGGCCACCCAGGGCCGGATGGACCGGCAGTGGCGGCTGCTGTCCCGGCTCTCCGGGCACTTCCTCGACGTCGTCGAGGGCCTGCCCACGCTGAAGGTCTTCGGCCGGGCCAAGGCCCAGGCCGAGTCGATCCGCGCGATCACCGCCGACTACCGGCGGGCCACGCTGCGGACCCTGCGGCTGGCCTTCCTCTCCTCCTTCGCGTTGGAACTGCTGTCCACCCTGTCGGTGGCGCTCGTCGCCGTCGGCATCGGCATGCGCCTCGTGCACGGCGAACTCGACCTGTACACCGGGCTGATGGTGCTCGTCCTGGCGCCCGAGGCCTATCTGCCGCTGCGCCAGGTCGGCGCGCAGTACCACGCCGCCGCGGAGGGCCTGGCCGCCGCGGACGAGGTCTTCGCCGTCCTGGAGACCGAGCCCGCCCCGTCCGGGACCCGTCCGGCACCGGACGCCCGCGGCGCGACCCTCACCGTCGACCGGCTCGTGGTGCGCCACGCGGGCCGTGCCGAACCCTCGCTGGCCGAGACCTCGTTCGCGATACGGGCGGGCGAGACGGTCGCCGTGACGGGCGCGAGCGGGACGGGCAAGTCCACCCTGCTGAACGTGCTGCTCGGCCTCGAGCGGCCGACGAGCGGACGTGTGCTCGTGGACGGTGCGGATCTCTCATCGCTCTCCCCCGAAAGCTGGCGGGACCAGGTGGCCTGGGTCCCGCAACGACCCCATCTCTTCGCCGGGACGGTCGCCGAGAACGTACGACTGGCACGGCCGGGCGCCACGGACGCGCAGGTGCGATCGGCACTGCGCGCGGCCGGTGCGCTCGAGTTCGTGTCCATGCTGCCGCACGGCACTGACACTCGCCTCGGCGAGGACGGCGCCGGGCTGTCCGCCGGCCAGCGCCAACGCCTCGCGCTGGCCCGGGCGTTCCTGGCCGACCGGCCGGTACTGCTGCTGGACGAGCCGACGGCCTCGCTCGACGGGGAGACGGAGGCCGCGATCGTCGACGCGGTGCGTCGGCTGGCGGAGGGGCGGACCGTGGTGCTCGTCGTGCACCGGCCGGCGCTGCTCGCCGTGGCCGACCGGGTGGTGCGGCTCGGTGCGCCCCGGCCCTCCGGGGCGGGGGACTCGATTGGGCGCCCGCCGGTTCGCCCGGAACCGGGAGGGGAGGTCGTCGCTGTTCCTTCTGTTGTTCCTTCTACTGTTCCTGGCGACGAGCCGGTGGTGCGGCGTAGTCCCCTGGCCCGCGTCCGGGCCGCCGGGCGTCCGCTCCGGGCGCGGTTCGCCCTCGCGCTGCTGCTGGGCGCCCTGGCGCTCGGCAGCGCGGTGGGCCTGATGGCCGTCTCCGGCCGGCTCATCTCGCACGCCTCGCAACAGCCCCCGGTCCTCTACCTGATGGTCGCCGTCACGGCGACACGGGCGTTCGGCATCGGGCGTTCCGTCTTCCGCTACGCCGAGCGCCTGGTGTCGCACGACGCGGCCCTGCGCGTCCTGGCGGGGCTGCGGGTCTCGGTCTACCGCCGGCTGGAGCGGCTGGCCCCGGCCGGGCTGCGGGAGAACCGTCGAGGCGACTTGCTCTCCCGGCTGGTCGGGGACGTGGACGCGCTGCAGGACTACTTCCTGCGCTGGCTGCTGCCGCTCGGCTCGGCCGTGCTCGTCGGCGCCGCCTCGGTCGGCTTCACGGCCTGGCTGCTGCCCGAGGCGGGCGCGGTGCTGGCCGCCGGGCTGCTGGTCGCCGGGCTCGCCGTGTCCGCGCTGTCGGCGGCGGTGGCCCGGCGCGCGGAGCGGCGGACGGCGCCCGCGCGCGGGGAGTTGTCGGCGCAGGTGGTCGAGCTGCTGACCGGTACCGCCGAGCTGACGGTCGCGGGCGCCCTGCCCGCGCGCCTGGAGCG
>KL569405.1:15955-27848 GCA_000715685.1 Streptomyces lilacinus
GCCCTGCCCGCGCGCCTGGAGCGGCTGCGCCGCGCCGACGGCGCGCTCACCCGGCTCGCGCGCCGGGCTTCCGCCGCGACCGCGCTCGGTGCGGGCCTGTCGGCCCTGGCCTGCGGCCTGACGGTGGCCGGCGCCGCCTGGGCGGGCGTGGCGGCCGTCCATGAGGGCCGGCTCGGAGGGATCTGGCTCGCCGTGGTCGTCCTCACTCCGCTGGCCGCGTTCGAGGCGGTCGCGGGGCTTCCCCTCGCGGTGCAGTACCGCCAGCGCGTCCGGCGTTCCGCCGAGCGGGTGTACGAGGTGCTGGACGCGCCCGTGCCCGTACGCGACGGTTCGGAGCCGGCGCCGGAGTCGCCGTTCCCGCTGCGGGTGACCGGGCTGACCGCGCGGCACCCGGGGCAGGCGGTGCCGGCTCTGGAAGGCTTCGACATGGAGCTGGTGGCGGGCCGCCGGGTCGCCGTGGTGGGACGGTCGGGGGCGGGCAAGACCACGCTCGCCCAGGTGCTGCTGCGCTTCCTGGACGCCGACGCCGGCTCGTACACCCTTGCCGGCCGCGAGGCGGCGGGCATGGACGGGGACGCGGTGCGGAGGCTCGTGGGCCTCTGCGCACAGGACGCGCACGTCTTCGACAGCTCGGTGCGCGAGAACCTGCGGCTCGCGCGTCCCGGCGCGAGCGAGGACGAGCTGCGCGAGGCCCTGCGGGCGGCCCGGCTGCTGGAGTGGGTGGACGGCCTCCCGCGGGGACTGGACACGCTGGTCGGCGAGCACGGGGCGCGCATCTCGGGCGGTCAGCGGCAGCGGCTGGCTCTGGCCCGCGCGCTGCTGGCGGACTTCCCCGTCCTGGTGCTGGACGAGCCCGCCGAGCACCTCGACCTGGCGACCGCCGACGCGCTCACCGCGGACCTGCTGACGGCCACGGAGGGACGGACGACGGTACTGATCACGCATCGCCTCGCGCAGTTGGCGGCCGTCGACGAGATATTCGTGCTGGAGCGGGGGCGCGTGGTGCAGCGCGGGGCGTACGAGGCGCTCGCGGGGGCGCCCGGGCCGTTCCGGCGCATGCTGGATCGGGAAGCGGCGGCAGACACCGGTCAGTCGGCGCTTTCCCTGGCAAATGGTGCTTATTAGGCTCATCACTATGGCAGCGACGGCACAACCCTCCGGTCCGCGAGACCCCGTCCCCGGGGACGGCACGGCGGCCGGAGGCCCCATGGACTCGCTGGACGTCGCCACCGAGGCCACCCGCAGCCTCCAGGGCCTGTCCACCGAGCTGACGGGCCGCGTCCCGCAACTGCTGGAGGCCATGCGCTCGGTCGGCACCGGCCTGGAGCTCCACGCCACGCTCGACCGGATCTGCCGGACGGCCGCCGAGCTGGCCGACGCCCGGTACGCCGCCATCGGCGTCCTCGACGCCGGCGGCAGCGGGATGTCCGACTTCGTCACCCACGGGGTCGCCAAGGAGGAGTACGAGCGCGTCGCCGCGTTCCCCGACGGCCGGCACGCCCTGGGCGTACCGATCCGCGTCGGGGGCGAGATCTTCGGAAACCTCTACCTCACCGAGAAGCGGAGCGGCGGCGCGTTCGACGTCGCGGACCTGCACATGGTGAAGATCCTCGCCACCGAGGCCGGCATCGCGATCGGCAACGCGCGCGTGCACGAGGAGCGCGGTCAGCGGATGCGCTGGATCGACGGTTCGGTCGCCGTCACCACGTCGCTGCTGTCGGGCGGCGACGCCGAGGACGCGCTGGCCGTCGTCGCCGAACAGGCCCGCAGGCTCGCCGACTCGGACGCCGGCATCGTGCTGCTGCCCGACGGCGAGGGCGGCCTGGAGATGGTGGCGGTTTCCGCCGACGACCCCGCCGGTCTGCTGGGGACGGTGATGCCGCCGCACAGCCCCGTCGTCTCCCGACTCCTGGCCGGGGAACCGGTGTTCATCGACGACTCGGCCACCGACCCGCGCATGATCACCGAAGTGGCACCGCGCTTCGGCCCGAGCATGCTGCTGCCGCTCAAGAGCGGTGACCGCGTGCTCGGTACGCTCGCCATCCCGCGCCGCCGCGGCGCCCGCAAGTACACCGCCACCGAGCGCACGCTGGCGGTGCAGTTCGCCGCGCAGGCCGCCCTCGCGCTCGTCCTGGCCGAGGCGCAGCGCGACCGGGAGCGGCTGGCCGTCCTGGAGGACCGCGACAGGATCGCCCGCGACCTGCACGACCTGGTCATCCAGCGGCTGTTCGCCACCGGGCTGCTGCTGGAGAGCGCGCACCGCGTCGCCGTCGTGCCCGAGGTCAAGAACCGGGTCGGACAGGCCGTGGACGAGCTGGACGTGACCATCCAGGAGATCCGCACCGCCATCTTCGCCCTGCAGCAGGAGCCCACGGAGGCGCCCGCCGGACTGCGCACCCGCGTGTTGCGGGAGCTGGGCACGGCCGCCGTGCCGCTGGGCTTCCAGCCGTCCGCGAGCTTCGTCGGCCCTGTCGACGCGAAGGTCGGCGAGCTGACCGGCAAGAACCTCATCGCGGCGCTGCGGGAGGCGCTGTCCAACGCCTTCCGGCACGCCCGGGCGTCCCGTATCGAGGTTCTGGTGGACGCGACGGCCACCCTGCCGGACGGCCGGGAAGCGGTGCGGCTGACGGTCGCCGACGACGGGGTCGGCATCCCGGAGGGTGGGCGCCGCAGCGGCCTGCGCAACCTCGCCAAGCGCGCCGAGTCCCTCGGCGGGTCCAGCTCGTACGGGCCCGGGCTGGGCGACGACGGGGGCGGCACGAAGGTGGTGTGGGAAGCGCCTCTGTAGGGCCTCGTGACGCCTCTGTGGGCCTTCCGTACGTCTCTGTGGGCCTTCCCGGCGCCCCTGTAGGCGTAGGCGGGCGCCCTTACGGCCGCACAAGTTCCTCCGAACGGTCTTCCGCGGGCGCGCACCGTCGGGTGGCCGGTCAAGATCGCGGACATGCGATGTTCTCGTTGGTATCGCTGGTATTGCTTGTACGACTCATGCCGGTCGTACCGCCGGACGCGGCGGATCGGGCGGCTGCGTCGTGCCCTGCGGCTCCGCCGTACGCATCGGCACGGCGGAGCGGTGCTGTGTGCGCTGTGCGCGGTGCTGTCGCCCGTGTTCGGCGGCGGATCGTCGGCCGCCGTCCACGCGCCGGCACGGCTGGTGCGCGTCAGCTCCGAGGTGATCCGGCTGGCGCACGAGGCCGGGCGCCTCGGGCTGCGGTACGAGCGGGGGATACGGGCGGCCAAGGACGAGAAGGCGCGGGCCGTCCGGCTGGCGCAGCAGTTGCGCGGACAGCGGTTCGTGGCGGCCGTTCTGCACCAGGACGCGGGGGCCGTGGCCCGGGCGCAGTACCGGACCGGCGGTTTCACCGCCGTGGGCAGCCCCGCGGTCGCGGACGAGCCCCTCGACCTGCTGACGCTGCAGTCCACCGACACCGACCGCAGGGAGCGGCTCGCCCGCCTGCTGCTCGAGGCCGACAGCAAGAGTCGGACGCTGGCGGCCGACGAACTGTCGTCCTCCGCGTCCGTGCAGGCCCTCGACGCGGACGCGAGCCGGCTGCGTACGGAGAAGACAGCGCTCGAGCAGCGGCTGACGACGTCGCGCGCCGAACTGAACGCCCTGGCGGAGGCGTCCATCCGCAGCGGGCGCTGCACGCCGGTCGACCTCGGCAACCTGCAGAACGAGCTGCCTGCCGGCCAGACCGGCCAGGACGCCGCCAACCGGGGGCCGGAGGTCTCGCGGGCCGGCTGGACCCGCCCCCTGCTGACCTACGAGCTCACGGCCGGATTCGGGGGCACCGGGGCCCACTGGGCCGGCGGGCACACCGGCCAGGACTTCGCCGTGCCCACCGGCACCCCCGTGCGGTCGGTCGGGGCCGGGACAGTCGTGTCGATCGGGTGCGGCGGGCCCTTCGGGATCAGCGTGGTGGTCCGGCACGCTGGCGGCTGGTACTCGCAGTACGCGCACCTCTCGGTGCCGCTCGTGGCCCCGGGGCGGCCGGTGCGCGCGGGCGAGTGGATCGGGCTGTCCGGGACCACAGGGAACTCCACCGGTCCGCACCTGCACTTCGAGGTCCGTAGGACGGCGGAGTTCGGCACCGCCGTAGACCCGGTGGAGTGGCTGCGCACGCGCGGCGTTCAGCTGTAGGTGACGCTCGCGGTTTCAAACGTCGGACGGGCGGCGGGTTGGGAGAGCCCTAGGGCAGCGCGTGGAGGATCTGCTCGATGACGGCGGCCACGCCGTCCTCGGTATTGGCGGCCGTGCGCAGGGTGGTGGCGGCCAGCACCTCGGGATGGGCGTTGGCCATGGCGTACGAGGTGCCGGCCCAGCCGAGCATCTCCAGGTCGTTGGGCATGTCCCCGAACGCCACGACCTGCTCGGGCGTTATGCCGCGCTCGGCGCAGCACTCGGCCAGGGTGCTGGCCTTGCTGACACCCGAGCCGCTGATCTCCAGCAGCGCGGTCGGACTGGACCGGGTGAACAGACCGTGGTCGCCGCCCACCGTGCGGGCGAGCTCCAGGAACTCGTCCGGCTCCAGTTCCGGGTGGAAGGCGAGCAGCTTGATGACGGGATCGTCGTGCCGCTCGCCGCCGTCCAGCAGTTGCTCCACCGGGGCGATCTGCGCGCTCGGGTCGAGCTTGAAGGGCGGGTACTGCGGCTCGTAGCGGACGCCCGAGGTGCGCTCGACGGCGAAGGAGGAGGCGGGGGCGGCCGCGCGCACGGCGTGGACGATGGCGAGGGCGGCCTCGGACGACAGCGGGCGGACCTTGACGAAACGGCCGCCGTCACGGAGATCGGCGACGACGGCGCCGTTGGCGCAGATCGCCAGGCCGTGCCCGTGCACGTGGTCGCTGACGACGTCCATCCAGCGGGCCGGACGGCCGGTGACGAAGAAGACCTCGATGCCCGCCGCCTCGGCGGCCGCGAGGGCGGCCACGGTCCGGTCGGAGACCGTCTTGTCGTCCCGCAGCAGGGTGCCGTCGAGGTCGGTGGCGATCAGCCGGGGCACGGCGGCCGTCCAGCGGGTCGCCGGGGTCTCGGGCTGCTCGATAGCGGAAGTCACGGTTTCATTCTCGGGCACGGCGCCGGGACCCGCGTACACACGTACGGACGGGTGCCGCACCCACGGGCGGCGTGCACGAGTCGGCCCCCGGGCTCCGGCCCCCTCGGAAGGCCTGCTGTCGGACCCAGCGCTTACGCTCGGTGCATGCGACTGAGCACCGTGATCCTTCCCGACCGCCGCTGGTCCGAGGGCGGCCGTGAGTCCTGGCAGCGCGCCGAGGAGCTGGGCTTCCACACGGCGTACACCTACGACCACCTCTCGTGGCGCACGTTCCGTGACGGCCCGTGGTTCGGCGCGATACCGACCCTGACGGCGGCGGCCGGCGCGACCTCCCGGCTGCGCCTGGGCACCCTCGTCACCTCTCCGAACTTCCGGCATCCCGTGACGCTCGCCAAGGAGCTCATCTCCCTGGACGACATCTCCGGCGGGCGCGTCACCCTCGGCATCGGCGCCGGGGGCTCCGGCTTCGACGCCACGGCGCTGCTCGGGAGCGGGCAGGAGCCGTGGACGCCGCGCGAGCGCGCCGACCGCTTCGCCGAGTTCGTGCCGCTGCTGGACCGGCTGCTCACCGAGGACGTGGTCACGCACGAGGGCGCGCACTACTCCGCGCAGGAGGTGCGCAACATCCCCGGCTGTGTGCAGCGCCCCCGCCTGCCCTTCGCCGTCGCGGCCACGGGCCCGCGCGGCATGCGGCTCGCGGCGCGGTACGGCCAGGCGTGGGTGACCACGGGCGACCCGAAGCTGGCCGAGAGCGGGACGTCGGAGCAGTCCCGGGCGGCGATCGCCGGGCAGATCGAGCGCCTCGGCACGCTGTGCGCGGAGGCGGGCCGGGACGTCGCCGAGCTGCCCAAGGTGCTGCTCACGGGCTTCGCCCCCGACCGGCCGCTGGACTCCTTCGACGCCTTCGTCGAGTTCGCCGGCGCGCACGCCGAGCTGGGCATCGACGAGATCGTCCTGCACTGGCCCATCGCCGACTCGATCTTCGAGGCCGATGTCGCGGTCTTCGAGAAGATCGCTACGGAGGGTCTCGCCCAGCTGTCCTGACAGCCTCCCGGCATTCCTCCATGGGCAGCCCTCCTGGCGCCCTCCTGGCAGTGCCCCCTGCAACCGGCTTCCGCGAGGGAGAATCGGGGCAGAGGCACTCATGGGGGGCGTGGTCCGCTCAGCCTTGGAGGTGCGCCGTGCGAGGCACCCGATTCACCCCCGACCGGGGGCTGACCACGCGCATGGTCAGCACGATGTTCTTCATCGGGCTGCTCTACGTGGTGTTCGTGGGCGTGCTGGTGGCGCTGCTGCGCGGGGTCTGGCCGGTCGTCCTGCTGCTCGCGGGCGGCATGTTCGTCGCCCAGTTCTGGTTCAGCGACCGGATCGCGGCCTTCGGCATGGGCGCCCGTGAGGTCGGTCCGGAGGAGGCGCCCGAGCTGCACGGTGCGGTCGACCGGCTGTGCGCGCTGGCCGACATGCCCAAGCCCCGGGTGGCGATCGCCGACAGCGACGTGCCGAACGCCTTCGCCACCGGGCGCAACCGGCGCAACGCACTCGTCTGCGCGACGACCGGGCTGCTGCGGAGGCTGGAGCCGGAGGAGCTCGAGGGCGTCCTGGCGCACGAGCTCTCCCACGTCGCGCACCGCGACGTGGCGGTGATGACCATCGCGTCCTTCCTCGGCGTCCTGGCCGGGCTCATCACCCGGGTGGGGCTGTGGGGCGGCTTCCGCCGGATCGGCGGGCGCGACAGCAACACCGCCGTGCTGGTGGTGCTGATTCCGCTGATCAGCGCGGTGGTCTACGCGATCAGCTTCCTCCTCACGCGGATGCTCTCGCGCTACCGCGAGCTGTCCGCGGACCGCGCGGCGGCGTTCCTGACCGGCAGGCCGTCGGCGCTGGCCTCGGCGCTGACCAAGGTCACCGGGCAGATGGCCCGGATACCGACGCGCGACCTGCGGCAGGCCGAGCCGTTCAACGCGTTCTACTTCGCGCCCGCCTTCTCCAAGGACAGCCTCGGCAGGCTGCTGGACTCGCACCCGGCACTGGAGCAGCGGCTGGAACAGCTGGGCCGGATCTCGGCCCGGCTCAGCGGCGCCTGACGAGGACCTGGACGAGGGGACGTCGCCCGTGGGATTCCTGGATGTGATTCTCGGTCGTACCAAGCCGGTCCGCCCCGACCTCGACCAGCTGTTCGCCCTGCCGTCCGCGGCCGTCACCCTGCAGGCCGGTGCCGGATTCGTGCCCACGGGGCTGGGCTCGGTGTGCTTCGCGAGCGTGGAGGGCGGGACGTTCGAACGTCTGCGGTGTGACGTGCGGGCCCTGCTGGACACCGACACGGTGCGGGGCGGGGCGCCCGTGGAGTTCAGCCAGGATTCCTACGGCTACACCTGGCTCCTCGCCCGCGCGCCCGCCGACGACACGGCGGCCCTGGTCAACGACCTGCACGCGGTCAACACCCTCCTGCAGGAGGGCGGGTTCGGCCCGCAACTGCTGTGCTCGCTGATGGGGTTCCGCGATGCCGAGCAGCGCTCGCTCGCGCTCGTCTACCTCTACAAGCGCGGCACGTTCTACCCCTTCGCGCCCGTGGCGGGCGCGGAGGGGAAACGTGACAACGGGCTGGAACTGCAGGTCAGGGCGCTGCTGGAGAACGACCTGCGGATCGAGAAGGACCTGGGCCGCTGGTTTCCCGTGTGGGCGGCTCCGGGGCTGTAAAGGCCTGCCTGCAGAGGTGACGGCACGTCAGTTCGCGTCGCCGGTCGTTCCATTGCCTCTCTTCGACTTCTCCTGGACCTGCTCGGCCGCCCAGCGGGCCCACTCCTCGTACATGGCGGTGAAGCGCAGCCCGTACTCCAGGGCCAGGCGGCCGTTGACCGAGAGCGGGTCGTCGCCCCAGTCGACGGCCGCCTCCAGTTCCTTCAGGCCCGCGTGCCGGCCGGCGGCGCGCTCGGCCTCGGTGGAGAGGTAGGTGACGGCCTCGAGGGGGGTGAGGATGTTGAGGAAGAAGACCCTCAACATCGCCTCGCTGCGCCGCATCCGCTCGCGCGGGGCCTCGGTGAGCCAGTGGCGCAGCTCGGCGAGGCCCTCCTCGGTGATGGCGTACTCCTTGCGGCCCCGCGGGCCCTCCGCCGCGACCTCGAGCAGCCCGGCCTTCGCGAGCTTGCCCAGCTCTCCGTAGACCTGGCTCTGGGTGGCGGGCCAGACGTTGGTGAGCGAGGTCTCGAACCGCTTCATCAGGTCGTATCCGCTGGCGGGGCGTTCGGAGAGCAGGCCCAGCATCGCGTATCTCAAACTCATGACCCCCACCTTACATTCCACTGTTGACATGTCGAGGCGTGACCTTCTACCTTTGACATGTCGCTACTGGAACATCGAAGACGGGGGACCCTCCATGAACTACCTGCGCAGCTTCTTTCCCTGGATCGCTTTCGCGGTCGTGTCCGCGGCCGGCTGGCAGTGGGGCGCGGTCGTCGCGCTGGTGGTGGCCGTCGTGCTGCTGGTCCAGGACGTCAAGGCGGGCAGGACCGCCGAGTCGCTGATCCTGGAGGGCAGCACGGCCGTCTTCTTCGCGGGTCTCACCGCCGTGGCCTTCGCCCTGCCGCACAGCGGCCTGCAGCACTACAGCGGTGCCCTGTCGCTGGGCTGGCTCGCCCTCACCGCCTGGGCCACGCTGCTCGTCGGTCGTCCCTTCACCACCGGCATCGCCAAGCGCCAGGCGCCGCCCGAGGTCTGGGAGACCCCTCTCTTCCGCAGGATCAACGTGGTGGTCACCTCCGCCTGGGCCGCCGCCTTCACGGTCACCGCCGTGGCTCTGACCGCCGTCTACGCCGCCGGACTCGGCAGCGGGGTGTCCATCCCCGTGCAGATAGCGGGGTTCTACCTGCCCGTGGTCTTCACCGCCCGCTACCCCGAGCGGGCCCGGGCCCGCATGGCGCAGCACTGAGCAGCAAGGCATTGGTACGGCAGCAGAAGCACCGAGACCTGATCCCTAGGAGTGCCCGCACCATGACGACGACCCCAGCCCACCTCGCCGGAAACTTCGCGCCGGTGACCGAAGAGCTGACCGCCCACGACCTGCACGTCACCGGAGCCATTCCGCCCGAGCTCAGCGGCTGGTACGTGCGCAACGGGCCCAATCCGCAGGAGGCCGCCTCCGGCCACTGGTTCCTCGGCGACGGCATGGTGCACGGGGTACGCCTGGAAGGTGGCCGGGCCACCTCCTACCGCAACCGCTGGGTCCGCACCTCCACCTTCACCCACGGCGCCCCGGGCCTCCGCGAGGACGGCACGCGCGACCTTGCGGCAGGGGTCGCCAACACCCACGTCGTGCGGCACGCGGGCCGCACGCTGGCGCTGGTCGAGTCGTCCTTCCCCTACGAGCTGGACCTGCGGGAGGGGCGCGAGCTGGAGACGGTCGGGCCGTACGACTTCGGCGGCCGGCTCACGCGGCCCATGACCGCCCACCCCAAGACCTGCCCCGACACCGGGGAGCTGCACTTCTTCGGCTACGGCGGTGCGAGCGGCGATCCCTTTCTGACCTACCACCGTGCCGACGCCGACGGCGAGTTGACGATCAACCGCACGATCGACGTCCCCGCGCTGACGATGATGCACGACTTCCACCTCACCGCCGGCCACGTCGTCTTCATGGACCTGCCCGTCGTCTTCGACGAGGACCGGGCACGCGGTGGCGGAATGCCCTTCGCGTGGGACGCCGGCCACGGCGCCAGGCTGGGGGTACTGCGCCGCGACGACCCGCACGGCGAGGTGCGCTGGCTGCCGATCGAGCCCTGCTACGTCTTCCACGCGCTCAACGCCCATGACGAGAGCGACGCCGACGGGGAGCGCATCGTCCTCCACGTCATCCGCTACCCCCACCTCTTCGGTGGGGAGAAGCACGGTTCGGCCCTTCCTGCGCTGTGGCGGTGGACCATCGACCTCACCCGCGGCAAGGTCGTCGAGGAGCAACTGGACGACCAGCCCTGCGAGTTCCCCCGCATCGACGACCGGCTTGCCGGTCATGCCGCCCGGTACGGGCATGTCGCCGTCGCCGAGTCGCCCGGCTCCGGGCCGGTGCCGGGAGAGCTGGTCCGCTACGACCTGCGCACCGGTTCGACGACCCGGCACGTCTTCGGTCCCGGCCGCACCCCGGCCGAGGCGGCGTTCGTGCCCGCGGACGACACGCCGGGCGGCCCGGGCTGGCTGCTCACCTACGTCCATGATGCCGCCACGGACACCAGCGACCTCGTGATACTCGACGCCGACGACCTCGCGGCGCCTCCGGTGGCGTCCATACATCTGCCGCAGCGCGTGCCGTACGGGTTCCACGGCAACTGGCTGGCCGACCGCTGAGGTCTCAGCGGGGAAGCACGAGGCCGTCCATGGTGCGGGCCCGGACCTCGCGCTCGGTGGCGGCGGCGACGAAGGCGGCGACGTTCTCCGCCCCGACGAGGTCGCGGACCGCTCGCACGGGGGAGGGCCTCCTCGTCGGTCGCCCCGGTGATCGGTTCGCCGTGCATTTCGACCGTCGGTGGGACGGCCAGGTGGTCGCGCAGGTGGCGGGTGGCCAGGGCCCGCATGGCGCGGGCCAGTTCGGAGTCGACGGTCTGCTGGGCGAGCGGGCGCAGACGACGTACGAGGTCGGCGGCCTCGTCGGCCTCCTCGTCCGTGGGCGGATGGTCCAGGTACTGGTGAAAGACGTGCTCGGTGGTGAAGTCGAGGAAGCGGGAGGCGATGTGTTCGACATGGACGCGGAGTTCGCGCAGATGACCGGAGATCGCGGCCAGCGGCACCCCCGCCGCGTGGAGCTCGGCCGCGACGGACAGCAGCCGGGGACTGGGCACGAGGAAGTCATCCGGGGAGGACGCCAGCGGGACGAGGATGCCGAGCTCCACCGCCTCCTCCACCGCGGCGTCGTCCCGTTCCCCGCCGAACGCCTCGCCCAGCTCGGAGCGGGTGGTCCGACCGGGTTCCTCGTCGGTCCAGGGACCGTCGATCTCGGCGACCAGCCCCAGCACCCCGCCCAGCCCGCGGCCGGTGTCCCAGGCCTCGAGCAGTTCCTTGATGCTGGCCAGGGTGTAGCCCCGGTCGAGGAGGCCGGTGATCCGGCGGAGTCGCACGAGGTGGGCGTCGCCGTAGTATAAGAGACAGGTCCTGGTAGGCGCGGATCGTGCGGACCGTGGCGCCGCTGCGATGGGCCAGGTCCTCGATCCGGTACTCCGCTTCCGGCACGGGGGCTCCCTACGCGATGGCCGCGCGGCCCACGGCACCCGCCACCGCGCGGGCCGCGGGAGAGGTCGCCAGGTAGTCGAGGGCTCTCTGCAACGAGCCCTCCTGCGACGGGTGGTAGGAACGCCGCAGGTAGCGGGGGACGGCGGCACCCAGCTGCCGCCAGCTGGGCAGCAGCCCCTTCGCCACCGCCCGTTTGTGCTCGCGGAGCGAGTAGCGCAGCCGGCCGGCCAGCCACGGGTCGTGACGGATGAGGTAGGCCGCGCCCCACGCCCAGAGGTAGAGGAGCACCGGCGCGGTGACGGCCATGCCCGCCAGCCGTCTTGCGTAGCGGGCGGGGTCCTCGCCGCCGCAGTGCTCGTACATGTCGAAGGCCACCGACCGGTGCTCGACCTCCTCCGCGCCGTGCCAGCGCAGCAGGTCCAGCATCACGGGGTCGGGGGCGGCGCGGTCGAGCCCGTTCTCCCCGAGCACCCAGTCGCCGAGCACGGCGGTGAACTGCTCGACCGCGGCGACCACGGACAGCCGGTAGCGCAGCCACTCCCGCTCGCCGATCGGCAGGCCGAACGGCGGGCGCTCGCCCAGCAGCACCTCGAAGAGGAAGTCCATGTGCCGGGTGTACGCCGTGG
>KL569405.1:28071-31666 GCA_000715685.1 Streptomyces lilacinus
GATGTGTATAAGAGACAGGGCGCTCGCCCAGCAGCACCTCGAAGAGGAAGTCCATGTGCCGGGTGTACGCCGTGGTGTCCAGGCCCTGTTCGGCGAGGTGGTCCAGCACGTAGGAGTGCTGCACGCTGTGGGTGGCCTCCTGGCCCATGAAGCCCTTGACGTCCTTGAGCAGCGCCTCGTCCCGCACCAGCGGAAGCGCCTCCTTGAAGACCTTCACGAACCATCGCTCGCCCGCCGGCAGCAGCAGGTGCAGGACGTTGATGACGTGGGTGGCGGTGGGCTCGTCCGGGATCCAGTGCAGCGGGGTGTCGCGCCAGTCGAACGTCACGCGGCGGGGCGCGATCGGGTAGCCGTACGTCATCGGGGGGCTCCTCTACAGCGGGGGATCGATCCGTGCGATGGCGCCGCGCAGCCGGGGCGCGAAGCGGGAGAGGAAGCGCAGCCCGTGTGCCTCGGGCGTCACCGGCACCACGGCGCGGTTCTCGGCCACGGCCCGCAGGATCGCCTCGGCCACCCGCTCCGGGGGGTAGTTGCGCCGGCCGTACAGCCGAGTGGCCTTCTCCCGGCGGCGGCGCTGCTCCTCCTCGGACACGCCCACGAAGGACGCGGTGTCGGTGATGGAGGTGTTGACCATGCCGGGGCAGATCGCGGTGACCCCGATGCCCTTCCCGGCGAGTTCGGCGCGCAGGCACTCGCTGAGCATCAGGACCGCGGCCTTGGACGTGCTGTACGCGGTCAGCGACTTCGTGGGCTGGAAGGCCGCGGCCGAGGCGGTGTTGACGATGTGGCCGCCCTGGCCCCGCTCGGCCATCCGTCCGCCGAAGATCCGGCAGCCGTGGAGGACGCCCCACAGATTGACGTCGAGCACCTTGCGCCAGTCCTCGACCGAGGTGTCCAGGAAGGTGCCCGCGAGCCCGATCCCGGCGTTGTTGACCAGCACGTCGACCACGCCGTGCTCGGCGGTGACCCTGGCGGCCAGCTTCTCCATCGCCTGCTCGTCCGAGACGTCGCAGCACTCGCTCCACGCGTCCCGTGCCCCGGTCAGCCGCGCCAGTTCGGCCGTGCGCTCGGCGCCGGCCGCGTCCCGGTCGACCGCGACGACCCGCGCGCCGGCCTCCGCGAAGGCGAGCGCGGTGGCCCGCCCGATGCCGCTCGCGGCCCCCGTCACCAGCACCAGCCGCCCGCCGAACCGGTCGGCGTACGGGCCGGAGCCCACCGACGGCCGGGCCGGGGCGCCGCCCTGCCGGGCGGTCTCCTGGGCCGTGACGAAGTCGGTGATCCAGGAGGCCATCTGGTCGGGCCGGCTGCGCGGCACCCAGTGCTTCGCGGTCACCGTGCGCCGCAGCAGCCGCGGCGCCCAGCGATCCAAGTCGTCGTAGAGCCGCTCCGACAGGTAGATGTCCCCGGTCGGGGTGATCAGTTGGACGGGCACGTGGGCGTGGGCGTCGGTGCGCGGCCGGCGCACCCGGGCCCGTACGTTGTCGCGATACAGCCAGGCGCCGTGCGCGGCGTCGCCCGGCAGGGAGACCGTCGGGTAGCCTGCCTCGGCGTCCGGGGGCAGCGTCTCCATCCGCGCCAGCATCTCCGGCCACCGCCCGGCGAGCGGCCCCCGCCAGAGGGCCTCCGGCAGGCGGGGCGTGTGCAGGGCCCAGACGTACCAGGACCGGGCCCCCTGGCCGAGGAGCTGGCCGACCCGGCGCGGGGTGGGACGGGCGATCCGGTCCTTGATCCAGTGCCCGAGGTGGTCCAGGGACGGCCCGGAGACGGAGGTGAAGGACGCCAGACGCCCCTTCGTGCGCGCGACGGTGGCGAATTCCCAGCCCTGCACCGATCCCCAGTCGTGCCCGACCAGGTGCACGGGGGCGTCCGGGCTGACCGCGTCGGCCACGGCGAGGAAGTCGTCCGTGAGCTTCTCCAGCGTGAAGCCGCCGCGCAGCGGTGTCGGCGCCGTGGAGCGGCCGTGGCCCCGCACGTCGTAGAGCACCACGTGGAAGCGGTCCCGCAGCCGCCGGGCGACGTCGGACCAGACCTCCTTGCTGTCCGGGTAGCCGTGGAGCAGCACCACCGTGGGGTGCGCGGTGTCGCCCAGTTCGGCGACGCACAGCTCGACGCCGCCCGTGTCCACCCGGCGCTCGCGCGCTCCCTCGATGCCCGTCCCCGTGCCCTTACCGCTCATGCGGCCGCCCTCTCCCGTCGCCAGCGCCGCGCCTGCGGCAGATCGTCACCCAGCCAGAACGCTCTCTCCCGCTGGTCACGGTAGTCCGTGACCAGCACCCGCCATGCCGCCGTCCTCCGACCAAATCCGAAGCCACGTATGCACGTTGACATTGATGAATGTGACAATGTCCGGCGGCTGCGTCAAGGGTTCCGGCAGCCTCTCGGGCCGCCCGCAGGCCCACCCGCCGGCCCGCCCGTGGACGAGGCGGCCACCTCGCTGATCGCCCGTGGCGACCCCGCCACCCGTACGGGGATGTCAGACCCGAGGACTACACGCATCCAGCCATCTGGTCTGACGACCGCGGTGACCGACGCCACTACCGTCGAAGGTGTGACTGTGATCGCTACCGAAAGCCTCAGCAAGCGGTACCCCAGGGTGACCGCGCTCGACCGGCTCTCCGTCGACATCACCCCCGGTGTCACCGGTCTGGTGGGTGCCAACGGAGCCGGCAAGTCCACGCTGATCAAGATCCTCCTCGGGCTCTCCCCGGCCACCGAGGGCCGTGCCACGGTGCTCGGCCTCGACGTCGCCACGCAGGGCGCCGAGATCCGCGAGCGGGTCGGCTACATGCCCGAGCACGACTGCCTGCCGCCCGACGTGTCGGCGACCGAGTTCGTCGTGCACATGGCCCGCATGTCGGGGCTGCCGCCCACCGCCGCCCGCGAGCGGACCGCGGACACCCTGCGCCACGTCGGCCTGTACGAGGAGCGCTACCGCCCCATGGGCGGCTACTCCACCGGCATGAAGCAGCGGGTCAAGCTGGCCCAGGCACTCGTCCACGACCCCCGGCTGGTGCTGCTGGACGAGCCGACCAACGGCCTCGACCCGGTCGGCCGGGACGAGATGCTGGCCCTCATCCGCCGCGTCCACACCGACTTCGGCATTTCGGTCCTGGTCACCTCACACCTGCTGGGCGAGCTCGAGCGGACCTGCGACCACGTCGTCGTCATCGACGGCGGCCGGCTGCTGCGCTCCTCCTCCACGGACGAATTCACCCAGGCGACCGGCTCCCTCGCCGTCGAGGTCACCGACACCGACGCCTGCCCCGACGGCACCACGGCGTTGCTCAAGGCCCTCGCCGGGGCCGGCCTGACGACCCGGCCCGCCGGCCGCGCGGCCGACGGCTCGCCCGCCTCCGGCCGGGTGCTGCTGGTCGACCTGGCCGACGAGGGGACGTACGACATCGTCCGCGACGCCGTCGCGGGGCTCGGCCTCGGGCTGGTCCGCATGGAGCAGCGCCGCCACCGCATCGCGGAGGTCTT
Organism: Streptomyces lilacinus; assembly: GCA_000715685.1. Lineage (GTDB taxonomy): Bacteria > Actinomycetota > Actinomycetes > Streptomycetales > Streptomycetaceae > Streptomyces > Streptomyces lilacinus. The sequence goes on from KL569405.1 coordinate 31,552, forward strand.
CCGGGACGACGACACGAACAGGAACGGAGGCACCCCCGATGCCGCCTGAGGCCATGACGACGCCGGGCCGCGGCCAACGCCAGGGCCCCCAGGACGTCATCCACAACATCGGCTA
>KL569405.1:31951-34344 GCA_000715685.1 Streptomyces lilacinus
TGACGGCCCCCGCCTCGGCCGTGCCTACGCCCGCCGCTCGCTGTTCTCGCAGAGCCTGCGCGGCGCCTACGGTCTCGGCCGCTCGGCCAAGTCCAAGGTGCTGCCGATGATCCTCTTCGGGGTGATGTGCCTGCCGGCCGCGATCGTCGTGGCCGTCGCCGTCACCACGAAGATGAACAAGCTGCCCATGGAGTACACGCGCTACGCGCTCTACCTCCAGGCGGTCATCGGCCTCTACCTCGCCGCGCAGGCCCCGCAGTCGGTCTCCCGGGACCTGCGGTTCAAGACCGTGCCGCTGTACTTCTCCCGTCCGATCGAGCGCGTCGACTACGTCATGGCCAAGTTCGCGGCGATGGCGTCGGCGCTGTTCGTCCTCACCGCGACGCCCCTGCTCATCCTTTACATGGGCGCCCTGCTCGCGAAGATGGACTTCGCCGACCAGACGAAGGGCTTCGCACAAGGACTGGTCTCCGTGGCCCTGCTCTCCCTGCTCTTCGGCGGCATCGGCCTGGTGGTCGCCGCGCTCACCCCGCGCCGCGGCTTCGGCGTCGCCGCCGTCATCGCCGTGCTGACCATCTCCTACGGTGCCGTCAGCACCATCCAGGGCATCGCGCTCAGCAGCGACAACGCCGACATCATCGGTTGGCTCGGCCTCTTCTCCCCGATCACCCTGATCGACGGCGTGCAGAGCGCCTTCCTGTCCGCCACCACCGCCTTCCCCGGCGGCCACGGACCCAGCACGGGCGCCGGCGTGGTCTACCTCTGCGTGCTGCTCGCCGTGATCGCCGGCTCGTACGGGCTGCTGATGCGTCGCTACCGAAAGGCCGGGCTGTGACCACCATCCACATCGACAACGTCTCGCGCTGGTTCGGCAATGTGGTGGCCGTCAACGACGTCTCCATGTCCGTGGGCCCCGGTGTCACCGGTCTCCTCGGCCCCAACGGCGCCGGCAAGTCCACCCTGATCAACATGATGGGCGGCTTCCTCTCGCCCTCCACCGGCACGGTCACCCTCGACGGCGCGACGATCTGGCGGAACGAGCAGATCTACCGCCACATCGGCATCGTCCCCGAGCGCGAGGCGATGTACGACTTCCTGACCGGCCGCGAGTTCGTCCGCGCCAACGCCGAGCTGCACGGCCTCGGCGACCGGGAGGCCCAGCGGGCGCTCGCCACGGTCGAGATGGAGTACGCGCAGGACCGCAAGATCGCCACGTACAGCAAGGGCATGCGGCAGCGCGTGAAGATGGCCTCCGCGCTCGTCCACCAGCCGTCGGTGCTCCTCCTCGACGAGCCCTTCAACGGCATGGACCCGCGCCAGCGCATGCAGTTGATGGACCTGCTGCGGGCCATGGGCGCCGAGGGCCGCACGGTGCTGTTCTCCTCCCACATCCTGGAAGAGGTCGAGCAGCTCGCCGCGCACATCGAGGTCGTCGTCGCCGGACGGCACGCCGCGTCGGGCGACTTCCGCAAGATCCGCCGCCTGATGACGGACCGCCCGCACCGCTACCTCGTACGGTCCGACGACGACCGCGCCCTCGCGGCCGCGCTCATCGCCGATCCGTCGACGTCCGGCATCGAAGTGGACGTCCAGGAAGGCGCGTTGCGCGTCCAGGCCGTCGACTTCGGCCGCTTCACCGAACTGCTGCCGCGCGTCGCCCGCGAGCACGGCATCAGGCTCCTGACGGTCTCGCCCTCCGACGAGTCCCTGGAATCGGTCTTCTCCTACCTCGTCGCGGCCTGAAAGGAGGCTCCACGATGTCGCTCTACCACCCGACCGTCGCCCGGCTCACCTACCGGGGTCTCCTCGGCCGCCGCCGCGCCGCGATCCTCTTCGCGCTGCCGGCGCTGCTGCTCGGCATCTCCGTCGCCATCCGCGCGCTCACCGGCGCGGACGACAACACCGCCGTCAACGTGCTGGGCGGGTTCGCGCTCGCCACGATGGTGCCGCTGATCGGTGTCATCGCCGGCACGGGGGCGATCGGTCCCGAGATCGACGACGGCTCGGTCGTCTACCTCCTGGCCAAGCCCGTTCGGCGCCCCACCATCATCCTCACCAAGCTCGTCGTCGCGATCGGCGTCACGGTCGCGTTCTCGGCGATACCGACGCTGCTCGCCGGTTTCCTGCTCAACGGCAACAGCCAGCAGATCGCCGTGGCCTACGCCGTGGCCGCGGCGGCCGCGTCCGTCACCTACAGCGCGATCTTCCTCTTCCTGGGCACGGTGACGCGCCACGCGGTCGTCGCGGGGCTCGTCTACGCCCTCGTCTGGGAGTCGCTCTTCGGCAGCCTCATCCCGGGCGCGCGCACGCTCAGCGTCCAGCAGTGGGCCCTGGCGCTCGCGCAGAAGATCGGCGCGGACGGGGCGATCACGTCGGACGTGCGGCTGCCGGGC
>KL569405.1:34607-34994 GCA_000715685.1 Streptomyces lilacinus
CGCGGTGGCGCTGCTGGCGGGCGTGACCGTCGCCGCCACGTGGTTCGCGGCGCGCAAGCTGCGGGCGTTGACGCTGGCGGGCGAGGAGTAGAGGGCGAGCGCCCGGCCGCGGCGGAGCCTGCCCGCCGCAGCCGGGTGGTCACGGGATCAGCAGCGCCCGGGCGATCGCCACCTGCTCCGGCTGGAGGCGGGTTTCGCCGTCCTCGACGTCCCACAGGGAGTTCTGCAGCACCCTGCCCAGCGTCCAGCAGCGGGCCCGCCGCCGGTCGAGTCCCAGCAGATCCGTCATCAGGTCGAAGCGGCGACGCACGGCCCGGGGGACGTCGCCGGTGGCGACGATGTCGTCCCAGCGGTTGTCGATCGCCGGCAGCCTGTCTCTTATACACA
>KL569405.1:35246-35432 GCA_000715685.1 Streptomyces lilacinus
TCAGAGATGTGTATAAGAGACAGCGCCAGCCACGGCTCGCGCTCGGTGCCCGGCAGCGGGGCCAGCACGTTCTCGTAGTGCAGGTCCCAGTGCAGCAGTTGGCCACCGGGCTCGTCCGAAACCTCCCGCAGGGCGGCGGCGCAGTCCCGCAGCAGGGCGCGCTCGGCCGCGTCGGCAAGGGACGGC
>KL569405.1:35708-36347 GCA_000715685.1 Streptomyces lilacinus
GGCCAGCATCGCCGCCGCCACGTCGCCCAGGCCGCGCAGGCCCGCGGGGACGGGCGCCTCCAGCAGGCGCCCCAGCAGCTCCGTCAGCGAAAGCAGCGCGGCCTCGGCGTCCGGTACGTCGGCCAGCGAGCGCCCCGCGTCGAGCCGCTCCAGCAGCAGCGTGCCCGACTCCGCGTCGTGGTCGAGGAGACCGACCGCGCCCGCCCCGGCCCAGGCCCGCAGCGCCGTCGCTTCGCCGACGCTCTCCTCGGTGACCGGCTGCAGCTTCAGCGCGGCCCGCGAGCCGTCCTCGCGCAGGACGGGCAGGACGAGCGCCACCATGCCGTGCGCGCCGGGCCCGTCGACGCGCAGCCCCCAGCGGTCGAGGAACTCCGCCGCCAGGCCGGGCAATGCGGCGGTCCAGGCCGGGCCGCCCTCCCGCTCCGGCCTGTCGGCGTGGTAGGCGACGAGTCCGGCCGGAACGGTGATCGTGGTTGCCGTGGGCATAGCGAAAAGCTCCTGTCCGCATCAGACTTCGCGTTCTCACCCACCCAACGCATCAGACCTTGCGATTGCGCCCGGCACCCAGCCCGAGGAAGAGCAGCGCCGCGCAGGCCACGAGCAGCAGCGACACCGGCAGCGTCCAGCTCCCCGTCCGTT
>KL569405.1:36658-37192 GCA_000715685.1 Streptomyces lilacinus
AGATAGCCCCACGTCTGGGCCATGCCCGACAGCCGTGACGCCGTCTGGGCGTCGCGCGTGCGCAGCACCATCAGGGTCAGCGCGAGGCCGAGCAGACCGCCCTGGGCCACGCCCATCAGCGTCGCCCACACCCAGGCGCCGGCCACCGGGGCCGTCAGCAGGCCGGTGACGCCCGCCGCCATCAGGACGACGACGCCGACCGCCGGCAGTCGCTGGTCGCGCATGCGCCCGGCGACCAGCGGTACGAAGAACGAGCCGACCATCTGCACGAGCGTGTAGAAGGCGTAGACCATGCCGGCCTGACTCCTGCTCATGCCGTGGTCCGTGAAGATCGTCGGCATCCAGGTGATGCAGACGTACGCGATCAGCGACTGGGTGCCCATCATCAGCGTGACCTGCCAGGCCAGCGGCGAGCGGGTGAGCCTCGGCCCGGCGTCGGTCCTGCCGGCGTCGGCCCCGGTCCCGCCGGGCGACGGTCGGGAGGTCGCTGCCGGCGTGCCGTGGGTGACGCCCCGCCGGGCGAGTACGGCCTGC
>KL569405.1:37425-38484 GCA_000715685.1 Streptomyces lilacinus
ACCTGCGGCAGCCACAGAACGGCCGCGACCGCCGCGAGCAGCGCCCAGGAGGCCAGGGAGCCCCGCCAGCCCCCGAGGGCGTTCTCCAGGGGCACGGCCGAGGCGGCCGCGCCCGTGGCGCCGAGGATGAGCGTGGTGGAGTAGAGCGCGGTCATGCTCGCGGCCCGGTCCGGGAAGTCCCGCTTCACCAGGCCCGGCATCAGCACGTTCAGCAGCGCGATCGCGGTGCCGACGAGCGCGCAGCCCACGAACAGCGCGACCACGGGCGGTGTGACGCGCAGCAGGATGCCCCCGCACAGCAGCGCGAGCGCCCCGCACAGCACGGCCTCCGTGCCCCAGCGCCGGGCGAGCTTCGGGGCGACGATCGAGCCGAGTCCCATGAAGAGCAGCGGGATCGTGGTGACCAGGCTGCTGGTGGCCGCGGTGAGGTGGAAGTGGTCGCTCATCTCGCCCATCAGTGGCGAGACCCCGGCGAGCGCCGCGCGCATGTTGAGCGAGGCGAGGACGATGCCGAGGATCACGAACCCCGGGTGGGTGAGCAGCCGGCGTCGCGCGGCGGCGACCTGCGGGGTCGGTGCGGTGGTGGCCTCGGCGTCGATGAGGGGTGCTCCTGGCCGCGTCGTGGGCACGGGAATGCCTCCAGTGGGTGGTGCGGGTGGTACGGGGGTGCGGGGCGGACGCGGCGGCGTGAACACCGCCCTGATCGGTCGCGTCGTCAGGCCTCGCCCAGCAGGGTCTCGACGGCCTGCTTGGGACGGTCGAGCAGCGTGCGGGCCGCGCGCCAGGCGGCGTCGGGGTCGCCGGAGGCGATGGCCTCCATGAGGGCGTGGTGGTCGCCGTGGACGATGCGCGGCATGTCGCGGTCGCCCAGCGCGGTGACCAGGGCCTCGCGCACGGAGCTGCTGAACCACGCGTACGTCGCGGTCAGCGCGGTGTTGTGCGCCGCCTCGACGACGGCCCGGTGGAATTCGACGTCGTGGTCCGCGTACAGCTCCAGGTTTCCGGAGTCGGGCTGGCCCTCGGGGTCCTCGAAGGCGGTCTGCGCGTCCAGCGCTGTCT
>KL569405.1:38781-43192 GCA_000715685.1 Streptomyces lilacinus
CCGCAGCGCGGCGAGCCGGGCCGCCTCGGCCTCCAGCGCGATGCGCAGCTCCAGCACGTCGCGGACGCCCGCGCGCTGCAGGCCGCGCATGATCTCGCCGGGGTCGGCCGTGGAGACCACGAAGGTGCCCTCGCCCTGCCGCGAGCGCAGCATGCCGGCGTGGACGAGCACGCGGACGGCCTCGCGCACGGTGTTGCGCCCGACCTGGAGCTGCTCGGCGAGGGCGTGCTCGGTGGGGATGCGCTCGCCGACCGGCCACTCGCCGGCGGCGACCTGCGCCCGCAGCTGTTCGACGACGGTGTCCACGAGGGACTGACGTCCCGCCGCGCGCAGTGCCATGGGTCCTCCGGACGTTTCCTCGGTCAACCGGTTGCCCAGTCATCCTACAACTGCGCCGACCGGGCGATCCCGCTACCGTCGAAGGGTGAGCCTCGACGCGATACGCGCCGGGATCCACGGGATCCGCGGCTGGGTCCGGACCTCGCCGGGCACGCACATCTGGCTGCTGATCATCGGCATCACCAGCCTCGTCGTCGCGTCGGCCAGCGAGGGGCTGGAGACCTTCCTCCTCCACCGCACCAGCAGCAACATCCACGAGCTCAACAAGCACCCGCTGCAGTCGCTGCTGATCAGCGGCTTCTGGATCGCGAACCCGTCGTCGTTCGCCCTCTACGCCGTGCTCTTCGAGGTCGTCCACGCCAACGTCGAACGGTGGATCGGCACGTGGCGCTGGCTGTGCACGGTCGCCGTGGCGCACGTCGCCGCCACGCTGATCAGCCAGGAGGTGCTGCTGCTGGCGATCCAGAGCCACTCGGCGCCGCGCTCGATGAAGCACGTCGTCGACATCGGCGTCTCGTACGGACTCGCGGGGGCCGTCGGCATCCTCACGTATCGCGTGCCGCGGCCGTGGCGGTGGCTCTGCCTCGCGGGGGCGGTGGCCTTCTTCGCCGTACCGCTCCTGACCGGCGGGACGTTCACCGACGTCGGGCACGCGATCGCGCTGGGGCTCGGGCTGGCCCTCTGGCCGCTCACGTGGGGGCGACCGACGTGGGACTGGCCGCCCAGGCGGCTGCCCAGCAGGTCGTTCAAGCGGCCGCCCGAGCAGCCGCCCGTCCCCTCGCCCGACCGGCCGGTCAGCCGAACAGGCGCTCCAGGACGACCGCGATCCCGTCCTCCTCGTTCGAGGCGGTGACCTCGTCCGCCACGGCGAGCAGCTCCGGGTGGGCGTTGGCCATGGCGACGCCGTGGGCGGCCCAGCCGAACATGGGCACGTCGTTGGGCATGTCGCCGAAGGCGATCGTCCCGGCCGCCTTCACGCCCAGCCGGCGCGCGGCCAGCGAGAGGCCCGTGGCCTTGCTCAGGCCCAGCGGCAGCAGCTCGACGATGCCCGAACCCGCCATCGTGACCCCCACGAGGCCGCCCGCGACCGTGCGCGCGACCTCCGCCAGGGCGTCGTCGTCCAGCTCGGGGTGCTGGAGGTAGAGCTTGTTGAGCGGCGCGGACCACAGCTCCGCCTGTCTCTTGTGTATAAGAGACAGTCCTGGATGCGGTAGCCGGGGCCGACCAGGACGTCGCCGTCCAGGCCGTCACGGCTCGCCGCGAGGAACAGTGGGCCGACCTCCGCCTCGATCTTCGCGACGGCCAGACCGGCCAGCTGCCGGTCCAGCGTCACGGACGTCAGCAGTCTGTGCTCGCCCGCGTGGTAAACCTGCGCGCCCTGACCGCAGACGGCCAGGCCGCGGTAGTCCAGCGCGTCGAGGATGTGCCGCGTCCAGGCCACGGACCGCCCCGTGACGACGATGTGCGCGGCACCCGCCGCCGTGGCCCGCCCGAGGGCGGCGCGGGTGCGCTCCGAGACGGTCTCGTCGGAGCGCAGCAGCGTGCCGTCGAGGTCGGTGGCGATCAGGCCGTACGGCGGCGGGGTCGACGTCACTTGTTGACGGGCTCCAGGAGCTCCCGGCCGCCCAGGTACGGACGGAGGGCCTCGGGGACGCGCACCGAGCCGTCGGCCTGCTGGTGGTTCTCCAGCAGCGCCACGATCGTGCGGGGCACGGCGCACAGCGTGCCGTTGAGCGTCGCCAGGGGGCGGACGTTCTTGCCGTCGCGCATCCGGATGGACAGGCGGCGGGCCTGGAACTCGTCACAGTTGGACGTCGAGGTGAGCTCGCGGTACTTGCCCTGCGTGGGGATCCACGCCTCGCAGTCGAACTTGCGGGAGGCCGAGGCGCCGAGGTCGCCCGTGGCCGTGTCGATGACCTGGAAGGGCAGCTCGAGGCTGGTCAGCCACTGCTTCTCCCACTCCAGCAGGCGCGCGTGCTCGGCCTCGGCGTCCTCCGGCGCGACGTACGAGAACATCTCGACCTTGTCGAACTGGTGGACGCGGAAGATGCCCCGGGTGTCCTTGCCGTACGTCCCGGCCTCGCGGCGGAAGCAGGGCGAGAAGCCGGCGTAGCGCAGCGGCAGCTGGTTCGCCTCGACGATCTCGTCCATGTGGTACGCGGCGAGCGGGACCTCGGACGTGCCGACCAGGTAGTAGTCGTCCTTGTCCAGGTAGTAGACGTCCTGGGAGGCCTGGCCGAGGAAGCCGGTGCCCTCCATGGCGCGCGGCTTGACCAGCGCGGGGGTGAGCATCGGGGTGAAGCCCGCGGCGGTGGCCTGGGCGATGGCGGCGTTGACGAGGGCGAGCTCGAGCAGCGCGCCGACGCCCGTCAGGTAGTAGAAGCGGGAGCCGGAGACCTTGGCGCCGCGCTCGACGTCGATGGCGCCCAGCGCCTGGCCGAGCTCCAGGTGGTCCTTGGGCTCGAAGCCCTCGGCGGCGAAGTCGCGGCGGGTGCCGACGGTCTCGAGGACGACGAAGTCGTCCTCGCCGCCGCGCGGCACGTCGGGGTGGACGAGGTTGCCGATGCGCAGGAGCAGCTGCTGGGCCTCGGCGGCGGCCTCGTTCTGCTCGGCGTCGGCGGCCTTGACGGCGGCGGACAGCTCGGCGGCCTTCTTCAGCAGCTCGGCCTTCTCGTCGCCGGCGGCCTTGGGGATGAGCTTGCCGAGCGCCTTCTGCTCGGAGCGGAGCTCGTCGAAGCGGACGCTGGACGACCTGCGCCGCTCGTCGGCGGAGAGCAGCGCGTCGACGACGTCGACGTCCTCTCCACGGGCGCGCTGGGACGCGCGCACACGGTCGGGGTCCTCACGGAGCAGGCGAAGGTCAATCACCCCTCCAGGCTACCGTTGCGGGCCGGGGTCGCTCGACGCGATATTCCTTTTCGTGGTGATTTGCTCTGTTCTGGGGTCCAGGGAAAAGCCGTGGAGGCGCGTGCGCGGCGGATGTGCGGCGGGTGCGCGACGGGTGCGAGGTCGGGAACGGGCATTTCCGGAAAAGGGGCGCGGTGTCCCGAGAAGCGTCGAGCGTCCTTGTGGAAAGCGGTAGTTGAGGATCGGCGTTGTCCACAGGAGTCTGTGGCTCCGGTTGCTTGTCCACAGGGTGTGCGGGAAATCTGTGGATGTCGGAATCGAGGATTCCGCCTCTTCCGTCATTCGTCAGAGTTTCTTCTCGCAAACCTCTTCCGGACACTCTTTGGTGTGGCGTTCCCTCCCTCTAAAGGGTTGTTCGAGGCTTTTCGGTGGACGGGAAGACGCTGATCGCCGGAATGGGGGGCTGTGGACGGCCGCGCTCGACGGCTGGAGCGATTTGTCGACTGGTGACCGTTTCATACGGCTTTCCGGAGTCTCGCCGTGTCGACTTATCCCCAGGTCGAGAAGGGCCTGTGGATAAGTCTGTGGGTAAGTGCGCGACGCCGTGGGGACCGCGGGGGCCCGCTTGCCCAGGTCCGCGGGCTCAGGCCCGGCCGTCCTGGCATCGCGCCAGCCAGTCCGCCGCGGCGACGAAGTCGCTGTCGGACGTCCCCGGACGGACCGCCGAGGCACCCGACCGGTCGTCCGGGTCAACACCCGCACGCGGGTACGACCCCAGAAAGCGTACCTTCGGGCAGATCCGCTTCAGCCCCATCAGCGCCTCGCCGACGCGGCGGTCGGTGATGTGGCCCTCGCAGTCCACGGAGAAGCAGTAGCGGCCCATGCCCTCGCCCGTGGGCCGGGACTCGATCCGCATGAGGTTCACGCCGCGTACCGCGAACTCCTGCAGCAACTCCAGCAGCGCGCCCGGGTGATCGTCGCCGAGCCACACCACGAGCGACGTGCGGTCGGCCCCCGTGGGCGCGGCGGGGCGGGCCGGGCGGCCGGCCAGGACGAACCGGGTCTGGGCGTTCTGCGCGTCGTGGATGTCCGTGACCAGCGGCTCCAGCGCGTACGTCGCCGCGGCGAACTCGCCGGCGAACGCGGCGTCGTAGCGGCCCTCGCGCACGAGCCGCGCGCCGTCGGCGTTGGACGCCGACGACTCCCAGACCTGTCTCTTATACAC
>KL569405.1:43420-45726 GCA_000715685.1 Streptomyces lilacinus
GATGTGTATAAGAGACAGGCCGGTGACCGTCTTGACGTCCTCCAGGCGCGTGCCGGGCCGGACGAGGAGGGCGAACGCGATCGGGAGGAGCACCTCGCGATAGATCATCAGCGGCTCGCCGGTGGCGAGTTCGTCGAGGGTCGCGGTGACGCCGCCCTCGACCGAGTTCTCGATCGGTACGAGGGCCGCGGCGGCCTCGCCGTTGCGGACGGCGTCGAGGGCCGCCGGCACGGACACCAGGGGGACGAGCTCGCGGGTGGCGGCTTCCGGGAGGGTGCGGAGGGCGGCCTCGGTGAAGGTGCCTTCTGGGCCGAGGTAGGTGTAGCGGCTGGCCGACATCACGCGGGGTGCCTCCGGGGAGGGAGCGGGTGGGGCAAGCCACGATACGGGGTTGCCGTCCGGCCGGCCGGGGTCGCTTGGCACCGCCGGGTGCCGCCGTTCGGGCCGGGCGCCGACGCGGCGGGGAAGCCGCCCTTTCACCGTTTCCTGGGGCCGAGCCCCAGCCCCCCCCCGGGGCCCCCGAGCCCGGGCTCTAGTCCTCCAAGAGGCGCTGGCCCACGTATTCGCCCTTTTCGCAGCCGCCGGGGACGGCGTAGAGGCCGCTGGACTCGTGGCGGAGGAAGCGGGAGAGGCCGTCGCCGCGGTCGAGTTTGCGCTGGACCGGGACGAAGCCCTTCATGGGGTCCGCCTGCCAGGCGATGAACAGCAGGCCCGCGTCCGGGGCGCCGTCGTCGCGGAAGCCGTCGTGGTACGAGAAGGCGCGGCGCAGCATCGCCGCCCCGCGGTTGGACGCCGGCGACGCCACCCGGACGTGGGCGTCGCCCGGGATCGCCAGGGCCCCGTCCGGGCCGACCTTGTCGAGGTCGACCGGCGTGGTCTCCGTGCCGCCGGACAGCGGTGCGCCGTCCGACTTGCGGCGGCCGATCACCCGTTCCTGGCGCTCGAGCGACAGGTGGTCCCAGCTGTCGAGCAGCATCCGGATGCGCCGCACGACCGCGTACGAGCCGCCGGCCATCCACGCCTCGGCGCCCTCGACGTTGTCCGGCACGAAGACGCGCGTGGAGAAGCTCTTGTCCGACGGCTTCGGGTTGTTCGTCCCGTCGATCTGGCCCATTAGGTTGCGGCCGGTCATCGGGCGGGCGGTCGCGCCGGGCGTGCGGTTGAAGCCGTTCATCTGCCAGCGCAGACGGGCCGTCTCGCCCGCCTTCTTCTGCAGCAGTCGCAGCGCGTGGAAGGCGACCAGCGCGTCGTCGGCACCGATCTGCACCCACAGGTCGCCCTCGCCGCGCTTGGGGTCGAGGGCGTCGCCGGTGAAGGCCGGCAGGGGCTCCAGCGCGGCGGGCCGTCTGTCCACCAGGCCGGTGCGGTCGAAGAACGAGCGGCCGAAGCCGAAGGTGATCGTCAGGGACGAGGGGCCCGCGTCCAGCGCGGTGCCCGACTCGTCGCCCTGGGGGGCGCGACCCCCCATCATCTCCGCCGCCGACGCCGACCAGCGGCGCATCAGCGCGGCCGCGGCCCTGCGGTCGGCGCCGGGCGCGAGGTCGAAGGCGACGAGGTGGCCGTGTGCCTGCGCGGGCTGGACGATGCCCGACTGGTGGGGGCCGTGGAAGGGCACGACGCCCGTGCCGACGGACGTGAGGGGATCGGGCTTGTCGCGCACCACGCCGGCCCCGGCCGCGCCGGCCGCCCCGCCCGCGATCAGCGCGGTCGCGCCGGCGGCCCCGGCGGTGCCGAGCAGCCGGCGTCGGGTGATGGCGGTGGTCGTGTCGGTCTCGAGGGAGACCTCGCCGGTGTCCTTGACGGAGGTCTTGGTGCCGGCGGTGGCGACCTTGCCGTTCGCCCGCTTCTTGCCGTTCGTCGCCGGCCTCTTGCCGTTGGCCGCGCTCTTGCCGGAGACCTTGCGAGCGTCGTCCAGGGACTCCTCGCCGGAGGTGATGTCAGTGTTGTCAGCCATCAGTTGATCTTCACGCTCTCGATCTCGGTGACCTGGTCGATGTCCGAGGTCCTGACGGTCAGGGACAGCTGCCAGTCGCCGCCCATGGGCAGCTGGAAGCCAGTGGCCTGCCAGCGTCCGATGGACTGACGCTCGAGCGTGGCCCGGAGTGGACCGATCTGTTTCACCTTCTCGGTCAAGGACAGTCTCAGCTCCGGCACGTCGACAGGGCGGTCGGACGCGTCCGTCAGAGTGACGGTGACGGTGTTGGCCCCGGTACGGCCCGGGTCCACGGTGACGCGGGCCGTGCCGCGACCGTTCGCTCCGCCCGTGTCGTACGGGATCCGCACCTCGACCTGTCTCTTATACACAT
>KL569405.1:45988-47995 GCA_000715685.1 Streptomyces lilacinus
GCCGCCGGCGCTGCCGGTCGTCCGCCCGCCTGCCGCTGTTCGGCCTCCGCCCGGCCGGGCTGGGTGCCCGTGAGGAGCGTGGTGACGACGAGCAGGACGATGGCGACGGCGGTCTCGGCGAGGACCGAGCGGCGCAGTCCCGTGCGGTTGTCGTCCGCGTCCCGCTCCCGCCGGCCGGCGGCCTTCTCGAGCGCCGCCCGCTGCCGGGCGAGTTGGGCGGCCCGTACAGGATCGCGTCCGGGGTCGCGTACGGGGTCATGCACGGGATCGGCCGACGCCCGTCCCGCCGGGGCCTGCTTCCCGGCCCCTCGCTTCGGCCGGCCGGTGTCCGTGAGGCGGGCGGTCCAGCGCCGGGAGAGGAAGGCCACGGCCACCATGACGGCCACCAGGCCCACCTTGACCAGCAGCAGTCGCCCGTACGCCGTGCCCGTCAGGGCGCTCACGGAGCCGACCTGCCGCCAGGACTGGTAGACCCCGGTCGCCACGAGCACGCACACCGACGCGAACGCGGTCCGGGAGAAGCGCTCGACCGCCGCCCGCCGCATCGGCGCGCCCGACCACAGCGCGGCCAGCAGGGCGGTCAGTCCGCCCAGCCAGACCGCGACGGCCAGCAGGTGCGCCACGTCGACCGGCATCGCCAGCCAGGGCTGGAGGCCCGCCGACGCGTGCTCGGCCATCGCCCAGGTCGCCGCCAGGCCGGCCGCGACGACGGCGCCGCCGATGCCCAGCCCGTAGGCGACGTTCCGCCCGGAACCGCCCGCGCGGATCCCGTCCTCGCGGGCGTACGAGCCGAAGAGCACCGCCACGAACACCGCTGCCGCGCTGAGCAGCAGCAGCCGCGACAGCAGCGCCGCGCCCGGTTTTGTCGACAAGGCGCCGCCGAGCAGCGACAAGTCGACGACGGCGCCCATTCCCTTGCCGCTCGTGTACGCGCCGCGCAGCAGCAACAGCGCCGTCGTCGACAGGAACAGCGCGACCCAGCCGCTCACCGCGACCCGCTGCACCGCGCGGGACGCGCCGCACACACCGGCGAAGACGCAGCCGCCGACGAGCAGGGCGAAGCCCGCGTACGCCGCGTACCGGCCGATGCCGTAGAAGGCGGCGACGGCCGGATCGGTCTTCGTGGCCACCGAGTCCACGGTGACCGTCGTCTTCGACGGCGCGCCGACGGAGAAGGTGAAGGCCCCGGCCACCGGGTGGCTGTCCGCCGAGACCGCCTGCCACGCCACCGTGTACGTGCCGTCGGCGACGCCGGCGCGCAGGCCGACGGCCGCCGTCTCGGACCGGCCGGCCTCGTGACGCGGGCGGCCGTCGTCGACGCGCTCGCCGCGCGGGTCGAGGACCCGTACCGAATCCGGGTTTAGCAGCACGCCTTCGGAGAAGGTGAGCGTGACCTGCCGGGGCGCGGTCGGCACCACCGATCCGTCGGCGGGGTCGGTGGAGGTGAGCGCGGCGTGCGCCGAGGCGGTGCCCGCGCCGAGGGTGAGCGTGCACAGCAGCGCGGCGAGCAGGGCACCGAGGAGCGCCACCGCGCGCCGGGCGGCGGTGGAGGTCTTCGGTGCGGGCGGGGTCCTCATCGCCGCGTCAGTCCTTGGGACGGTGGTTCGCGCTCTCGACCGGCACCTTGATCTTGATGGGTGCCGAGGTGGCGAAGTGCAGCGTGAACTCGATCTTCTCGCCGACGGCCGGCTTGTGGCCGAGCTTGCCGAGCATCAGGTGCGTGCCGCCGCGCGAGAGCGTGAGCTTGCCCTTCGCGGGCACCTCGAGCGTCGCGGCGTGCTTCATCTGCGAGCCCTCGGTGGTGTGGAGGGTGACGTCGTCCGAGAGCGGGGTGGTGACCTTGGTCAGCCGGTCGGCCTTGCCGCCGTCGTTCTCGACGGTGAAGTAGGCGGCGGCCATGTCGTCCATCGCGGGCTGCGGCAGGTAGGCGCCGGCGACGGAGAGCTCGGCCTTGTCGGGGGAGAGGGCGTTCTTCTCCGACTGGCAGCCGGTGACCAGCAGCAGCCC
>KL569405.1:48242-49116 GCA_000715685.1 Streptomyces lilacinus
GTGTATAAGAGACAGCGGCAGGACGGCGGCGCCGGCGACGGTGACCTTGTTCATCTTCTTGGTGCGCATCACGGGTTCTCCCCCTTGACGATCTGCGGGAGATCCTTGGCGTACTGCTCGGACGTGGTGGAGGCGGTCCAGATCCAGTGGCCGCCGTCGTCCTTCGGCGAGAAGCCGACGACCTCGGCGCCGTGGCTGACGGTGACGGACCCGTCCTTCTCCTTCTTCGCCTTCTCGACCAGGATGCCGAGCGGCTTGGCGGCGGCCTGGATCGTGTCGAAGTCACCGGTGAGGCCGACCATGTCCTGGCCGCCCTGGGCGTCCAGCCACGCGCGGACCCGCTTCGGGGTGTCGCGCTCGGGGTCGGTGGTGACGAAGACGACCTGGAGCTTCTCCTGGTCGGCCTTCGGCAGCTTCTTCTTGGCGGCCGCGATGTCGGAGACGACCGTCGAGCAGACGTCGGGGCAGTAGGTGTAGCCGAAGTAGAGCAGGACCGGACGGCCCTTGGTCTCCTTGACCAGCTCGTACTTCTTCTCCGACGTGTCGGTCAGGACCAGGTCGGGCTTGGCCTTGGGCGAGTCGAGGCTGATCGCGCCCGCCTTGCGGGGCTCGGCGGAGACGTCGGCCGCGGGCTTGTCGCCCGCGTCGCCGGACCCGCCGCCGCAGGCGGTCAGGGGGCTGTCTCTATGTGTATAAGAGACAGGCGCCCAGGAGCTTGGTGCGCATGGAGTGCTTCTCCAGGAGTGGGATCGGTGCGCCCGCGGGCCGGCGGACCCCGTACGGGAATCCGCCGGTCCGACGGCGCTGCGTGGCGTCGGGGTGGCTCAGGCGGCGTCGCGGCGGCGACGCCCGGCGATCACGCCGAAGGCGACGC
>KL569405.1:49301-50724 GCA_000715685.1 Streptomyces lilacinus
GCCGCGCCGACGACGATGCCGACGACGCCGAGGGCGCGGGCCGTGGTGTCGGAGCCGCCCTTGCCGTCGTCGTCCTTCGTCGCGGACGCCTCGACCTTGGCGCCCTTGTCCTTGTCGCCCTTGGCGTCGGCCTTGTCGTCGTGCGAGTGCTCGGCCGGCTTGCCGGTGGCGCCCTTCGCGACGAGCTTCAGCACCGGGGCCGGGTGCTCGGGCTCCTCGCCGCCCGGCTTGGACGGGTCGATCCAGCGGACGACGTCGTCGTCGGAGTACGTCTGCAGCGCCTTGAAGACGAGCTCGTCGGCGTCGGTGGGCAGCTGGCCGACCGACAGCGGGAACTGCTGGAACTGGCCGGGCTCGATCTTGCCGCCGCTCCAGGTGACCTTGCTGACGGCCTCCTCGATCGTCTTGCCGTGCATCTGCAGCGGCTTGTCGAGCCTGGTCTTCTCGACCTTCACGTCCCAGCCCGGCACGGCCTGCGGCATCACCGAGGCCAGCGGGTGCTTGGGGTCGAGGGCGAGCTCGACCTTCACCGTCGAGGCGTTGTCCTTCTCGTTGGGCACCTTGACGGCGATGGTGCTGTAGCCGCCCTTCTCGGCGGTGCCCGGCTGCACGCTGACGTGCGCGAAGGCCGGGCCGGCGAGCAGCAGCAGGCTGCCCGCGGCGATGCCGCCGACGAGGGAGGTACGGGCGGCACGAAGACGACGCGAAGCGGTCATGATCAGGAACTCCAGTGACAGGAGGGAAAGAGAGTGGGGGGACGCGCGCGTGCGGCTACAGCGCGAGGCCCCTTCCGTCCCGTCCGGGAGAAGGGCGCGTCGCGTCGTCAGGCCGCGAGGGCGAAGCGCGGCGGTCCCCGCCTGACCACGGAGTGCTGGAGTTCCGGCTCCCGCGCCGGACGCTCGTCGTCCGCCGCCCGCCGGAGCGGCACCACGGCCGTCGGGCCCGCGGGCGTCGCCTGCGCGCCCACGAGCACGAGCGCGGCCCGCAGCGACCGGACGAGCGCGGCCTCGGCGACACCGCGCGCGGACTCGGCCGACAGCCGCACCACGCGCCACAGCGCGGCCTCTCCCCGGCGCAGCAGCCAGCCGAGGGCCAGGGCGGCGAGGAGGTGGCCGAGCAGCATCGGCAGCGAGGGCGTGAGGACGTGCGCGAGCGGGCCGTGGGCGGCCTGCGCGGCGGCACCGCCGCCCCCGGGTGCGGCCGCCGCCGGGTGCACGGCCGGGTCGAGCCCGGCGTCGGTGATGACCCGGCGCGCCTCGGCGGTGGACAGCGGGCGCGGCTGGTCGCAGACCAACTGCCCCGCGAAATTGATCAAGTGGCCCTCGGAGCCCTTGCGGTGGGCCGCCGCGTCCGCCCGCTGCTGGCCCAGCCCGAAGAGGGTGTGCAGCGCGAGCTGGCCCACGGCCCTGTCTCTTATACACAT
>KL569405.1:50980-57617 GCA_000715685.1 Streptomyces lilacinus
AGATGTGTATAAGAGACAGAGCGTCCACAGCGGCACGTCCGCGCAGGACCCCAGCACGTGCCCGGCCGCGGACAGCGCGACACAGACCGCGGTGAACACCGCGGCCCGGATCAGTCGCAGATCGGCGCCGGCGCGCGCGACGGGGTGAGGCATGACCGCGCCATCATCCCACCGGGTCCGCCCGCTTCCCACGGCAGGGTCCGAGACGGAGCGTCCCCTTCCTCCGCGCCCGCGTACCCGTTCCCGGCACCCTCCTCACCCCTTTCCCGCCCCTCTTCACCCACATGGCGCGTCGGCCGAATGAGGGGACTCACACGACCGACAGGCTTATGGGGCGCCCCGCGCGGCTATAGGTATCGGTATGTCGAGCCGCAGCCAGGAGGCTGAGCATGAGCATTTGGTGGTCACTCCACTTGCGGCGCGAGGCCGCGAGCGTTCCGCTCGCGAGGCGGTTGCTGATCGGTGCCATGGAGACGGCAGGCGTCGATCCCGAGACCTCCTACGACCTGGCGGTCGCCCTCAGCGAGGCGTGTGCGAACGCCGTCGAGCACGGCGGTGACGCCTCCACCGGCTACCGCGTCACGGCACTCATCGACGGCGACACCTGTCGCATCGAGGTGACCGATTCGGGTCCCGGATTCGCCGATCAGCCGCGGCGCCCCCGCCGCCCGGCCCGCACCCCGTACGACAGGACCCCGGCCGCTGTTCACGAAGAACACGGCCGGGGTCTCTTTCTGATCGCGTCGCTCACCGACCACGTCCGTGTCAGCAACCGCCCGGGGAGACAGGGCGCGGTCGTCAGCTTCGACAAGATCCTCAAGTGGCGCGAGGGCTGCCCCCCGACGGCGGCCCTGCTGAAGGCGTCGTAGGCGGCCGGGGGCGGGTGGTTCAGCCCCCGCCCTGCGGACGCCTCTGGCGGGGGAAGCCGATGATCCGGTTGGCGGCCTTCCGGTGCCGGTTCCTGCGGTCCTCCCGCACGTTTTCCCCGGCCGTCTCCAAGCGCTGCTTGTACAGCTTCTTCTTGCGCTCCTTGAGCTTCTTGGCGAACGCGTTCCGTCTGCCCCGTTCCCCGCCGGACGCGGCGTCCTCGAAGGCCCTGCGGTAGCGGTACGCCTTGGCGGGCAGGGTCTCCAGGGTGAGGGCCGTCTCGACGTTCTCCTCCACCGAGGAACGCCCGGCGGTGTCGCGGAGGATGCGCTCGGCCAGGTCCGGACCGCCCAGCAGCTCGTCGAGCGTGGACAGCAGCAGGAGGAACGGCGACGACCCGGGAGCCGCGAGGCAGGCGATCACCTCGTCCCGCAACCCCGCGGAGTCGAGGGCGAGGGAAAGAGCGGCGATGTCGCGAACGGAGCGGGTGCGCGCGTAATCCCGGAGGGCCTCGTGCGAGACATGGCGGGACCCGGCGGTGCGCAGGGCGCCCACCAGCCCTGCCGCGTGTCCCGCCGGACGGCTGACGACGCTCTGCCAGAACACGCTCGCGGCGTAGTCGAAAAGGTGGCACGCGTCGAGGGCCTCGATCACGTGCGCCAGGTCGTTGTACGGGCACACCGCGCCCGCACTGAAGAGCACGGCCGCGGCGCCTCCCTCCGCGACGGCGTCCAGCGAGCGGATCAGCGTGTGGAAGCCCTCCGCGGGCAGGATGCGCGCGGCATCGGACAGGGCGGTCACGGCGAGCTGCCAGTCGCTGGTCATGTGGAGATCGGCGATCAGCACGGCCGCCTCCTCCACCGGCCACCCGCGCACCGCCCAGGACAGCAGCGTGGTGGCGAAGTACTGAAGGTTCTCGAGGTGCAGCGCGGCGATCAGTGCTGCCACGTGCCCCGTCGACCGGCTCTTCGCACTGCGCCACAGGACGCCTTCCGCGGCGGCCGGCAAATCGCGCCGCCGCAGCGCGTCGACGAGGTCGACCACGTCCTTCGCGTCCCGGTGCGCGGCCGCCGTGGTCTCGATCAAATTCGCCAGGTGGCCGGTGCCGCGGAAGGCGAACAAGTGGATGAGCTCCGCCAGGTCCCAGACGGAGCGGCGGCGGGCACAGACGTCCAGGGCCCGCTCGGCCGGGCCGAGGAGGCCCAGCACTTCGAGCTCCTCCCACATCTCCATCACGCAGGGGAGCGGCTTGATCGTGAATGCCGGGGCCAGTACGGCGGTGACGTGTTCCTCGAGCCCGCTCGAGTGGAGGGCCGACGCGATGACGGCGATGTCCGCGGGCGAATGAATGTCCAGCACCGTCTGTATCACCGCCGCCGCGGCGGGATCCAGACCGGCCCTGGCGAATTCGGCGATCAGCAAGGCGGTGTCGTGCACGGGGCGGAAGGCCACCATGGCCGGCAGGGCGGCCTCCGCGTGTCGGTGCTGCCGGGCCGCGTAGAGGGCCTGGATGAGCGCCGCCGCGTCCGCCACCGGCCGCACCTGGGCCGCCGCCTTCACCAGCTCGGTCGCCATGGTGATCCGGGCCGGCGTGTCCAGGCGCTCCACCAGCTCGAGCAGTTCCGGCACGGACGCCGTGCGGTCGGCCGACTCGAGGGCGTCCACGAGGGAGTCCCGCGTGATCACCGAGCCCAGCCGCGCCTCGACGACGTCGAGCTCCCGCTCGAGCTCCCTGCACCGCTCCTCGGACGCGCGGGCGGCCAGCCGAGCGGCCTCGAGTGCCTCCTTCAACTGACCGACCTGCTCCCGCAGCCGGTCGCGCTGGTCGCGCAGTTCCTCGTACTTGCCCTGCCACGCGACCACGGCGGACTCGTACGTGAGGCGCCCGTCCTCGCGCTCCCGCTCCAGCCGGCGCAGTCGCCGCCGGAGGTCGGCGAGTCGGCGTTGCCGGTCCCGCAACGCGTCGGTCAGCAGCTTCTGCCGCGACTTGGCGCTCCGGACGTCCTCGTCGGCCCTGAGCAACTGCTCCTGGAGCCTCTGCAGCTCGCCGGCGGGGGAGCGGGGGGACGACGCCCTGCGGTGGAGGTCGCGCAGCATGTCCTCCACGGCCGGGGTGACCGGCCTTCCCTCCGCGTTGCGGTCCGCGACGAGACGGGCGACGAACTGCCACGGCGGTGTGCGCGTGCCGTTGAGATACCGCGAGACCGTCGCGGCGTCGAGGTGATGGCGCCCCGCGTAGCGCCGCACGCTGGTCTCCAAGACGGTGAACAGCTCGCGCAGGCTCTCGGCCAGGGCCCGTTTCTCCGCGGAGAGCCCGTCCCCGAGCGGAGCCAGCACTCCAGCCGTGCCGTCGTTCGCCACTCCTGCTCCTCGCAATCGCCACTCGGCCGGTGTTCCCGGGCGGCACCGCCTTCGGTTCGCCCGACCACTATGTCCGACCGGCGGTCCGTGCGGGGCCGTGGCCGAGTGTTGCCGAGGCAAATGGCGACACCTGGACGCCGCGGCACGTGGGACGCGTCAACCGCCTTCTCTTGCCGGTCTTTTGCCATCGCACATGGCAGCACCGTGACACCTTCCGCAACACGTCGGTCGCGGTCCAGGGTGAGCCGGGGGCCGCTCCAGCGCCCCCTGATTCCGCATATCAACTGCCTTAAGGACGTGGTCATGCAGGACTCGGAACGGGACGGGAACGAAGAACACCCCGTCGCGACGACGGGCGCCCCACGCGCACGACGGGCACGGGCGCGCCGTGCGGTGTGGAGGTGGCGCTGCCGACGTGTGGGCCTGAGGGTTGTCTACGGTGCGGCGGGCGCCCTGGGGTCGTTGGCCGTCACGTTGACCTTCAACTGGCTGCTCGACCACGGGACGTGAGACGGCGGGGCCGCCGCCGGCCCGGGGCCTGCCCTCGGTGACACTCGATCACCGAGGCCCGCGGGAACGGACCTCGTGAAACGCTCCAGAGAGGCTCCGACACCGTGGAACTGCGCCAGCTCCGCTACTTCGTCACCGTCGCCGAGGAACTGCACTTCGGTCGGGCGGCCGAGCGGCTGCACATCGTGCAGTCCGCCGTGAGTCAGCAGATACGCCGCCTGGAGCGGGAGCTGGACGCCGCGCTCCTCGACCGCTCGCCGCGCCACGTACGTCTCACGGCCGCCGGGGAACGCTTTCTGCCGGAGGCACGGGCCGTGCTCGCCGCCGCCGAGCGGGCCCGTGACGCCGTCGCCGGGGACGGGCGGGGCGGCGTGCTGCGGTTGGGCACCAGCACCGGGCTGGGGGACCACCTCGACCGGGTGCTGGAGGCGCTGGGCCGGCGGGCGCCCGGGCTCGGTGTGGAGCTCGTGTCGGTGCCGGGCGCGGCGCGGCTGCGGCAGGTGGCCTCGGGGGAGCTGGACGCCGCGTTCGTCCGCGGGACGGCGGAGCACGAGGGGGTGCGGCTCGTACGCGTCTGGCAGGACCCGCTCGTCGTGGCCCTGCCCGCCCGGCACCCGCTGGCCGCCGAGGCGGACGTGGCCCTGGAGGACCTCGCCGGGCTGCCCCTGCGGCTGACCGAGCGGCGCGTCAATCCGCCCCTGGTCGACCTGGTCGTCACCGCGTGCCAGGAGGCCGGGTTCGAGCCGGTGCCGGCGCCCGCGTCGAGCTCGCTGCAGGACACCCTGGCCGCCATCGGCGCCGCCACGCCCCTGTGGACCGTGGTCTACGCCGCGCACGCGCGGTTGCTGCACTCCACCCGGGTGGCCTTCCGGCCCGTCCGGGGGCCCGGTCTGGCGCTGCCGACGTCGCTCGCGGTGCGCCGGTCGGCACCGACGGCCCGCCTGGACGTCCTCCTCGAGGCGTGCGCCGAGGCGGCCGCCGGCGGCGATCACGAATCGTGATCGTTGCGGGCTCGGGCTGCTTCTGGTTCGCGTGGGCGCCGCGCGATGGACTGGGACCAGCCGGTGAGCGGCCCGGAACGGCCGGGAGCCACCGTCGATCCCAGGAGGCAGCCGTGCCCATCGTGACCGTTCAGCAGGGCCCCCGCACCGTCGAGCTCAAGCGCGACCTGGTCCGGCGGATCACCGACGCGTTCGTGGACGCGTACGCGATCCCCGCCGAGAGCGTGCAGGTGTGGATCCAGGAGACGCCGGCCGACAGCTGGGGTCAGGCGGGCGTGCTCACCGCCGACAAGTAATTCAGCCTCGACGTCGGTCGAGGTGCGCGGCAGGCCGGCGGAGAGGTTCCGGTTGCCGTCCTCGGTGACGAGGATGTCGTCCTCGATCCGGACGCCGATGCCGCGGTACTCCTCCGGCACGGTCAGGTCGTCGGCCTGGAAGTACAGACCGGGCTCGACGGTCAGGACCATGCCGGGCTCCAGGACGCCGTCGACGTACGTCTCGGTACGGGCGACCGCGCAGTCGTGGACGTCCAGGCCGAGCATGTGGCCGGTGCCGTGGAGGGACCAGCGGCGCTGGAGGCCGAGCTCCAGGACCCGCTCGACCGGGCCCTCGACCAGGCCCCACTCGACGAGCTTCTCGGCGAGGACGCGCTGGGCGGCGTCGTGGAAGTCGCGGAACGCGGCGCCCGGCTTCACGGCCGCGATGCCTGCCTCCTGGGCCTCGTACACGGCGTCGTAGATCTTGCGCTGGAGGTCGGTGTACGTGCCGTTGATCGGCAGCGTGCGGGTGACGTCCGCGGTGTAGAGGGTGTGGGTCTCCACGCCGGCGTCCAGCAGGAGCAGGTCGCCGGAGCGGACCGGGCCGTCGTTGCGCACCCAGTGCAGGGTGGTGGCGTGCGGGCCGGCGGCGCATATGGAGCCGTAGCCGATGTCGTTGCCCTCGACCCGGGCGCGCAGGAAGAACGTTCCTTCGATGTACCGCTCGCTGGTCGCCTCGGCCTTGTCGAGGACCTTCACGACGTCCTCGAAGCCGCGGACCGTGGAGTCGACGGCCTTCTGCAGCTCGTCGATTTCAAACGCGTCCTTCACCAGGCGCTGCTCGCTGATGAAGACGCGCAGCTCCTCGTCGCGCTCGGCGGTGACCTTGTCGGTCAGGGCCGCCTCGATGCCGGCGTCGTGGCCGCGGACGGCGCGGACGGGGCCGCGGGCCTCGCGCAGGGCGTCGGCCAGCTCGCGGACGTCCTTGGCGGGCAGGCCCAGCAGGCGCTCGGCCTCGGTCAGGCTGTGGCGGCGGCCGACCCAGAGCTCGCCCTGGCCGTCCAGCCAGAACTCGCCGTTCTCGCGGTCGGAGCGGGGCAGGAGGTAGATCGTCGCCTCGTGGCCCTCGCCGGTCGGCTCCAGGACCAGCACGCCGTCCTGGGTGTGGTCGCCGGTGAGGTACGCGTACTCCGTCGAGGGGCGGAAGGCGTACTCGGTGTCGTTCGAGCGCGTCTTCAGGTTGCCGGCGGGGATCACCAGGCGCTCGCCCGGGAAGCGCGCCGAGAGCTCGGCACGGCGGCGGGCGGTCTCGGCGGCCTGGGGGATCGGCCGCAGGTCCCGCAGCTCGGTGTCGGCCCAGCCGGACTTCATGTTCTCCGCAAGCTCGTCGGAGACGGCCGGGTAGAGGCCGTTCTTCCGCTGCTTGATCGGCTCGTCACCTTCGGGGTTCTCGGGTGCGGGCTGCTCGGTCACTGCGTTTTCCTCCTCGAACGGGGCCGCGTTCCATCGTATGTGTGGGGGAATGCGCCCGAGAAGGGACCGAGGACCCCGGAAACGGGGGGAGGAGGTCAGTCGAAGTGCGCGACCAGCAGCACGACGTCCTCGCCGTCTGCCGCCGCGCCGTCGGCCCGCGGCGGCAGC
>KL569405.1:57882-58486 GCA_000715685.1 Streptomyces lilacinus
CCGCCGCGCCGTCGGCCCGCGGCGGCAGCACCGTGTTCAGCACGTGGTCGGCGATGGCCTCGGGGTCGCGGCGCGCGGCCCGGGGGACGCTCGCGGCCGCCGAGCGCAGCCGGGAGAAGGCCCGGTCCATCGAGTCGCCGGTGCGGTGCAGCAGGCCGTCGCTGTAGAAGAGGAGCGTTTCTCCGGGTGCCGGCTCGATCTCCACGCTGGGCGCCTCCCAGCAGGCCAGCATGCCGAGCGGTGCCGACAGCGAGGTCTCCACGTACGCGACCCGGTCGGCGCCGATGATCAACGGCGAGCAGTGCCCGGCGCCGGCGACGACGACCTTCCGCTCGGCCGGCTCGCAGTACGCGAAGAGGGCCGTGGCCGACCGGGTGGGCTCGGTCACGCGGAGGAGGAGCTCGAGGTCGGAGAGGACGGCGACCGGATCCTCGCCCTCCATGACGGCGTACGCGCGCAGGGAGGCGCGCAGCCGGGCCGTCGCGGCGACGGCACCGGGGCCGGAATCATTGATTCCGCCGATGGCGAGCCCCAGCGCGCCCTCCGGCAGGGGCAGCGCGTCGTACCAGTCGCCCCCGCCGTCCGGCCCCGTGCGGTGCCGGAC
>KL569406.1:0-11710 GCA_000715685.1 Streptomyces lilacinus
GATGTGTATAAGAGACAGTGCATCGGCCGCCCCCGCAGAGGCGGCACCCCCACCCGCCCCCTCGAGCCCAGCCGCAGGCGCCCCGGCAGGCGCCTTGCCATCGCCAACGCCCTGGCCGCCCAGCTCGCCGCGCGGACGCGGCGGAACAGCCCCCGGCGGCGGGCCGTCGGCCGGGATGAGGATGCGGAGGAGCTCGAGGCGGTCGGGGAGCTCGAGGGGGAGGCGCAGCCAGAACCAGGGGCCGAACTCGGCGAGGCCGCCGAGCGTGGCGGACGCCGCGCTGTCGAAGCCGCCGACGGCGAGCGAGCGCGCGGTGACACGCTCGGCGAGCAGGCGCAGCACGCCCAGGTAGGGCGCGGCGTCGGGGACGCGCAGCAGGGTCTCGCCGAGCAGGTGGGCGGCCCACCAGGAGGGGTCGGCGAGGGTGCGGCCGGTGCCCTCCTCCTTGGCCTCGGCCTCCGCCGCCCGCTGGGACAGCGTCTCGACGGCGTGGACGAGGGCGCTGAGGCGGCGGGAGAGCTCGGTGGGCCCGGAGCGTCGGGCGAGCAGGAGCATCGCCTGGAGCACGGGCCCGATGCGGTGGCGCGGGACCGGCAGCGGGCGGGTGGACTCGGCGGGGGTCTTGTCGCCGCGCTTGCGGCGGCCCTTTCCGGCGGCGCGGGCGGCGGACGAGCCGGGCGGGGGCGGTACGTGGCCCCCGGGCGCCGGCACGGGGCCGGCGCCGGTGCGGGAGGGCAGGCGGACGGCGGCCTCGGCGGGCGGGCCCTCCGGCTCGTACCAGCGGTGGACGAGCGCGTGGAGGGCGGCGTCGAGGTCGAGGTGGGTGCCCTGCAACCAGTCGGCGAACTCCTCGTGGGCGAAGCGGTAGCCGGAGCCGGCGGGGACGAGGAGGCCCTCGGTGAGGACGGCGGAGGCCCAGCCCGTGCGCCAGGGGAAGAGCTCCTCGAACGCCTCGCGCTCGAGCTCCCCCTGCCCGGGGCCCAGGCAGCGGCGGGCCGCCTCGTGGACCTGCCCGGAGACGCGCGCGGCGAGCCGTCGGACCGCGGCGCCGCGCAGCGGGGGGCGGCGGGCGGCGGCGAGCCGGACGGCGATGCGCAGGCAGATCAGGTCGAGGTGGGCGGCGAAGACGTCCCACCGGTCGGGGGCCGCCTCGCCGCTGCCGCCGGCGCCTTCCGTGCCGTCGGGGAGCGCGGCGCGGATCTCGGCGAGCAGCCGGAGGGCGAGCGGGTGGGCGGCGTCGGCGGGGGCGATGGCGTCCGGCGGGACGGCGTAGGAGGCGCGGACCTCGGCGGCCTGCCCGGGGGTCAGTCGCGGGAGCCGCGAGCAGGGCGGCAGGGCGCGCGGCCCGGAGGGCGGCGGCAGGGCGCAGGGGCCGCCGCCGGCGCGGTGGAGGAGGACGGCGGGGAAGAGGGCGCCGGCGGTCTCCCAGTGCTCCGGGCGGCAGGCGACGATCAGGCGGGTGGCCGTCTCCTCCAGCCAGCGCACGGTCGCGGCGGTCCAGGAGGGCAGCGCGTGGGCGAGGACGGGCGGCATCTCCTCCGGCCCGTCGAGGAGGACGAGCAGGGGCCGGCCCATGCGGCGGGCGAGCTCGGCGACGGCCTCGGGGGTGGCGGCCGAGGTGTCCCCGATGGTGCCGCCGGGGCCGGCCGAGGCGGTGACGATGCGCCCGGCGGCGGCGAGGGCGCGGTCCACGGCGTCCCGGACGCTGTCGTCGCCCACGCGGAGGTCCGCGCCGCGCAGCCAGATGGTCGGCGCGGGCTCGGCGCCGCGTGCCCGCCGCCCGGCCAGGGCGCCGAGCTCGGTCGTCCGGCCCGTGCCGGGGTCGCCGACGAGTCCGAAGACGATGGCGCCGCCCTTCTCGCCGGGCTCGACGTCGAGGAAGCGGGCGAATTCCCGCTCGACCTCGGGCCGCTCGACGGGGTCGCGCCAGACGCGGGGGGTGACGACCGAGCCGAGGGCCGTGGCGGTGAGCTGCAGGGCGCCGGCGAGGTTGAGGTCGGGGCCGAAGGCGGGGACCGTGGCGGAGTTGCGGTCGAGGAGCTCGGCGAGGGGGCCGCCGGGGGCGGCCAGGGCGGCGGCGCGCAGCGGGATGGCGAAGCCGGCGGCGCGGCGGTCGGCCTGCAGCGCGGTACCGAGGACGGCGACGACGGCCCCGGTGCCGGCGTCGAAGACGGGCCCGCCGGTGGCCTCCTCGCCGAGCCGCAGCGCGGAGCGGCCGGAGAGCGAGAGCTCGAGCGCGGTGCCGAGCAGGTGGAAGCGGTCGGTGGCGGTGTAGGTGACGGGGACGTCGCCGATGATCCGCGCGCTGTGCCAGCGCCCGGCCCGCAGCCGGACCTCCTTGCCGCTCTCGACCGACTCGGCCGCGGCCACGGGCAGCGGGGGCACGGTGAGGCCCTCGGTGCGCACGAGGGCGAGGTCGTACTCGGGCAGCGCGATGACGTTTTCCGCGCCGACGACGCAGGTCAGCTCGCCGGAGGCGTGCAGGACGAGCCGGGCCAGGCCGTCGACCGCCTCGTGGCTGGTGATCAGGGTGCCGCGGTCGTCGGCGAGAAATCCCGTGCCCCGCGCCCGTCCGGCGAGGTCGCGAATGCGCACCAGTGACTCTTCGGCATCGGTCCGCCGACCGTTCATCCCGTCGAACCTCCCCGCCGTGCTCGTACACACGACGGTAGGCAGCGGATGATCGGCGAGACCAGGTCTCACCCTGAACGCGCCCCCTTCCACCCCCCTGGTTCACTCCGAGCGCCTGCCCGTTGGGGTGAATCACCCGTCTCGGATGGATAGAGACCAGTGGGAGGGGGATCGTGGGGCGGGGAAAGCGTTGAGCGCGATCCCCGTCCCACGGTGGTGCGATCCGCGGAGGGGTGCCGCCTGGGCTCCAGGCCGCCAGGCCCGCCAAGCCGCCAGGTCCGCCGGGCCGCCGGGCCCGTCGGGCGCCGCTAGGCGAAGACGGCCAGGCTCTTGGCCTTGCCGCCCTGGTTCTCCAGGAGCACCAGGAAGCGGCCGTCGGGGCCGAAGGCCGCGATGGGGCCCTTGGTGTCGAACGGCGGGACCTTGATCCGGACGCCGTGGCCGAGCAGCCGGGCCTGCTCCTCGTTCACGTCCCAGCGCTGGAAGGCCGCGGAGGCCGCCTCCGCGACGGGCATCACGGTCAGCTCCTCCTGGAGCTGCTCCAGCGTGCGGGCGTCCGCGATCCCGTACGGGCCGACGCGGGTGCGCCGCAGTGCCGTGAGGTGGCCGCCGACGCCGGTGTCCGCGCCCAGGTCGCGGGCCAGGGCCCGGACGTAGGTGCCGGAGGAGCAGACGACGGAGACCAGCACGTCCTGCACGGGCGTGCCGTCCGCCGTCTCGGCGGGGAGCACGGCGTGCACGGTGAAGGAGGAGACCGTCACCGGGCGGGCGGGGATCTCGAAGTCCTCGCCCTCGCGCGCCCGCTTGTACGAGCGCTTGCCGTCGATCTTGATCGCGCTGACCTTGGAGGGGACCTGCATGATGTCCCCGGTCAGCTTGGCGACCCCGGCGTCGATCGCCTCGCGGGTGACCCCGGAGGCGTCGACGGTCGAGGTGATCTCGCCCTCGGCGTCGTCGGTGACGGTGTTCTGGCCGAGCCTGATGGTCGCCACGTACTCCTTCTCGGTCAGCGCGAGGTGACCGAGGAGTTTGGTGGCCCGCTCGACGCCGAGGACGAGCACGCCGGTGGCCATCGGGTCGAGCGTCCCCGCGTGGCCGACGCGCCGGGTGCGGGCGATGCCCCGCATCTTGGCGACGACGTCGTGCGAGGTGAAGCCGGCCGGCTTGTCGACGATGACCAGGCCGTCCGGACCGTCGTACTTCTGCTTCATTCGGCGGTCGCGTCCCCGTCGTCCTCGCCCGGCTTGCGGTACGGGTCGGCCTCGCCCGCGTACGTGGCGCCCGAGGAGGCCTGGCGCACCTGGGCGTCCGAGGCGCGCGCCCGGTCGAGGAGGTCCTCGATGGTCCGGGCGTTCTCCGGCAGGGCGTCCGCGACGAAGGTCAGCGTCGGCGTGAACTTGGTGCCCGCGGCGCGGCCGACCTCGGAGCGCAGGATGCCCTTGGCGCTCTCCAGGCCCGCCGCGGCGCTCGCACGCTCCTCGTCGTCGCCGTAGACCGTGTAGAAGACCGTAGCCTCCCGCAGGTCGCCGGTGACCCGGGTGTCCGTGATGGTCACGTGCGAGCCGAGCCGCGGGTCCTTGATGCCGCGCTGCAGCTTCTGGGCGATCACCTCGCGGATGAGGTCCGCCAGCCTTTTCGCCCGCGCGTTGTCGGCCACTGGTCCGTCTCCTTCTCGTCTTCCAGCATTGTGCTCTCGGCGCCAGCCGACCGCTTCAGTCGTCATGGTCGCCGTGGAACCGCCGTCGTACCGACAGCAGCTCCACTTCAGGACGTGCGGCGACCCAGCGCTCGCAGCGGTCCAGTAGGTCTGTGAGGTGCCCCGCGTCCCCGGAGACCGCCGCCACTCCAATGGTGGCCCGGCGGTAGAGATCCTGGTCGCCGACCTCCGCCACGCTCACCGCGTACTTGCGGTGCAGCTCGGCGACGATCGGGCGGACGACGGAGCGCTTCTCCTTCAGCGACCGGACGTCACCGAGAAGAAGGTCGAAGGACAGTGTCCCTGCATACATGCGTTGCGGGTGAGGCCCACCCGGGAGGCGTGAGGTCTATGTGTGTGCGTGTACCGCTCCTCGAAACCGTACACGCAACGGCCGGGGCCGATCGACGGAAATATGATCCGCCGATCGGCCCCGGGGTCGAGCTATGCGATTCAGCCGCGCGGCTTCTCGCGCATCTCGTACGTCGCGATGACGTCGTCGACCTTGATGTCGTTGAAGTTTCCGAGGTTGATACCACCCTCGAAGCCCTCGCGGATCTCGGTGACGTCGTCCTTGAAGCGACGCAGACCGACGATGGTGAGGTCCTCGGCCACGACCTTGCCGTCGCGGATGAGGCGCGCCTTGGTGTTGCGCTTGACCTCGCCGGAGCGGATGAGGACACCCGCGATGTTGCCCAGCTTGGACGAGCGGAAGATCTCGCGGATCTCCGCCGTACCGAGCTCGACCTCTTCGTACTCCGGCTTCAGCATGCCCTTGAGGGCCGCCTCGATCTCCTCGATCGCCTGGTAGATGACCGAGTAGTACCGGACGTCGACGCCCTCGCGCTCGGCCATCTGCGTGGCACGGCCCTCGGCGCGGACGTTGAAGCCGATGACGATGGCGTCGGAGCCGGTCGCCAGGTTGATGTCCGACTCGGTGACCGCACCCACACCGCGGTGCAGCACGCGGATCTCGACCTCTTCGCCGACGTCGAGCTGGAGCAGCGAGGACTCGAGAGCCTCCACCGAACCGGACGCGTCGCCCTTGATGATGATGTTGAGATCCTGCACCAGACCGGCCTTGAGCACCTTGTCGAGGTCCTCGAGGGACACCCGGCGGGTGCGCTTGGCGAAGGCGGCGTTGCGCTCGCGCGCAGCGCGCTTCTCGGCGATCTGGCGGGCCGTGCGGTCCTCGTCGACGACGAGGAAGTTGTCGCCGGCGCCCGGGACGTTGGTCAGACCGAGGACGAGGACCGGAGTCGACGGACCCGCCTCCTCCACGTTCTGGCCCTTGTCGTCGAGCATCGCGCGGACGCGACCGTACGCGTCACCGGCGACCATCGTGTCGCCGACGCGGAGGGTACCGCGCTGGACGAGGACGGTGGCCACGGCGCCGCGACCGCGGTCGAGGTGGGCCTCGATCGCGATGCCCTGCGCGTCCTGCTCCGCGTTGGCGCGCAGGTCGAGCGCGGCGTCGGCGGTGAGGACGACGGCCTCGAGCAGCTTGTCGATGTTCAGACCCTGCTTGGCGGAGATGTCGACGAACATCGTGTCGCCGCCGTACTCCTCGGCCACCAGACCGAACTCGGTCAGCTGACCGCGGACCTTGGTCGGGTCGGCGCCCTCGACGTCGATCTTGTTGACCGCGACCACGATCGGCACGTCGGCCGCCTTGGCGTGGTTCAGGGCCTCGATCGTCTGCGGCATGACACCGTCGTTGGCCGCCACCACGAGGATCGCGATGTCGGTCGACTTCGCACCACGGGCACGCATGGCGGTGAACGCCTCGTGACCCGGGGTGTCGATGAAGGTGATCTTGCGCTCTTCGTCGTTGACCTCGGTCGCGACCTGGTAGGCACCGATGTGCTGGGTGATGCCACCGGCCTCGCCCGCGACCACGTTGGTCTTGCGGATCGCGTCGAGGAGTCGCGTCTTACCGTGGTCGACGTGACCCATGACGGTCACGACCGGCGGACGCGCGACGAGCATTTCCTCGCCGCCCTCGTTCTCACCGAACTCGATGTCGAACGACTCGAGGAGCTCGCGGTCCTCCTCCTCGGGGCTGACGATCTGAACGGTGTAGTTCATCTCGCCGCCGAGGAGCTGCAGCGTCTCGTCGGAGACGGACTGCGTGGCCGTGACCATCTCGCCGAGGTTCATCATCACGGCGACGAGCGACGCCGGGTTGGCGCCGATCTTCTCCGCGAAGTCGGTGAGGGAGGCACCGCGCGACAGGCGAATGGTCTCGCCGCCGCCGCGGGGCAGCATCACGCCGCCGACCGACGGGGCCTGCATGGCCTCGTACTCCTGGCGACGCTGGCGCTTGGACTTGCGGCCACGACGGGCCGGACCGCCGGGACGGCCGAAGGCACCCTGCGTGCCACCACGGGCACCCGGGCCGCCGGGACGACCGCCGAAGCCGCCGGGACGACCGCCGCCGAAGCCGCCGCCGCCACCGGGGGCACCGCCACCGGGACGGCCGGCGAAACCGCCGCCGCCACCGGGACGACCGCCGCCGCCGGGACCGGCCGGACGACCGGCGAAGCCGGGACGACCGGCACCGCCGCCGGGACGACCGGCACCGCCGCCGGGACCGCGACCGCCGCCGCCGGGGCCCGGACGCGGGCCGGCAGCGGGACGCTGCGGCATCATGCCGGGGTTCGGACGGTTGCCGGCCGGGGCGCCGCCGGGACGCGGGGCGCCACCGGGAGCCTGCGGACGGGGCATGCCGCCGGGGGTCGGACGGGGACCGCCCTGACCCTGCGGACGCGGGGCACCGCCGGGACCGCCCTGCGGACGCGGGGCACCCGGGCCGCCGGCACCCGGACGCGGGGCGCCACCCGGACGGGGGGCCTGCGGACGGGCCATGCCGGTGGAGCCACCGGAGGTGAAGGGGTTGTTGCCCGGACGGGGACCGGCCGGACGGGCGCCACCGGGACGCGGGGCGCGCTCGCCGGGGCCACCCGGACGCGGGGCGCGCTCGGGACGACCGCCGTCACGCTGGCCGGCGGGACCGGGACGGGCACCCGGACGCGGGGCGCCGGCAGGCTTGGGGCCGGACGGCGCGGGGGCCGACGGCGGAGCCTGGAACTCGGGCTGCGCCGGCGCGGCCGGGGCAGGCTTGGGGGCCGCCGGACCGGGCTTCGGGCCGGGGCGCGGGCCGGGCGTCGGCGCGGGGCCGGCGCTCGCGGGCTTGGGGGTGGGGGCCGCGGCCGGCTTGGGGGCCGGGGCGGCGGGACGTGCCTGGGCGCCCGGAGTGGGGGCACCAGGCTTCGCGGGCGCGGCCTTGCGCGGCGCCGCGGGCTTCGCAGCGGACTTGCCGGCGTTGCCACCGGGGCCCTGCAAAGCGTCGGTCAGCTTACGGACGACCGGCGCCTCGATGGTCGAGGACGCCGAACGGACGAATTCACCAAGTTCTTGGAGCTTGGCCATGACGACCTTGCTCTCGACTCCGAACTCCTTGGCGAGTTCGTATACCCGGACCTTAGCCACTTCGCTCCTTCTAGGTCCGGGGTGTCCACCGGACCGTCGCTACTTCATGGGCGTACTCATCGCGTACTCATCGAGTGCTCATCGCAATCTCGACCTACTTCCAACTCGCGAGGTACCTGACCGCACGGTTACCCGTGCCGTTCTTCTTACAGTGGGGCCACCCCGCTCGGGGCGGGGCCGATCTACTGCTGGTCGGTCTGTTCGACGTACCGGCGCAGCTCCGCCGTGTCGAGCGGTCCCGGGGCCTTGAAGGCCCGGGGGAACGCCCGGCGGCGTACCGCCAGATCGAGGCAGACCAGTGTGGGGTGCACGGAGGCACCCCGGCCGGGCAGCGTACCGCGAGGATCGGGGACGCAGACGCCCTCGACCACCACGGTCCGCAGCAGTTCGCCCTTGGCCGCTCGCTCCCGGCACCCCACACAGGTGCGCTCAGGGCATGCGCGGGCATGCGTCCGGCCAGACACTGGTTAAGTCTACCTCCCCACGCCGACCTCACCCCTTCGGGGCACTGATCGTGCGCGTATGCGTTTCGGCCAAGATCGGCCTGGTTTCGGGGCCCGGACCGGGCTCGGTACGGGGCGGCGCGGCCCGCGAAGGTCGTTTTACGGACCATTCCGGGCCGCTCGGGGACGCGGTGCGCGCGCCCCCGGCCGCTCCTGTGCGCCGCTCAGTCGGCCTGCGGCTGCTCGGTGTCCGGGCGGATGTCGATGCGCCAGCCGGTGAGCCGCGCAGCGAGCCGGGCGTTCTGCCCCTCCTTGCCGATGGCGAGGGAGAGCTGGTAGTCGGGCACGGTCACCCGGGCGGAGCGGGCGGCGAGGTCCACGACCTCGACCTTGCTCACCCGTGCGGGGGACAGTGCGTGGGCCACCAGCTCGGCGGGGTCGTCCGACCAGTCGACGATGTCGATCTTCTCGCCGTGCAGCTCGGCCATGACCGCGCGGACCCGGCCGCCCATCGGGCCGATGCAGGCGCCCTTGGCGTTCAGGCCGGAGCGGGTCGAGCGCACCGCGATCTTGGTGCGGTGGCCGGCCTCGCGGGCGATGGCGGCGATCTCCACCGAGCCGTCCGCGATCTCCGGGACCTCCATGGCGAAGAGCTTCTTCACCAGGTTGGGGTGGGTGCGCGAGAGCGTCACGGACGGACCGCGAACGCCCTTGGCCACCCGGACGACGTACGTGCGCAGGCGCGTGCCGTGCTTGTACTCCTCGCCCGGCACCTGCTCCTGCACCGGCAGGATGGCCTCCAGCTTGCCGATGTCGACCAGGACGTTCTTCGGGTCCTTGCCCTGCTGGACGACGCCCGCGACGACGTCGCCCTCGCGGCCGGCGAACTCACCGAAAGTGATCTCGTCCTCGGCGTCGCGCAGACGCTGGAGGATGACCTGCTTCGCGGTGGTCGCGGCGATCCGGCCGAAGCCGGAGGGGGTGTCGTCGAACTCGCGGGGCTCCTCGCCCTCGGCGAGGTCCTGCGGGTCCTCCTTGGCCCACACCGTCACATGACCGGTCGACCGGTCCAGCTCCACGCGGGCGCGGCGCCGGCTTCCCTCGGTGCGGTGGTAGGCGATGAGGAGGGCCGACTCGATCGCCTCGACCAGCAGGTCGAAGGAGATCTCCTTCTCTCGCACCAGGCCCCGCAGGGCACTCATGTCGATGTCCACGGCTACGCCTCCTCTTGGTTCTCGTCGGTCTCGTCCGCGGCCTTCTCGGCATCCCGACCGGACTTGCGGTTGAACTCGATCTCGACACGCGCCTTGGCGATCTCGCCGAAGGCGAGCCGGCGGGCGGTGGGCTTGCGGCCCTTCACGCCCGGCACCTCCAGGTCGAGGCCCTCGTCGTCCACGGCGACGATCCGGGCGACGAGCTCGCCGCCCTCGGTGAGCTGCGCCTTGATCAGCCGGCCGGTGGCACGCACGTAGTGGCGCGGCTGGGTCAGGGGGCGGTCGGCGCCGGGGGAGGTGACCTCGAGGACGTAGGGGGCTCCGCCCATCACGTCCGTCTCGTCGAGGGCGGCGGAGACGTCGCGGCTCAGGTCCGCGCACGCGTCCAGCTGCACACCCTCGTCGGAATCCACCACGACGCGCAGCACACGCCGCTTGCCCGCCGGAGTCACCTCGATCTCTTCCAGGTCCAGCTCCCGCGCGCTCACGAGAGGGGCCAGCAGCTCGCGCAGCCGCTCGCTCTGGGTGGTGCTCATCCGGGTGACTCCTCGGCCGCGTGTGCTGTTGTGGGAAAGTCGCGTGTCAGGTCAAAGCCTATCTGTTCCGGCAGCCGGCTGACGATTCGGTGCCCGGTCCGCGGCCATCGGGTCGCGCGCCGGTACGCTCGCGTGCGGTGATCATGCCGAGACCAGGCGGGGACGACGCGGAAAAGAGGATCGTGCCGCTCACGACGACGACGCGGGCCGCCGGGGGCCCGCGCAGACGCAGGGTACTGGCAGGGGGCGCGGCGGCCCTGCTGACGGCCGGCGCGGGCCCGCTGCTCGCCGGTTGCTCCTCCGGCGGCCGTGACGCCGTCGCCGACGCCGAGGGCTCCTCGGCCGCGCTGCGGCTCAAGGAGCGCGCCGGGCGGGACTCGGTGGCGCTGCTCGAGCGGTACGACGCCACGGTCGCCGCGCACGGCGCGCTGGCCCAGCGGCTGGCGCCGCTGCGGGCCGAAGTCGCCCGGCACGCCGAGGCGTTCGGGGCGGGGGCGGCGCCGTCGTCCCCTTCGCCCTCGGCCTCCCCGTCACCGGCGCGCACGGACGTGCCGGTGGACGTTCCGGTGGACGTTCCGGTGGACGTTCCGGGCGATGCGAAGGCGGCCCTCACCGCGCTCGCCGACGCCGAGCGGCGCACCGCCGACGCGCGCGCCGTGGCCCTCGGTTCCGCGCCGCCCGAACTCGCCCGGCTGCTCGCCTCCGTGGCCGCGGCGGGCGCGGCCCACGCCTTCCTCCTCGCCGGAGCCGCGCCATGACGACTGTTGTGGTGACCGCCGCGCAGGCCGCGCTCGCCGCCGAGCACGCGGCGGTGTACGGCTACGGGGTCGTCGGCGGGCGTGTCGACGACACGCGGGCCTCGGAGGCCCGTGAGGCCTACGAGGCGCACCGGGCCCGGCGGGACGCGATGACCCGCGCCGTACGGGCCCTCGGCGCCGACCCCGCTGCGGCGGCCGCGGCGTACGCGCTGCCGTTCCCGGTGCCGGACGCGGCAGCGGCGGTGCGGCTGGCGGCGGAGTTGGAGCACCGGCTCGCGGCGGTCTACGCCGACCTCGTACGGGCCGCCACCGGCGACCTGCGTACCGAGGCGGCGGCGGGCCTGCGGGAAGCGGCGGTGCGGGCGGTGCGCTGGAGCGGCGGCAGCGTAGCCTTCCCTGGGCTCGCCGAGCGGGCCGCCACCGGCGGGGCCTGACCGGCGCGACGCCGACCGAAGCCGCCGACGGAAGCATGGAAAGGGACAGCTCAGGGATGGCCATCACGAACGACCGCCTCGAACCGCCGGAAAGGCTGGTTCGAACCCTGAGCTCGGATCCCGCCTTCGGCGACGCCGCCCGGCAGTGGCTCACGAACCTCCCGGAGCTCGCGCGCGAGCTCCTCACCCGCTGGGAGCTCTCACCCGAACGGGTGCAGACGCCCGGCGGGCGCACGAGCATGGTCGTCCTCGTCCGCCGCGCCGACGGCACGCCCGCCGTCCTCAAGCTCTGCCCGCCCGACGGCAGCGCGGCACGCGAACACGCCGCGCTCGCCCACTGGGACGGCCGCTCGGCCGTCCGCCCGCTGCGGGCCGACCCGGCGGCCGGGGCGCTCCTGCTCGAGCGGCTGCACGCGGACGTCAGCCTGCGCTCGCTGGCGGAGGCCAAGGCGCAGTTGGAGGCCGCGGCGACGCTGCAGCGCCTGTGGGTCTGTCTCTTATACACA